>JBOHCG010000279.1:0-9715 GCA_050698735.1 Streptosporangiaceae bacterium | reverse complement strand
CAGAGGTCACGGGTTCAAGTCCCGTAGGTCCCGCTCCATGCCCGCGTAGCTCAGTGGCAGAGCGTCCGCCCGACTAGCGGAAGGCCGCAGGTTCGGCTCCTGCCGCGGGTACTCCAAGCGCCCATCGCCCAATGGACAGGGCACGAGATTACGGATCTCGGAATGGGGGTTCGACTCCTCCTGGGCGCGCTCGAAGCTCGGCTAGCTCAATGGGAGAGCGCCCGGTCCACATCCGGGGGACGGAGGTCCGATTCCTTCGCTGAGCACGGTGGCCGTAGCTCAACCGGCTAGAGCACTGGGCCGTGGACCCGGACGATGCGCGTTCAAGTCGCGTCGGTCACCCGTGATGCCAGCGTGACCCGAGATGGCATGGGAGCGGTTTGTAAAACCGTCGCTTCTGCACGGCAGGTTCGATTCCTGCGGCTGGCACTCGAGCTCTCATGGTCCAGGCGGATAGGACACTGCCGTCCGAAGGCAGAGATCGCAGGTTCGAGCCCTGCTGAGAGCACGGCAGCCCGGCAAGCACCACGTCACGTCCGCTAGCTGCCGCGTGTCACAGTGATGACACCTGAGCAGTGAGGCAGACATGGCAGACGACTGGCTGACGGCGGCCTTCGAGGGGCATCGCCCGCACCTGCGGGCGGTCGCGTACCGGCTGCTCGGCTCGATGGCCGACGCCGACGACGCGGTGCAGGATGCCTGGCTGCGGATGACAGGCGCGGACACCAGCCAGGTGGAGAACCTCGGCGGCTGGCTGACCACGATCGTCGCGAGGGTGTCCCTCAACATGCTCAGGTCGCGCCGGTCCAGGGCCGAGGAACCGGTCGGCGACTCCTGGCCGAGGGCGGCGGAGACGGCGAGGGCCAGCAGGAGCGGCGCCCTCGGCCTGGCCGGCGACCCGGAGGAGGAGGCGGTGCTTGCCGATTCGGTCGGCCTGGCCCTGCTGGTCGTGCTCGACACGCTCACGCCCGCCGAGCGGCTCGCGTTCGTGCTGCACGACATGTTCGCGATGCCGTTCACCGAGGTGGCGGACGTGCTCGGGCGGTCGGCGGACGCGACGCGGCAGCTCGCCAGCCGGGCCAGGCGCCGGGTGCGCGGCACGCCGAGCCCGGACCGCGCGGCCGACCTGGGCCGCCAGCGCGAGGTGGCTACCGCATTCCTCGCCGCCTCCCGCGACGGCGACTTCTCGGCGCTGGTCGCGCTGCTCGACGCCGAGGTTACGCTGACCGCCGACGGTGCCGCCGCGCCGTCGGGCAGGCCGGTCGTGCTGCACGGCGCGCAACAGGTCGCCAGGGGTGCGGTCGCCGCCTCCGCCCTGGCCGGCAAGGCCCAGCTTGTCCTGGTGGAGGGGTCGGTGGGCATCATCGCCGTGCGGGCAGGCCGGCCGCAGGTCGTGCTGAGAATGACGGTCAACGCCGCGCGCCGGGTTACCCGCATCGAGATAACGGCCGATCCAGCCCGGTTGCGACGCCTGCGGCTGGCCTTGCTGCCGGACTGACGGCGGCGCCCCGGCACGGCCGTGGGGTTGACCACAGCGACTCTCTGATGACAACGTGTGACGAGTAGTTACAATATGTATAAGCGACCAAGCGCTTACCGGTCATCGAGGAGAGAGCGGCAGCGGATGGCGATCGAAGCCGAAGCCGAAGACGTAGCGACGAGGCTGCAGGCCGAGTTTCCCCACGCGCTGGAGAGTGGGCAGGTAGTGGCCTATTTCCAGCCTGAGGTTGAGTTGTCATCCGGCAAGGTGGTGGCGGCCGAGGCGCTCGCGCGGTGGGAGCATCCCGCCCTCGGCACGCTGGCGCCAGGCCTGTTCGTCCCGCTCGCCGAGAAGCTCGGGCTGATGGCGGAGTTCACTCAGCGGATGCTCAGGGTGTCGCTCGCCCAGCACCGGATCTGGGCTGCCGACGGGTGGGACATCCCGATCTCGGTCAACGTCGGACCCGATTGCATGAAGGACCCCGAATTCCCGGCAGTCGTCGCCGAGGCGTTGCGGAGCGCACAGGTGCCGGGCCGCATGCTCGCTCTCGAGGTGAGCGAGCAGACCGGGACCGCGTCGGTGAGCCCGAGCTTCTTCGCCCAGCTTGCCGAGCTCGGCGTGAAGGTCGCGCTCGACGATTTCGGCACCGGCTTCGCCTCGCTGGAGAGCCTGGGCGGCTGGCCCGTCTATGAGCTCAAGCTCGACATGTCCATCGTGCGGCCGATCGCGAGCAACTCGAACTTCCGGACCATCGTCAGGACCACGATCGATCTCGCCCACCAGCTCGGAGTGGAGGTGGTCGCCGAGGGGGTAGAGTCCGAGGCCGTCAGGTCCGAGCTCGAGGCCCTCGGCTGCGACCTCGCCCAGGGCTTCCTGCTCGGGCGGCCCATGCCGCCCGACGCGTTCGCGGACTGGCTGCACGAGCATCAGCGGTCTGCGCAGCGACGAGGCGGATCCGGGCAGCAGAACCCATCCGCGGAGACGGCGGCATCCGGCGGCGACGCCGAGGAGATGGGCAGCACCTACCGGCAGGTGGCGGACGCCTGCCGCCGCGCCGTGGACCCAGTCGGGGCACGCACGCTGGCCGCCGCGGTCGGCATGTTCGCCGTCTACGGGCTCTGGCAGATCTTCCGCTGGGGTGGCCACCAGCACCAGGCCCTGATCGGCGACCTGGCTTACTTTCCGGTAAACGGGGCGGTGGCGGTGTGCGCCTGGCTGGTGTCGCGGCGCAAGGATCTCGGCCGGTCCCGCCGGCCGTGGCGCCTGCTCTCGGCCGCGCTCTGGCTCTACCTGCTTGGCGACGGGCTGCAGCTGGTCTATGAGGTCGTGCTGCACGAACGGGCCTATCCGACTTGGGCGGACGCGGGCTATCTGAGCTTCTACGTGGTGGCCCTGGCCGGCCTGCTCACCTTCCCCTCCCGCCGCCGCACGCGGTCGGAACGAATCCGGCTGCTGCTCGACATGGGCACCGTCTTCGTCGGCGGATTCACGCTCATCTGGTACGTGGCGCTCGGGCCCGCCGTGGCTTCGGCTCACTTCGATCTCGCTGACATCGTGACCTACTGCTACCCGTGCGGCGACCTGCTGCTCCTGTTCGGGGTGCTGTCGCTGCTGTGGCGGGGCACGCCGCGGCTGAGCGTCACGGCGCTGCGGATCTTCGCAATCGGCATGGTCGTGTACATCGCGGCCGATCTCACCTACGACTACATCATCGCGCACTCGACCTACCTCGGCGGTGACCCGGTCGATACCCTGTGGTTCCTTGCGCTGACGATCTTGCTGGTCGCGACCGTATGCCAGCTGCGCGCCAAGCCGGCGATGGGGTTCGCCACGCCGGTCCGGGCGCTGGCAACCCGTCCCAGCGTGCTGCCCTACCTGGCGGTCGCGGGCAGCTACGTGCTGCTCACCGTCGTGGGACTGGAAAACTTCAGGTTCGGTCCCCTGGGCGTCGTGGTGGGCGCGGTCGTGCTGACGACCTTCGTCTGCGTTCGCCAGTTCGCCGCCCTGCAAGACAACGGCAGGCTCGCGGCCCGGTACGCCGAACTCGCCTCGATCGACGGGATGACCGGGCTGTACAACCACCGCCACTTCATGGAGGTGGCCGAGGGCACGTTTGCGCATGCGCAGCGGCTCGGCGTGCCCCTCGTCGCCCTGATGCTTCACGTGGACCGCTTCAAGCAGATCAACGACGTGCACGGGCACGCCGTCGGGGACCGGGTGCTGGCCGCTCTTGCCCAGTCCTGCCGGGAGCAGGTGCGAGCGGACGACATAGCGGGCCGCTACGGCGGCGACCAGTTCATCGTCGTTATCTCGGCGATCACCTCCGAGCGAGCGGCCCAGATCGCGGAGCAGCTGACCGGCTCGCCGTCTCACATCGTCGGCCCTGACGGGACCCCGATCCCGTATACGGTCAGCGTCGGCATCGCCGAATCCACCCATTGCTTTGACCTGCAGGCCCTGCTGGCCCGCGCCGACCTCGCCATGTACGAAGCCAAGCGGGCTGGCGGAGGCTGCTGGCGCATCTTCGAGGGCACAGCCCAGGTGCCGAACCCGGCCCTGCCCACGCCCTTAGTGCGGTCAAACTGTGGGCGCGGTCATCTGCTCGAGCAGGTCGCTCGCGCGGGCGATGCGGGCGTCGAGGTCGGCCAGGAAGCCCTCGATGGCATGCCGCTTGGCCTCGACCGTCGCGCGGAGGTCGCGGTGCAGGTTCAGGCTCTCGCGCACGAGTTCCTGCCGCTGCTCGTCGCTGGTGTACTCGTGATGGTAGGCGCGCTTGATCTGCGCAATCCGGTCCTCGTGCCGCAGCACCACGGCGATCTCGTCCAGGTTGAGGCCGAGCAGGGCCTGCAGTTGCCGTATCCTCGCTACCCTGGCCAGGTCTTCCTCCGAGTAGCGCCGCAGGCCGCCTGGCGTGCTGTGGCACGGGGTGAGAAGGCCGAGCTGCTGGTAATAACGTAGCGCCCGCTCCGAGACACCTGCGCGGGCCGCGGCGGCGCCGATGCCGAACAGCGGTCCCTGCGGTGCCGAAGGCTCCGGCTCGGCGATCGGCTGCGCGCCCACTGGATCAGCCGTTCTGCGCCGAGGATTCCGACCCGGAGGCCGCAGAGGCGGCTCCGACGCCGTTCCCGTTCGAAGAGGGAGCCGGGGCGCCGGTGATGCCCGGCAGCCCCGCGGTCTCGTCCAGCCCGAAAATCCCCGCGCTCTCGGCGGCGCCCTCGGCCAGCTCCTCGATGACCGGCTCGTCGCCGTGGAAGTAGCGCTTGCCCCGCAGGGCCGAGGCCACCATGGCGATACCGGTGGCGATCGCGGCGAAGGTGAAGGCCAGGTGCATGCCGTCGGCGAACGGCTGCTCGATCAGCTGCGGGAAGAACGACCGGCCGGTGACGTAGGCGGCCTGGCTGGCCGACAGATGCTGCAGCGCTCCGGTCGGGCCGAGCAGCTCCTTGATCGGGTTGTAGCCGAGGAAGGCCGAGAACAGGCTGCCGATCGGCGGCTCGTTGGCGACGAGGTGGGCCGAGGCCGGGTTGATGCCGGCCGCCACCAGGCCCTTGTACAGGTGGCTGGGCAGCCGCGATGCCAGCCCCAGCGTGACGATGGTGAAGAACAGGCCCATGGACAGCACCGAGGCCGAGTTCTGGAAGGTGTTCAGCATCCCGGCGCCCGCGCCGCGCTGCTCGGGCGGCAGGCTGTTCATCACCGAGGCCTGGTTGGGCGAGAAGAACAGGCCCATGCCGACCGCGAACAGGAAGATCAGCAGCGCGAACCAGATGTAGGTGAAGTTGATCGGGAGCAGCTCGAGCAGCAGGAAGGCGGCGCCGGAGATGGTGAGGCCCACGGTGGCGAGGGCCCGGGCGCCCCACCGGTCTGACATCACCCCGGAGATGGGGCCGAGCAGCAGGAACCCGATCGTCAGCGGGATCATGTAGATGCCGGCCCACAGCGGTGTCCGGGCGAAGCTGTAGCCGTGCTGCGGCAGCCAGATGCCCTGCAGCCAGATGATCAGCATGAACTGGATGCCGCCCCGGCCAAGCGCGCCCAGCAGGCCGGCGATGTTCCCGGCGGTGAACGCGCGGATCCGGAACAGGCCGAGCCGGAACATCGGTGCCGGCACCTTGGTCTCGATCCAGGCGAACAGGCCGAGGACGGCGATCCCGCCGAACACCGCGGTGAGCACCCACGGGTTGGTCCACCCGGTGGGGTGCCCGCCGTACGGGAGCAGCGAGTACACGATGCCGGTGAGCAGGGCGATCAGCCCGACCGCGAACGCGGTATTGCCCAGCCAGTCGATCTTGGCCGGCATGCGGATCCCGTTGTCGACGAGCTTGAGGTAGGCCCAGATGGTACCGAAGAGCCCGAAAGGCACCGAAACCAGGAATACGAGCCGCCACTCGATCGGGGCGAGCACGCCGCCGAGGATCAGCCCGATGAACGAGCCGCTCACCGCCGCGATGCCGTTGATGCCCATCGCCTTGCCCCGCTCGTCCGGGGGGAAGGCGTCGGTCAGGATCGCGGTGGAGTTGGCGAACAGGAACGCCCCGCCGACCCCCTGGAAGACCCGCATGACGATGATCCACAGCGCGCCGGCCGGCCCGGTGAGGAACGTCACCGAGAGCAGGATCGAGAACAGCGTGAACACTGCGAAGCCCAGGTTGTACATCCGGACCCGGCCGTAGATGTCGCCTACCCGGCCGAGGCTGACCACAAGGACGGCGGTCACCAGCACGAATCCCATGAACACCCAGAGAAAGTAAGACGTGTTGGACGGGACGAGCGGGTTGAGGTTGATGCCGCGGAACAGCGCGGGCAGCGAGATCAGCAGGATCGACTGGTTGATGGTGACCATCAAGATGCCGAGCGTGGTGTTGGACAGGGCGACCCACTTGTAGTTCTTTCCTCGGTCAGCGGCGCCCCGGTCCCCAAGGTCCCCGTTGAGCGCGTGCTTGTCGACCGCCATACCGCTCCTCGTGATGCTGCAGCGAAAAGGGTCAGCTGAATGAAACCTGACCCGAACGTCAACGTTACATCTTCGCCCGGTACGGGGCCACCCGAGGGCTGACGCTACGGTCAGCCGGACGAGGCAGGCTCGATGTGTTTTCGGCTACGACCCGACGCGCTCCGGCACCCGCCTGGCGGGCCGGTCCGGCCACCGCGGGTCATCGGGCCCCGCGGGCGGCCGCACCAGCTCCGGGTGGCCGGCGGAGGGCCGCCCCGCCAGCCTGGGGCGACCAGGGGAGGGCCGCACCGGCGCCGCGTGGGCATGAGAGGACGAGAGGGAGGGCCGCCCGTTGATGCTCACCACGGGCAGCGAACGCCCGGCAGGCACGACGGCCCGGACGCCGGCGGCGGCCGGCCCGGACGCCGGTGCCGAAGAGGCCGGAACGCTCGAAGGCGCAACAGGGGTCCGGTCGGTGATGCTTATCAGCAGGAGCCGCCTCGGGCCCTCGGTCATGGCGTGCTGGCAGCGCAGCGTGCAGGACACGCATCCGCCGGCCCGCGCCCGCCGCCGCCGGGTGGACAGGAACGCCACGAACGCCAGCGCCGCCAGGGCGGCGGCGACCGCGACGGCCACGGCGATCGCGACCACGAGTGCCGCCGCATCGACGAAGTGGCCGACCGGCCGCTCGAATATACCGAACGCCACTAGTACCAGTGCCGCCATCCTGACCGCAGGCCGGGCGTAACAAACCATGGTCAGCCTCTCTTCGCTAGCGTGCCGTCGAGGGTTGGCCGAGGGCGTCTTTGCCGTTACTACTTGTACTACTTGCTTCCCTCAATCTGGACGAAATGTCAAGACCCTGCGTCCACCGGGCGTGAGCGTAGCGTAATTGCGGAGAGCACCGCGGCGGCCAGCGCCAGCCCGGCCGACAGGTAGAGCGCCGCGTGCAGGCCGGCGTGGAAGGCCGAGTACGCCGCGTCGATGACCTCCCTGACGATCTTGGCGTCGCCGAGGGTGTTCTTCGGGATCTGGCCGGTCTCCAGGGCGTTGGCGACCAGCGTCTGATACACCTTCGGGATGCCCAGGGCGTTCATCTGGGTGGCCAGGCTGACCTTGAGCTGGGAGTCGACAAGCGAGCCGAGGATGGCCACGCCGGTGACGGCGCCGATCTCCCGGCTGGTGTTGGAGGCCGAGGCGGCCATGCCGGACCGCTCGGGCGGCACCGCGGCAAGCACCGAGGAGGTGATCGGGACCACGGTCGTGCCGATGCCGATGCCCGCGAGCGCGAGCGCGAGCACCAGCGGCCCGTAGTCCGGGTGCGGGGACAGGTAGCCGTTCGCGAGGAACAGGCCGACGGCGAACAGCAGGCAGCCGATCGTGATCGACCAGCGCGGCCCGACCAGCGCCGTCCACCGTCCGGCGAGCACCGACGCGACGATCATCAGCACCGTCATCGGCAGGAAGACGACCGCCAGCTTGAACCCGGACGCGTTCACGATCTCGACCAGGTACAGCGCGGTGAAGAAGAAAACCGCGAACGTGCCGAAATAGGTGCAGAACGCGGTGATGTTCGCGGTGGTGAACTGCGGGATGCGCAGGTACCGCAGGTCAAGCAGGGGGTTCGCGGCACGGTGCTCGCGCCAGACGAAGGCCACCGCGAGCACCGCGCTCGCGCACAGCAGGAGGATCACCGCCCTCGCGGCGAAGCCGGCCTGCTCCGCGTCGATGATCGCGAACACGAAGGTGGCGAGCGCGCCCGCGCCGAGCAGCGTGCCCGCGGTGTCGACCCGCTTGGCCGTGGGATCCGCGCTCTCCGGCAGGACGCGCGCGGCGACGATCAGGGCGACCAGCCCGAACGCGAGGTTGAACCAGAAGATCCCGCGCCAGCTCCAGATCCCGACCAGCAACCCGCCGACGACAGGGCCGGCCGCGAGCGCGGCGCCGGACGTGCCCGCCCACACGCCGATCGCCCGGCTGCGGGCCCTGGCGTCCGGGTACATCTGCCGCAGCATCGACAGCGTGCCCGGCTCGCTGGCCGCCGCGCCGACGCCCATCACGGCGCGGCCCGCGATGAGCGTCTGCACGTTCGGGGCGAGCGCGCACAGCACCGAGCCTGCGCAGAAGACTGTGGCTCCGGCGAGCATGACCTTCTTGCGGCCCAGCTCGTCGCCGATCATCCCGCAGGCCAGCATGAGGCTGGCGAACGTGAGGGCGTACGCGCCGACCACCCACTGCAGGTCGGTGACGCCCGCCTTCAGGCTCGTCTGGATGTCGCCGAGGGCGACGCTGACCACCGTGTTGTCGAGGAAGGTCAGGAAGAGCAGCGTGCACAGGGTCGCAAGGGCCAGCCGCTGGCCGGCACGCAGGGCGCTGCCGCCCTCGCCGTGCCGGTCACCGGAGACGGCCTCCGCCGATCTGGCCAAAGCGGGCCCTGCCTCAGCTGACCGAACTGCACGCCGCCGGCACCGAGCCGCCGGGTATCAGCTTGAACAGGTTGCAGAGGGTGGCGTCGCCGACCTTCCAGATCCCGTCCTGGTAAACCGACTTGCCGGACTGGTTGGCCAGCAGCGTCGACCCGCCGGCCACGATGTTGTAGCTCACCGTCGCCGACGTCGCCGAGTTCACCACGACCGCGGTGACCTTGGCCCCGATGCCGTTGGCCAGCGGAAGCTGGGTGAAGGAATTGATGGCCGAGGAGAACGTGGGGCCGTTCTGGAGCAGCTTGGCCTTCTGCGAGACCGACGTGCTGGAGTCGAAGAACTTCTCCCAGTTCGCCGTTATCTCCGCCGCCGCGTTCGCCGGCGCGCTGGTAGCGGGGGCCGCCGTGGTGGCCGGGGGCGCCGGGGTCGGCGAACCTGCCGGAGCGGCGGAGGCCGTCGGCGTCGGCGGGGCCGTGGTCGCTGAACTGCCGGAGCTGCTGCAGGCTGACGCCGCCGCGATCAGCGCCAGGCCGAGCATCGGAGCAAGGATGACCCGGCGGGCCGGGAATTGGAATCGCATGACACGCCCCATTGATCTCGGTGGATGTAGCTGTGAAGGCTGCCATCGGTTGAAGGTCCCTCTGCGTCTGTGCAGAAGTTTGCACCGTATGGTTCCCGACGTGCTGGTACGTACTCGCCGGTGCCCGACATGTGCGTCAGGGTAGCCCCGGCCCCGGCGCTGGCGGCACGCCTCCTACCAGCGGAAATGAATGAAGAGCCGGCCGAAGTTCTTCGAGTCCTTCTCCACCCGGTGATATTTCGCCTTGATCTCTTTTTGCTCAAGGAACCGCAGCACGTGCTTCTTGAGCTGTCCGGAGC
>JBOHCG010000278.1:0-9761 GCA_050698735.1 Streptosporangiaceae bacterium | reverse complement strand
GGGGCGCAACGGCCGGACGCAGGCCGACAACGCTCCCGAGGCGATGCTGTCCCTCGTCACCAATATGGCGGTGCTCTCGGGGCTGCGGCCAGCCACGACCAAGGACCAGCGGGCTGGCAGCTTCCCGTACGTGGTACCTGCCTGAGGCACGCACCACCGTTCGTTCTGAATAAAGATCTAAGGATGGAATGTCGGTGCCCGGAGGTACGGTGATCGGGTGCTGGAAACGTTCCATCCGGCCGTGCGGACCTGGTTTGAACGGCGGTTTCCCGGCGGCCCTACCGAGCCGCAGGCGGCGGGCTGGCGGGAGATCGCGGCCGGCGGGCACACGCTGATCGCGGCTCCGACTGGATCGGGCAAGACGCTGGCGGCGTTCCTCGTCTGCATCGACCGGCTGTATTGCGGGGGCGGCGACGGACTGCAGGTTGTCTACGTGTCGCCGCTGAAGGCGCTGGCCACGGACATCCAGCAGAACCTCGAGGCGCCGCTGGCCGAGATCGCCGGGGTGGCGAAGGAACTCGGGCTGCCCGCGCCCGATATCCGGGTGGCGGTGCGGACCGGGGACACGGCCGCGGCGGCGCGCGCGGCCATGCTGAAGAATCCGCCTGACATCCTGATCACCACGCCGGAGTCGCTGTTCCTGCTGGTGACGGCGGAGCGGAGCCGGGCCATGCTGCGCGGCACGCGGACGGTGATCGTGGACGAGATCCACGCGGTCGCCGGGAACAAGCGCGGCTCGCACCTGGCCCTGACGCTGGAGCGGCTGGCGCACGTCGCGGTGGAGCCGGTGCAGCGGGTGGGGCTGTCGGCCACAGTGCGGCCGATCGAGGCGATCGCGCGGCTGCTGGTCGGCGCCGGCGAGGACAGGGACCGGCCGGACGGGACGCCGCGCTGCTCGATCGTGGATTCCGGGCACCGCAGGCGGCTGGATCTCGCGCTCGAACTGCCCGACGACGAACTCGGCGCGGTGCCCACCGGCGAGCAGATGGGGCAGATGCTGAGCACGATCGCGGCACACGTGGGCTCGCACCGGACCACGCTGGTCTTCGTCAACACCCGGAGCATGTCCGAGCGGGTGGCCCACCAGCTGGGCGAACTGCTCGGGGAGGAGCTGGGCGCTAAGGTCGCCGCGCATCACGGGTCGCTGTCGAAGGGGCGCAGGCAGCGGGTGGAGGCCCGGCTGCGGGCCGGGGACCTGCGGGCCCTGGTGGCCACCGCCTCGCTCGAGCTCGGCATCGACATCGGCCCGGTCGAGCTGGTGTGCCAGATCGGCTCGCCGCGAAGCATCGCCACCTTCCTGCAGCGGGTCGGCCGGTCCAATCACACGCGAAGCGGGGTCCCGCGCGGCCTGTTGTATCCGACAACCAGGGACGAGCTGGTGGAATGCGCCGCGCTGCTGCGCGGGGTGCACCGCGGGCGGCTCGACGCCATCGTCATACCGCAGCGGCCGCTGGACATCCTGGCGCAGCAGATGGTGGCCGAGGCCGCCGCGGAGCAGTGGGCGGAGGGCTCGCTGCTCGAGCTGGCCAGGCGGGCGGCGCCGTTCCGTGACCTGGCCGCCGAGGATTTCGAGGACATCGCTGACCTGCTGGCCGAGGGTATCAGGACAGGTCGCGGGCGGCGGGCGTACTACCTGCACAGGGACCAGGTCAACGGGACCGTGAAGGCGCGCCGCGGCGCGCGGCTGGCCGCGCTGACCTCCGGCGGGGCCATCCCCGAGCTCGGCGACTTTCGTGTCGTCGCCGAGCCCGACGAGATGCAGGTCGGATCGGTGCACGAGGAATGGGCGGTGGAGAGCCGGCCGGGTGACGTCTTCCTGCTCGGCACCCACTCCTGGAGGATCCGCCGGGTGGAGCCGGGGACGGTCCGGGTGGTCGACGCGCACGGGGCACCGCCGTCGGTGCCGTTCTGGCAGGGCGAGGCGCCGGGGCGCACCAGGGAGCTGTCGGAGGAGGTCTCGTCGCTGCGGCAGGAGGTGGCGGACCGGTCCGCGGCCGACGGCCGGAGCTGGCTGCAGGAGGAGTGCGGGATCGGCCCGGTGGCGGCCGACATGATCGTCGGCTACCTGCAGGCGGGGCTGGCCGCGCTTGGTGCCGTGCCGACCATGAACGTCATCATCCTGGAGCGGTTCTTCGACGAGGCCGGCGGGATGCAGCTGATCGGGCACGCGCCGTTCGGGGCACGGGTGAACCGGGCGTTCGGGCTGGCGCTGCGGAAGCGGTTCTGCGTGACGTTCGACTTCGAGCTGCAGGCGGCGGCCAGCGACAACGCGATCCTTCTGTCGCTGGGGCCGCAGCACAGCTTCCCGCTCGACCGGGTGCCGAAGTTCCTGGCCTCGGCCACGGTGGAGCAGGTGGTACGGCAGGCGGTGCTCACCTCGCCGCTGTTCGCCGCCCGCTGGCGGTGGAACCTCAACACCTCGCTGACCGTGCTGCGGATGCGGGGCGGCAGGAAGAACCCGCCCGCGATCCAGCGGATGGAGGCCGACGACCTGATGGCCGCGGTGTTCCCGACGCTGGCGGCCTGCCAGGAAAACGTGGCGCCCGGCCCGATCGAGATCCCCGACCACCCGCTGGTCCGGCAGACGCTCGAGGACTGCCTGCACGAGGCGATGGACATCGACGGGCTGCGGGAGCTGGTGGCCGGGGTTGAGGCGGGCCGGATCAGCGTGATCACGCGGGACACCACGGAGCCTTCTGTGCTCGCGCACGAGATCCTGAACGGCATGCCGTACACCTACCTGGACGACGAGACGGAGTTCGCGAACCGGCGCAGCCGGCAGGTGCAGCTCCCCCGCGGACTGCCGGTGCAGGCACGCGATCTGGCCAGGCTCGATCCGGCGGCGATCGAGCGGGTCACCGATCAGGTCAGGCCCCAGCCACGGGACGCCGACGAGCTGCACGACCTGCTGATGACGCTGTACGTCATGCGGCCTGTGCCGGAGTGGCGGGCGTGGTTCGGGGAGCTTGCTGGCGCCGGGAGGGCCGGCGAGGTTCTCGTGGCTGACGGGGGTTTTCTGTGGTGTGCGGCGGAGCGGTGGGGGGTGGTGGGGCCGCTGTTCCCTGGGGCGGTCGCGGGATTCTCTGGGGTTCTGGGGACTAGGGCTCTGGAGGCGGATGCCGCGGCGGCGGAGATGCTGCGGGGACATCTGGATGTGTCTGGGCTCTGCGGCGCGGCGTCGCTGGCCTCGGCTACGGGACTGGGGGCCTCGGCTGCCCAGCTCGCGCTGATCAGGCTGGAAACTGAGGGCTTCGCGCTGCGGGGGCGGTTCACGGATCCGGACGGACCTGAGGAATGGTGCGCGCGGCGGGTGCTGACGCGGATCCACGCCTATACCAGGCAGCGGAAGCGGCAGGAGGTCGAGCCGGTCACGGCGCAGGACTTCATGCGGTTCCTGCTGCGCTGGCAGCACGTGACGCCGGATACCAGGCGCGAGGGCAGCCGGGGCGTGCTCGCGGTGGTGGAGCAGTTGCAGGGCTTCGAGCTCGCGGCCGGCGCCTGGGAGAGGGCCATCCTGCCGGCCAGGGTGACCGGCTACCGCCGGGAGTGGCTGGACGAGGTGTGCCTGGACGGCGGGATCGCCTGGGGGCGGCTATCTGTGCGCGGCGAGCCCGACGACCTCCCCCGCCGCAGCGGCCTCACCCCGTCCAGGGCGACGCCGATCACGCTGACGATCCGCGACGACCTGCCGTGGCTGCTGCGGGCGGCGCGCGGCGAGGCCCGCCCGGCAGACGTCGGGCCCGGCCGGACCCGCGACGTGATCGATGCGCTTGCCGAGCGCGGTGCGCTGTTCCAGCCAGACCTTTCCGCGCTGACCGGGCGGCTGCCCGGCGAGGTCGAGGAGGCGCTGTGGGAGGGCGTGGCCCGCGGGCTGGTCACCGCGGACGGCTTCCGCGCCATACGGTCGCTGTTCGGGCGGCGTGCCGCGGCGGCCAGCAGCCTCGGGCGACGCCAGTTGCGCCGCGGCAGCCAGCTCACCTCGCGGACCGCGGGGCGATGGTCGCTGCTGCCCGAGCCGCCGACCGAGTGCGATCCTGACGACCTGGCCGAGGCCGTCGCCGAGCAGCTTGCCGTCCGGTGGGGGGTGGTGTTCCGGGACCTGCTGGCCCGGGAGAACATCGCGGTGCCCTGGCGGGAGGTGCTGTGGGCATTTCGGCGGATGGAGGCCCGGGGCACGGTAAGCGGCGGCAGGTTCGTCGGCGGGTTCAGCGGCGAGCAGTTCGCGCACCCGGACGCGGTGAGCATGCTGCGGGAGATCAGGAAGCGACCGCGGAACGGCGAGACCATACAGCTGTCAGCCGCGGACCCGCTGAACCTGGTCGGCATCGTGCTGCCTGGCCCCCGCATCCCTGCGGTGGCGACGAACTTTGTCACTTACACCGACGGCGCGGTGGCCGGCGCAGCGCGTCCTGTGCTGACCGCCTGATTCCGCCGCGGATACGCAAAGGGCCCGCGACGGCCGTGAATTCCGGGCGCCGCGGGCCGGGGTGCTAGCGACCCTTGGCCGCCGCGCGGGTCCGTGGTCGGTCATCAGGTTGTCGGTGACGTTGTCCATCAGCGTGGTCACCACGACCTCGTCGACCGGCTCCAGGTGGATCTCGATGGCAGGCTGCACGTCGTGCAGGACCGCGGCGGCCCGGGCGGCCGGGGTATCGGCTACGCACACGGGCTTCATCGTAGGAACTCGCCGGGCCGCCGCGCCAGTGGGCTGGTTCACCGAATTCCGGGTTACGGTATTTTCTGAATTACGCCCAGTGACCTATGGATCGGCTGTGCATAAACCGGTGGATAAGCCGGTGGATAACCGCCGCTACATGCGGATAACGGTGTGGCTGCTGTGGATATCGTGTGGACGCAGAAAATTACCGGATAAATCCTCGCGGAGCCCTTGCGCCACGTCGGCAGAGGGAGTAGAAATTCATTCACCGCCGGAAACGGGCACCATCTGGGGGGCAACTCCCGGGACGTGAGGGCAATCGGGCAACCGGCTTCCCGCACGGGTACCTGGCCTTGGTGGGCGGCCTGCGGCGTTGGCGAGACCGGGCAACCGGCCGGACTGGCGCGGCAAGGCCGACGAGGCCCCCCTCCATCTCATACATGGAGGGGGGCCTTGTTCCATCTAGGGGCCGGGTGAGCGGTGCCGGTGTCGAGATCCGCGTCTGGTTCGGTCGGCACGCGCTCCGTCGCTCGCTTGGGGTCAGATGAACAGGGTGAACTTGAGGATGGCGTTCAGGATATCGGCGAACATCAGATAGAAAGCCAGAGCCCGGTGCCGAGGTGGAAGAGGCCCAGCGCCCGCTCGGCCAGGATGCCATACCTCTCTGGCAGGTCCACCTTCATGCTGGCTAAGAAACCTGCGACGTAAATACAGGTCAGGCCGATGACAAGGCCGCCGACCCCGTCGTCTCCGCCCTTGAAGAACACGATGATGCCGAGCACCGAGACGAAGGTGAACGCGACGGTCATGCCGACGTTGGCCCGCGCGTCCGCCTGGCGCAGCCGGTTCCAGCCGATCGCGAACCAGTGCACCCCGTAGGCGGTGAAGGCCAGCGCCGCCATGTAGAGGAGGGGATCTGTAAAGGTGCCGAACAGGGTCAGCCCGAGGAACAGGTAGACGCCTGTGATCAACTGCATGAGCCCCGGCATCCAGATGCCCCACATGCCGGTCGCGAAGTCCACTCGCTCGTCGCGCCGCGGGTAATTGAACAGTTCCTGGGTGCCGTAGATCATGTATCCGGTGCCGAGTCCCATGAATCCCACCGCGAGGGACGGCACCGGCTCCGACCGCGCCGGGGCGGCTCCTTTCTGGGTCGCAGGGACGGGATGGCTGGTCAGGCGGGCTCTGGCAGGGCGCACAGCCGTTGCCAGCAGGCCAGGAACGCGTCCATCCAGAGCCAGGTGCGGCTGAGCTTGAGGACGCGGCCGCGGGCGTGGCGGACGAGCCGGGCGGGCAGGCTCAGCAGCCGGTAACGCAGCGTGTCCGGCTCGGCGTCCTTGAGGTCCTGGCAGTCGTACAGGCCGAGCAGCCGGCACCAGGCGGCCAGGTCGGCGGCGAGGTTGGCGGCCAGCACCCACCCGCAGTTCACCAGCCAGGTCTTCGACGGCAAATTACGCAGGCCCATCGACTTCGCGGCGCGTACGCCGTCCTCGACGACGGCGTGCTGGCGATGCAGCACGCCGGTGAACTGGGCGTGATGGCTGCCGGGCACGCCGCCGATCCCGCGCGCGGCGGGGATGTTGGTGACGATGATGGAATACCGCCAGCCTGTGGCGCGCTCGAACGCGGTCAGGTTCCTGGCCTGCCGCCGCGAGGGCCTGGTGCGGCGCACGATCCACCGCAGTCCGGCGGGCCAGTCGGCGGCGCGGGTTAGCAGGTGGGTGATCTCGGCGACGTGCTTGTCTTGCTGCACCACTCCGGCCTGGTCCACTGCGGCCTGCCAGGCACTGGCGGGCAGCAGCCCGATCGCGTCCTCATCGGCGCCGGTGATGGCCCAGCCGGAGGTGAACAGCATGGTGCGGCGCCGGGTGCACAGCGACAGCAGGTGCGTGATCAGCTCGTGGCTGGCGCCGGCCCCGTCGACGCGGACCAGCAGCCGCGCGCGCATCCGCGCGGGGATCTGGCGGATCGCCGCGGGTAACCCGCAGCCCCTGATCCCACGCGTATCCTTCATCGCGAGCGCTCCTGCCCTGGAAGTTACAAGCGTGTCGTAACCTCGTAATTCCCCCGGACGGGGGCGCTCTTCCTGCCGAACGTGCCTTACGCCGCCGACGGTCTCGCCGCCCGCCGCCCGCCGCCCACCGCCCGGCAGCCCGTCCAAGCCCGCCCGCGGCGACGCTCAGCGCACCCATCGGGTGCGCGCTCAGACACCGCTTCGGCTCGCCGGCAGGCACAAAAACGCAGCTCAAAGCCGCGAAGAAATCATTACTTCCCAGTCAGCGGATCAACGCTGAATCCCGGAGGCTAACGAGGAGTCGATGCAGACCGGGCGGCGCACACCACCGGCCACGATGTGGTACATGCGCCATTGCTCTTGCCGCCGCCGCTGAAGGCCACCGCGATGCCGATCAGGGCGAACGTGATCAGCAGCCACACCAGCGCCGCGACGCCCCGCAGGCCGAGGCGCCGGTACAGTCGGCGCGCGCCGCGGGCGGACCCGCGGGCGAGCTGGGTGCTCTCGCGGGCCGGCATCGCCTCGCCCGACGTCAGCTGGGTAAACATTGCGAGCTTGGTGGCCAGCCCGGGGTCAGAGCGGGCGAGCCGACTGGCCATGCCCTCCAGGGCCTGCTGCTCGCGGACGGTGAGGCTCATCACGGCCACCTCCATTGCCTTATGAGGGCTTGGGGCGGGCGGTGCGCCGCCGGGGGGCGGTGCGCCGCCCGCCCTTGCCCGTGCTCCGGCCCCGGCTTCCGGCCGACAGGGCGGGGCAGGTCAGATTAGCTGAGCGGCCAGGTAGGGATGAGTTCCCGGCCGAAGGTGGCGTTTGTGACGTGCGCGAAGGCGACGTACCAGGCGGTGACCCCGCAGGTGACGCCCACATAGCCGCCGATGGGCAGCAGCGAGGACGTGGCCACGCCGAACTCGGCTAGCGCCAGCAGCAGGTAGGTCGCGGTCAGGGTGATGAACACCCACAGCACCGCGGCGTTGGTCTTCAGCGCGGCGATCGTCATGTAGAAGGTGAAGATCAGCCAGCCGAGCAGGTACAGGCCGATAGCGTTGCCGGCTATCGAGGAGGCCAGGTGCGGCGCGATGAAGTAGACCAGGAAGAAGTACGACATCCAGAAGCCGCCGCCGTAAGAGCAGAACGCCACGGCGGCGAATGTCTCGCCACGGCGGAAGGCCCACAGGCCGGCGATGAGCTGGACCAGGCCGCCGTAGAAGGCGGCAAGCCCGAGGACCATCGGCGTGGCCGCGGTGCCGACGAAGAACCCGGCGTTGATGCAGGACAGGACGAAGGTGGTCATGGCGAAGCCGGCGATCCCAACCGGGATCGGGTCGGCTATGCCTGACGCGTGGGTCGAGGGCTGTGCGGGCCTGGCCCCCGTTCTGGGGTTCTCAGAAACATCACTTGTAGACATGGGTGTGTTCCCTTCGCGCGATCGCGGATATTTATATCGTACCACGATATAAATATCCGGCCGACCGCCAGTCCCTTAAATTTCGGCGGAGTCGGGAAGCTCTGCGGAGTCGGTGAGGCGCAGTTTGCGCCGGGCACGTTCGTAGAACGTGGTGCGGCCCAGACGGACGACGCGGGCGGCACCGGGACGCGGCCGCAACTCGATCCGGTCACCGGGAGCCACGTTCGCGGCGACGTTGCCGTCGGCCTCGACAGCCAGCGGACCGCTCGCGGGCAGGATGTCCAGGGCAAGCTGCTCGTGACAGGCGACCACAAGGCCGCGGTTGTAGGCGGAGTGCGGCGCGGCGGGCGTGACCAGCAGGGCCTCGATTGCCGGGCTCACGATGGGCCCGCCCGCGGAGAAGCTGTACGCGGTTGAGCCCGTCGGGGTCGCGACCACCACCGCGTCGGCGGTGTAGCTCACGAACCTCTCGCCGTCGGCCCGGACCGCGACGGCTGCGGTCTTGTGGCCGGGGAACCGGACGAACGCGATGTCGTTGAACGCGGTGATCACCTGGTCCCCCAGGATGGCGTCGACGGCTAGCCGCGGCTCGGTGGTGAACCGGTGCTCGTCGATGGCCGACAGCGCATCGGCCAGGTCCGGCACGTCGACCTCGGCGAGGAATCCCAGCTTGCCGAGGTTCACCCCGAGGACGGGGAAGCGCTGGCTGTCGGCCAGTCGCATGGCGCGCAGCATCGTGCCATCGCCGCCCAGGCTGACGAGCAGGTTCGCCTGCTGGCGCATCTGCTCGGCGGTCACCGGTTCGGCGGTGCAGGCTATCCTGCTGATTTCCGTGTCGATGCCGAGGACGCGTATCCCGCGGCGGTAAGCCCAGTCAAGGACGGACCCGACAGCCCCGCCGCAGTCACGCTCCGGGTGCAGCACCAAGCCAACGACATGCATGACATCATGATCGCCGACTTCTGGCTCCTGGGCCTACGCTGCTTGTCATGCGCCGGGCGCGGGAAGCGGATGTGCACGAACTGGCCATGGCCATGCCCTACGTCACGGTCTGGCGCGGGCCGCGTGACAACCCGGTCTACCAGGTAGGCGGCAAGTCGTTCGTGTTCTTCCGCACCCCGCGCCCGGATGCCTTCGACCCCCGGACCGGCGAGCGGTACCCGGACGTGATCATGTTCTGGGTCGCGTCGGAGGCCGACAAGCAGGCGCTCCTGCATGACGAGGCGTCGCCGTTCTTCAGCACGGCGCATTTTGACGGCCACCCGTCGGTGCTGGTGCGGGCGTGCCGGATCGGCGAGCTCACGCTGGCCGAGCTGACCGAAGTCGTGCAGGACGCCTGGCTATCGCGGGCCTCGCCGCGCCGGGCCGCGGCCTGGCTCGCGGCACACGAAGGGCCTGATGCAGACGATCATCGCGATCGAGCAGGGGCGTTACTCGCCGTCGCTCGAGATGGCGTTCGAGATCGCGCGGGTGTTCGACGTGAGGCTCGACGAGGTCTTCCAGTACCCCGGTGCCGGCTAGGCGCTGTTACTCCTGCGCAAGGGCCGCGCGGAGGGACGCCATCCCGCGTGCGGTGTGGCTCTTGACCGCGCCGCGGCTGATCCCCATCGTGTCCGCGATCTCCGCCTCCGACAGATCCGCGTAATACCGCAGCACGATCGCCTCCCGCTGCCGCCCCGGCAGCC
>JBOHCG010000277.1:0-9783 GCA_050698735.1 Streptosporangiaceae bacterium | reverse complement strand
GGCACGTCGTGTCCATGCCCTGGCAGTCACTGGGAATGCCCTCGCTTGCGATGGCCCTGGTGCGCGGCATCCTGGCGTCCACCGATCCGGACATAACGGTGACCGAGCACTTCTGCAACCTGGCGTTCGCCGAATTCGTGACCAAACGATCCGGCGGGCGGATCACGCCGCGCCACTATCAGGATGTCGCCGACCACGGCATCGCGCTCGGCCTGGGCGACTGGGTTTTCGCTGGCGCCTTGTACTATCCCGGCTGGCGTGAAGCGGAAATGCTCCGATTCGCCGCGGACCGCGGGGCCAGCATCGGCATGGCCCCCGAGATGCGCGCCCTCGCCGCCGAGTTCATCGAAACGGTCGCAGCCGGCATCACGGCAGCGGGCGCGGACGCGGTCGGCTTCACCACGACCTTCATGCAGAACGTGCCGTCACTGGCGCTGGCCAGGCGGATCAAGGAACTCGCGCCGTCCACGGTGATCGTCTTCGGCGGGGCGAACTGCGACGGGCCGATGGGCGCCGCTCTGCACCGCAATCACCCGTTCATCGACTATGTCGTCAGGGGCGAAGCCGAGCTGGTCCTGCCGCAGCTCGCTACGCGGATCCTGCAGGGATCCGCCGGCGCGGCCGGGATCGACGGCGTGTGCTGGTGGCAGGACGGAACATCGGTCGCCAACCCGCAGCTTGAGCCCGCTGTGCCCGCCGCGCTGATTCAGTCGCCCGACTACGCCGCCTGGCACGCGGCATTCACTGCCTCGCCGCTGCGCGAGTACGTCGCGCCCTGCCTGGTGGTCGAGGGCTCCCGCGGCTGCTGGTGGGGGCAGAAGCACCACTGCACCTTCTGCGGGCTCAACGGCTCCACTATCGGCTACCGGGGCCGGCCCGCCGAGCGATTGCTGCATGAGATAGAGCGCCTGGCCGCTGACTACGGGGTCCTGGACATCGTCACGGCCGACAACATCATGGACCCTGCATTCTACAGAGAGCTGCTGCCGCAGCTCGCTGCGAACGGATGGGACCTGCGCATTCATTTCGAATTGAAAGCCAACGTCAGCGAGGAGCAGATCGGCCAGCTCGCCGCCGCCGGGATCATCATGGTCCAGTTCGGCATCGAGTCGTTTTCGTCGCGCGTGCTCGGGCTGATGGGCAAGGGCCTGGCCGGGGCGACCGCCGTGCGGGTCCTGCGAGACGCGCAGGACCATGGCATCAGCGTGGCGTGGAACTACCTGTACGGGTTTCCGGGTGAACGCGACGAGGACTACCTTCGCGTCATCGGGCAGATCCCCGCGCTCGCCCACCTCCAGCCCTGCCTGCAGGCGGGAACCAGGATCGAGCTGACACGCTTCAGCCCGCTGTTCGAGGATCCCCGCCTCGGGTTCCCCGACCGCCGGCCGGCCGGCTTCTACCCCTACGTGTATGACTTGCCCGATGCCGAGCTGCGGGACCTGGCCTACTTCTGGGACTGCCCGGACGCCGGCATCGCGGGGGACGTCGAGGACCGGCTGAGTCAGGCGCTCGCCGCGTGGATACGGAAATTCCCCGCCTCCTACCTGCACATGGCCGCCGATGACGGGGCGGCGCTTGTCCTCGCCGACCGCAGGGAAGGCTGGCCGCGCCGGGACATCGAGCTCGCCGGGTGGCAGCGGGCCGCCTATCTGGCGCTGCGCCGCCCGCGCAGCGCGGCAAGCCTGCAGGCAGCGCTCGCCGAGACGGATACGATCGTGACCGGCCATGACCTGCGGCCAATGCTGGATGGCCTGCTCGGGCAGGGCCTCGTCTTCCGCGACGACAGCGATCCTCCCAGGTACGTGGCGCTCGCCACCAGGCGCGTGCACGCCAAGCTGGCCGGGTAAGGCGCATGCTCCCCGGACACGCCGAGGCCGCCGCCCGGGCCGCCGCCCGGGCCCGCTGCAGACTGTCCCTGGCAGAGCCCGAGCCGTGGGCCGGCCCGGTCCCCGCCGATCTGGACACCCGGCCGCTTCACCACCTCCCGCCCCCGGCGCCCCCGGCCGCCGGCGTCCGCGTGGAACAGTGGCGGGCGGCGTACAGGCCGGGGCTGTGCTACTACCGGGTAGGCCCGGGGTTCATCCTGGTCAGAGATGCCCGCGAGCCGGGCCGCGGGTCCCGGATCCGCGTCGACCAGCAACCGCTCATCAGCGCTCTTCTGCTCTGCGAGCAGCCGGTGCGGCTGGACAGCCAGGATGCCGCCGTCCGCGCCGCGCTTGAGTTCCTCCTGTCCGAAGGCCTGCTGCTGCGGTTTGGCGGTCTTGTCATGACTGCGCCATACCGGATGCGGCGATGGCCCATCCCGGCGAGACTGGGCCTGTGACGTCAGCGCGGCCGCTTGCCCGCCAGCCAGATCCGGCCGCCGGGTCCCGCCCGGCCGCGCGGCGGGCGGCTTTCCGGACCGTGTTCGCGGTTCGTGGCTTCCGCGCGCTATGGGCGTCCCAGGTCCTCTCCGCGCTCGGCGACCGTCTTGCCCTGGTCGCGCTGGCGCTGCTGGTATACGACCGCACCCGCTCCCCGCTGCTCGGGGCCGTGGCTTATGCGGCCGGCACCGTCCCCTACCTGGCCGGCAGCCTGTTCCTGGCCGGCGCCGCGGACCGGTTTGCGCGGCGCGAAGTGATGGTCCTCTGTGACGTTTCCAGGGCAGCCCTGGTCGCAGTCATGCTGGTGCCGCGCATGCCGATCGGGGTGCTGGTCGCGATCTTGTACGTAGTCACGACGATCCAGCCGGTATTCGACTCGGCCCGGGGAGCTGTTCTCCCGGACATGGTCGACGGGGAGCGCTATGCGCTCGCGGTCGTGGTCATACAGACGTCATTCCGCATAGCGGCGGTGGCCGGGGCCGCTGCCGCCGGGCTGCTGGTGGCCTTGCTCGGCGCCCGGCCCGCGCTGGGCGCCGACGCCGCCACATTCGCGGTGTCGGCGCTGCTGATCCGCTTCGGCACGAGTGCCCGGCCGGCCGCGGACCGCCGGCCCGGTCAGCGGCAGATGACCCGGCTGGTGGACGGCGCCCGGCTGGTCTTCGGCGACCCTGCGCTGCGCACCCTGGTTCTGCTGGGCTGGCTGGCGGCAGCATACGCGGTCCCCGCGGGCGTAGCGGGACCGTACGCTGCGAGCATCGGCGGCGGCCCGGCCGCGGCCGGATTGCTCATCGCCGCCTCGCCGGCCGGCGCGGTGCTCGCAGCGCCGGTTTTCACCAGGATGGCCGGGCCGGCGGCGCGGCTGCGCTGGATGGGCCCGATGGCAATCTGCGGCTGCGCCGCGCTCACGCTGGTCGCCATCGGCCCGGGCCTTGCGGCCTCGATAGCGATAATCGCCGTATCGGGCAGCTTCGCAACTTATCAGGTCGCCGCGAACACAGCGTTCGTCGCGAGATTGCCAGATCAATACCGTGCCCAGGCGTTCGGTCTTGCTGCCGCCGGGGTAGTAGGCGGGCAAGGTGTCGCGTTCCTGGCCGCCGGCGCGGTCGCCCAGGTGATAAGCCCTTCCGCCGTGATCGCAGCCAGCGGGGCACTGGGTGCGCTGGCCGCCTTCGGCCTGGCGATCACCTGGCAACGCGATCAGCGCCACGCTGACGCCACGCCAGCCGCAATGGGGCGGTAGCGTCGGCCGCACTGATCGGCCCCCTGAGAAGCCGCACTGATCGGCGCCCAGAGAAATGAGCACCGGGTCCCGTGTGGAGGTGTCTAGGTAGCTTGTATTACAAGCACAAAGCTTTGGCCAGCTGACGCTGCGGGCAGCGCGGCGCGGACGCAGCGCTGACAGGTTCCGCGCAGCAGGCGACATCGGACTGGCCGCCAGCCGGAAGCGTGTACGCCATCCCTCGAGGTGTGCGTCAGCAGATCGCCGCAGAGAGGATGCCTGAAGTGGCCGACCTGCCCACCCGCGGCCGCACTGTGCCGGCTGGGCGGACTGAACGGCCGCCGCGTGATGGCCTGCGCCGCGGTGACGCCCTCGCAATAGGGACGCCTCGGTAAAGGGCACCGGGCCCGCGCGGTATGGCGCGGATGACGACGACCCGGGGCTCAGCGAGCCGCCGC
Source organism: Streptosporangiaceae bacterium (assembly GCA_050698735.1). Classification (GTDB taxonomy): domain Bacteria; phylum Actinomycetota; class Actinomycetes; order Streptosporangiales; family Streptosporangiaceae; genus Palsa-504. The sequence goes on along the minus strand of JBOHCG010000277.1, from coordinate 5,743 downwards.
GCTTCGACCCCGGCTTCCGCGGACGTGAGCGGGTTGTGGCGGGCCGGGTGCTCGCATGCTCAGCCCGAATGCTGCCCCGCTGCCGCTTCGTGTCCGGCGGGGGAGCGGGGCCGACGAGGCCGCGCCTCAGGGACATCCGGCATGCCTGACCGGGGCGCAGGCCGGCGCGATGGCGATGTCAGCCGGCCGGGTGACAATGACGGTATGTACCGCGTTCCAGTTCCGGGGACCTTAGCGGCGACTAAGGATCGTGCTGCCGCTGGCCGACGCTCGGCTGCTGCGGCGGTGACTCCGCCGGTGTTTGCCACGTTCACAGACGCCTACGCCGCGGTCCTGTCCCGCGTGGCCGGCCAGCACCAGTACGACATCGACACGCGCGGCCACGCCGCCCGGGAAGTCCTCAATGTCACCTTTACCCTCGCCGATCCGCTCGCCCGCTCTCCGTTCCTTGCTGCCCGCAGGACCAACATCATCTTCAGCCACGCCGAGGCTCTGTGGTATCTGTCTGGCCGCGATGACCTGGCCATGATCGGGTACTACGCGCCGCGGCTGCGCCTGTCTTCCGCGGATGGGCACCGGCTGACCGGGACCGCCTACGGCCCCCGGCTGTTCGGCGCCGGGCCGGACGGTGTCAGCCAGTTCGACCGGGCGCTGGCCCTGCTGCGCGCCGATCCTGACACCAAGCGCGCGGTGCTGGTCGTCTTGCAGCCCGGCGAGCTCGACGACCCGGGCAACCCCGACGTGTCCTGCGCCACCGCCCTTCACCTGATGCTGCGCGGCGGAGCACTGCAGATGACCGCCTGCATGCGGGCTAACGACGCGCTGATCGGCCTGGCCTGCGACGTGTTCTGCTTCACCTTCATCCTCGAGCACACGGCCCGGCTGCTCGGCGTCCCTGTCGGCAGCTACACCCATCACGCCGACTCCATGCACGTCAACCTCCCTGACCTGCCCAAGGTCCGGTCGATCCTGCGCGAGGCCCGCCAGGGCGCCCCGCCGGAGTTCCCGGCCGAGCCGATGCCGGCAGAGCGGCCCGGTGACCTGGCCGCGGTCCTGGAATGGGAGCAGGCGCTGCGCCTGAACTGGCGGGCCGCCCGGCCGGGAACCGCGGATCTTGATGGCCTGCATCCCTACTGGCAGCGGGTCGTGGCCCTCTTCGAGGCCTACCGGCAGATCACCCGCCAGCCCGGCCAGCCCGTCGACCCGGGCACTCTGGACGCGCTGGACCCGGGCCACCGCTGGCTAGTGGGGCACCGCTGGCCAGGGCGCCTGCCGGACTCCCGCGCGGACCGCGGATGACCGGGCCGGCGGGCGATCCCGGCTCCCTGGCTGCCGCCGCGGGCGATCCGGACTGGTCCCTGTGGACGGTCATCCTGCTCAAGCCCGACTGCCTGGCCTGCGGCCTGACCGGCCCTGTCCTGGCCATGGCCGGCCAGCACGTCCGCATCACCGAGGCCCGCACGCTGTACCCGACCGCCGAGCAGGTCTTCGGCCATTACGCCGACATCCTGCCGCTGTCGGCCGAGCTGGGCCTAGACGTGGTCGCCGAGCTGCGCCGCATCTACCTCGGCCGCCAGGCCGGCATCGCGCTCGGGTACGGCCAGGACGCCGCCAGGCGCCTGCGGGCCGTCCTCGGCCACCGGGATCCGGCCGTCGCGGATCCCGGCACGATCAGGGGCCGGTTCGGCACCGACTCTCTCGCCCAGGCCCGGTCTGAGGGCCGCCTGATCGACAACCTGATCCACTCCTCCGACAGCGCCGACGCCGTCCCCGCCGATCTCGCCCGCTGGTACGGGCCCGCCGCCGTCACCCTCCTCACCCCGCCACCCGACCCCGGAGCCGCCCCGTGACCGTCCCCGCCATCCGCACAGGCCCCCGCCAGCTAGCGCTCATGCCGCCCGGCCAGCAGGCCAAGCTCGACCCCTACATGGCCATGATCGTCGGCTACCGCAAATCCGGCCTCTCGCTCAACCACATCATCGGCTGCCCGCTGGACTGCGGCTACTGCGTCCGGCACTTCTGGGGCAACTGGGCCGTCAAGGACCCGCAGCTGCTGTGCGACGACGACCAGGCCGTGGACCTGCTGACCGGCCACCACGCCTTCCGGCCGCACACCACCCCGATCCAGCTGCTGAACAAGGCCACGGACCCGTTCCTGCCCGGCGTCCGGCCCCACCTGTTCCGCGTCCTGCAAGCCCTCGACCAGCGCGGATACACCAACCACGTCCTGATCATCACCCGCTTCAAGGTCACCGCCGCGGACATGGCCGCGCTGGAAGCCTTGCGCTGCCTGCGGGTGACCCTGCTGTTCACCTATTCGGGCATCACCGACCCGCGGATCGAGCCGATCGCGAAAAGCGACATCACCGTGACCTCGATCCGGACCGCCTGCGCCGCCAGGCAGCGCACCGGAGTGGTCCTGTACTGGCGGCCGATCGTCCCCGGCTGGAACGACCAGCCCGAAACCATGGCCCGGGTCCTCGACGTCGGCCGCGCCGCCAGCGCCATCGTGTTCACCGGCTACTACCACAAGCCCGAAAACCACGCCTGGCTCAGCGAGCTGGGAGTCCCGCTGGCCTATGACGGCGACAGCTATCACCGGCGCAAGGTCATGCCCGCCGACCTCGACGCCGCGGTCGTCGCCGCCTGGCGCGCCTCCGGCATCACCACCCCGCTGTTCCGCAAGACAAGCTGCGGCGTGTCCTTCGCCCACCAGGCGGCCGACTACAACGGCCACTGGGGCGTCCGCCAGCTGTGCGACATCTGCCCGGCCGCCCAGCAGCGGCTCTGCGCGGCCAGCTACCGCCAGCCCGGCCCGGCCGACATGGACCGCGTCCTGGCCGGGCTCGGCTACCAGACGGCCTATCTCATCGACGGCGGCCACGTGTGGACACACGGGCTCGGCGAGCAGCGCCGCTACGCCATCCAGCACACGCTCGGATTCCAGATCTGGGAACTGGACCAGCCGCACCTGCTGCACGCCCACGGCCGGTCACCCCACGGCCACGTGCTTGACCCCGCCGGGCAGGCGCAGTTGACTGAGCTGCGGGACCGGTTCACCGCCGAGGAGCGGTATGCAGATGAGTAACGGTTCCCCGGACGGAGCGCATGCGATGAACCTCGCCGGCGACTGGGCGGCCGCACCGCTGGTAGCCCTCGACCTGGAGGGCAGCGGCGCCCAGGACCACGAGGACGAGGCGATCCTCGAAATCGCCGTCGTCCCGTTCACCGGCGGGCAGCCGGACATCGCCGCGGCGTACAGCACCCTGATCAACCCTGGTCGCCGCATCCCGCGGCGGCCGTGGATCTCGCCAGGCCTCACCACGGACGTCCTGGCCGCCGCCCCGGCCCCCGCCGAGGCCGGGCCGGAGCTGGCCGGACGCATCAACGGGCACATCCTGGCGGGCCACAACATCGGCGTTGACTGGCGGCTGCTGCACCGCCGTTACCCGGCCATCATGCCCGCCGGGCTCATCGACACGCTCCGCCTGGCACGCCACCTGAAACTCGGCCGGAAAAACGGCCTGGCCGCCCTGGCGGACCAGCTCGAGCTCACGCCGCAGGTGGACCGGCTAGCCGACGGCAGCCAGCCCCACCGGGCGCTGTGGGACACTATCGCGGCTGCCCTCCTCCTGCCCGCTCTGGCCGCCCGGGCCTGGCCGGGCGGGGCCACCCTCGCTGACCTGATCGCCGTCGCCGAGATCACCGCGGACGGCGTACCGTCTCTCGCCGACAAGAGCGACCCGGACCGCGAAACCGTCCTGGCGAGCCAGGCCGACACGCTTTTCTGACTCCCAGGCCGTCGGCCGACGGCGGCGGCAGTCGCCAGGGCTGCGGCACCAGCTAATGGAAGCCGGTCAACAAGCGCGGGGGAGCGGTCTGCGCGGCGCATCGAAGGAGCCATCCATTGCCCGGCGCGCTTCTCGGTGATGAACGCCTCGGCTGTTTCCCCCACCGGGGAGGCCACCGGAAATCCTTGCTGCATCGGCACTCTCGTTAGGGCTCTGGCCAGCGCTTATTGCTTGAGTCTAAGATCATCCCCGTATCGGCCGGTATGCTCCGCGAGCCGGAGCATCCACCCCGCACCTGGGCCGTCGGACAACGGTGCCCGGGAGCGGCTGCGGCATGAAAAGACGGCATCTGAAGATGGTGACAGGTACCCCGCCCGGCCGGGCCGGGGTACCGGAGATCAACACCACTGTGGCGCATCCCGCCAGGATCTATGACTACTGGCTGGGCGGTCAGGATAACTTCCGGGCCGACCGGGTGGCCGCCAGGCGGGCGATCCGTGACTATCCCGGGGTCCGCCGGGCGGCGCAGGCCCAGCGGGCCTTCCTGGCCCGCGCGGTCGGCTACCTGGCCGCCGACGCCGGCATCCGCCAGTTCCTCGATATCGGCACCGGCCTGCCGACCGCGGACAACACCCACGAGGTAGCACAGCGGGTCGCGCCGGACAGCCGGGTGGTGTACGTCGACAATGACCCGCTGGTGCTCGCGCATGCCCGCGCGCTGCTGACCAGCAGCCCGCAGGGAGCCACCGCCCATCTCGGCGCCGACCTGCGCGATCCCGGGCGCATCCTGGAGCAGGCCGCCGCCACCCTGGATTTCACCCAGCCCGTGGCCGTCCTGCTGGTCGGGATCTTGCAGCTGATCCCGGACGCAGACGAGCCGCATGAGATCGTCAAGCAGCTTGTGGCCGCGGTGCCGGCGGGCAGCTGGCTGGCGATCTCCCACCCGGCCAGTGACGTCCTCAAGGAGGCCGTCACGATGGCCCGGCGTCTCACCAAGTCCATGGGTCCGGTCACGATGCGGTCCCTGGGGGCGGTCACACGGTTCTTCGACGGCCTGGACCTGATACCCCCTGGTGTCGTCCAGCTGCACCTCTGGAAGCCTGACGGCCGCGCGGCCGGGACCGACGAATTGATACCGGCCTGGTGCGGAGTGGCCCGCAAACCCGATGCCCCGCCAGGCAGCGCTTGATTCCGCCGACCGGGTGCGGCCGCGCGCTGCGGGCCCTTCGCCGATCCGCCGGCTGGTTATGGCCGGTGCTTGCCGCGGCGGAGCGCGGCCCACGACCCGAGGATGGTGCGGATCTCAGCCACGCTGTCGTACCGCCGCTCCTCGCCCCAGCTGCCGTGGGTAAGGTGAGCGCGCAGGATGCGGCCGGTGCGGGCGCCGACGTCGATGCCGCCGAACAGGCAGTCGCGGCGGCCGCCGGAATCGATCATGATCCGGTAGCTGCCGTGCCGGACACCGGCCGGGTCCAGGATGGGGTTCAGACCGGCCTCGAAGGCCAGGTCGATGATCTGCCGGGTGATCCGGGTGGCTCGCCGGGCGGCCGGGCCGGTTCCCAGCAGGGCGCCGGCGGCGCTCACCTGGTCCGCCCCGGAGGGGCAGGCCGGGGTCGGTCAAGCACCCGGCCGGCCTGCTCGTCGCACCGGCCGGGTCCCCAGTGACGCAGCACCAAGGGCTGGGGGCGGCGGTGCACTGTTCGCCCCTGCCCGACGCGGTATTCGCACGCCTCTTGGCAGCGGCAGATCGCGACCAGAAGCCATCCGCTCTGGCAGTCGCCGTAGCCGAACCGCAGGCGGCCGCAGTCAAGTGCCCGGATGTCGCCGAGGCGCGGTGTCGCCGCCGCCAGGTCCTGATCCGTCACGAGCCCTGCACTCACAGCCGCTCACCAGCCCTTCTTTGCGCCGACGCCACCACCGCCGTCCTTGGGCTTTCCTGACCGCTCATGCTA
>JBOHCG010000276.1:0-9897 GCA_050698735.1 Streptosporangiaceae bacterium | reverse complement strand
CGGTGCCGGGGTCCCGGGTCGGCGACGGGTAGAATGTCCCCGTGCCTCGCTACGAGTACCGGTGCCGCGCCTGCGGCGACACGTTCGAGCTGAACCGCCCGATGGCGGAGTCTTCGGCCCCCTGCGTGTGCCCGCAGGGCCACGACGACACGGTAAAGCTCCTGTCGACGATCTCGGTCGGCGGCCTCGCTTCCGGCCGAGACCGGGCGGCGGGCGGCGGAGGGTGCTGCGGCGGCGCCTGCGGCTGCCGCTAATATCTGCTTTTCTGCCTGTTTGTACTGCCGTCCGCCTGCCTGCGTCAGATGATGCAATACGCCTGGCTCCGGTGGCTCAGCGTCCCGGCGGCCCGCCGGCTTTGCTTGACCTCGAAGGTTAAGCGCAACTAGGAGGCGGGCGAAATGGCCGCAGCGATGACCATGAGATCATCCTGGCCGTCCGGGCCGGCGGGTGCAGGGCAGCTCCGGGACGACGAAGCCCTCATCGATCAAGCGCAGTCAGATCGGGGGCCTGCCCAAGAGGTAATCGGCGAGATGGCGTCGCTGCTGCGCGATCCGCGCAGCGACATCGTCTTGGGCGGAAGCGTTCTGAGCGCGATCACGATTGCCACCGCCCTGGAGGCGGCGTTCTCGCACACGGCGCTGCGGCCGGGCCTCGCCGGGGTCTTCAGCGTTATCCTGCTCGGCAGCCTGGTCGGCTGCTGGCTCAGGGCGGTGGCCCTGCTGCTGCTGGCGGGCAGGCCGCTGCTCGACCAGCTCAACGACCACCGCTGGCGGACCGGCGGCCCGGTCGACCCGAGGGTGAAGTGGCTGACGCTGCCCACTATCGAAGAAAGCGCGGCCGAGTGGAACTGGGCCCGGGTGAACCTCCTGCTCGGCGCCGCGCGCATCCGCAAGGAACGGATCCACCTGGCTGACACCTGGACTTACATCACCGTCGCCGTCTTCCTGGTGTGGACCGCGGCGATCTTCCTCGGCCTCTGAGGGGGGCCGAGGAGGTATCAGGGTCGGCTGGTATCGCCTCGGCGGGTTGTCAACTCCCCCTTGATGGCTCATCGTTAGTACTCGTTAGTACCATTAGATAACTGCTTGCCGACATATGCGGCATTCCGACGGTGGCACATATATGCAAGTTACGAGCTCGGCGAAGGGGTTCTGGGGACTGCTTAACGACGCCGAGAAACGTGAACTGTCGGACATCGCCCTGCCCAGGATCTACCCGCCAGGCGCGCCGCTCTGCGTCGAAGGAGATCCGGCGACGCATGTGTTCGTCCTGGTAGCAGGCCAGGTCAAGATCCTCTCCGCGACCCATGACGGCCAGCGCCTGATGCTCGCGCTGCGCGGCGACGGCGACATCGTCGGGGAGATCGCCGGCGCGACCACCGGGCACAGGAACGCCACGGTCCAGGCCGTCGACACCGTGCACGCGCTCATCGTGCCCTACGGCAGGTTCAACGCCTTCCTCGAGTCAAACCCGGCGGCAGACCGGGCCTACAAGATCATGCTGACGCGGCGGCTGAGCGATGCCGACGCGAAGCTGCGCACGCGTTCGGTCACGACCGGGGCGCAGCGCCTCGCCGGGCTGCTGCTTGAACTGGCGGACAGGCACGGTATCACTGACCACAACGAGATCCAGCTCACGATCTCCCTGTCCCAGGAAGAATGGGCCAGCCTGGCTGGCACCTCGCGCGCCACGGTCACCCGCGCGCTCAGCGACTGGCGCCGGCGCGGCTTCATCCGCACCGGCCAGCGCCGCATCGCCATCGTCAACCAGGGCGCCTTGCGGCGTGTATCCGGCTCGCGAGCCTAGCGCCGGGACGGCGGCGGACCCGGTGCCGCCAGCCGGCCTGGAAGCGTTTGAGCCGGGCGTGGCCGCTTCGCCTTCCACGGTGAGGTGTCGTCATTGGTCCCGGCGATGGCGACCGGTCGCCTGGCCGACCGTAGCGTCGCATCCCGCCGATCAGTGGGTCATGACGGGAGTCTTCGGTTCGGTCGCCTCATACCTGGCCGCGGTGCGCGTGGCCGTCATCAGCGCCCACCGGCTCGTGCTGACCAGGCCGAGGACGAGGACCGCGGCGCCGCAGGCGGCCAGCAGCAGCCAGTCGGCATGGCTGGCTGGCACGAACCGGGCAGCTAGCGGGCCGTGCAGGTTCGCGGCCAGGATCGCGCCGGTGATGGCCACGCCTAGTGAGGTGCCGACCTGACGGCTGGTGGAGGCTATGCCGGAGGCCACGCCTGCCTGGGCCGTCGGCATGCCCGACACGGCGGCCTGGGTGATCGGAGCGTTCACCGCGCCGGCCCCGATGCCGAAGACGGTGAACACGAGGACGAGGTGCAGCGTCGACCATGACGTGCTGAGCCCGGACAGCAGCACGCCGCCTGCCGCCATGGCCGCGCCAGACACCATCATCGGTACCCGGCCGCCCCAGCGGGCCAGGATCCGGCTGGAGGCCACCGCGCCGACCGCCATCGCGACCGCCATGGGAACCAGGCGCAGCCCTGCGTCCAGCGGCGACAGGCCGCGTACGTCCTGCAGGTAGAGGGTAGTGAGGAACAGGAAGCCGCCAAGCGCGGCGAAGGCACCGATCGCGGTCAGCACCGCGCCCGCGAACGGTGCGCTGCGGAAGAACCTAGGATCGAGCACCGGCTCAGGTCGGCGCGCCTCGAAGGCGACGAATGCCGCGAACGCCGCCGCCGCGACGGCGAACAGCGCGATTATGGCGGGCGCGTGCCAGCCGAACTCGGGTCCCTCGATGATCGCGTAGGTCAGAGAGCCGAGCATGGCGATGAGAAGAGCCTGTCCGCCCGGATCCGGCCTGCGGGCTCTGGGCGCCCTGGACTCAGGCACGAACCTCGCGGTAAGCACGATGGCGGCCAGCCCGATGGGGATGTTGACCCAGAACACGCCCCGCCACCCGACAGAGCCGACCAGCAGCCCGCCCACTACCGGGCCAAGCGCCACGGACAGCGCGAACGTGCCGCCCCAGACGCCCAGCGCCCGGGCGCGTTCGGCCCGGTCGGTGAAGGTGTTGGTGATGATGGACATCGCGACCGGGTTGAGCATGGAGCCGCCGACGGCCTGCATCATGCGGAACGCGACCAGCCATCCCAGGCCGGGCGCCAGGCTGCACAGCCCGGAGCCGATGGTGAACACCGCAAGGCCGACCTGGAACACCCGGCGGCGGCCGATCCGGTCGGCGGTAGCGCCGGACAGCATCAGCAGGCTGGCCAGCACGAGCGTGTAGCCGTCGATGGTCCACTGCAGGCCGGCCACCGAGGCGCGCAGGTCGCGTCCGATCGACGGCAGGGCGACGTTGACGATCGTGCTGTCCATGCCGACGATGAACAGGCTGAAGCAGCAGATGACCAGCACGAGCAGGCGCCGGCGCTGGCTGAGCTCTGGCACGTGGTATCACCCGGATCGGCTATCGGTAAGTTAGTTGCCTCACAGCAACTAACTTCCTATCCCTACCGACTATTTCCGCCGGCCAGCCGGGACGCAACGTCGCGCGGCTGAGAGATTCCTCACCGCCGTTTTGGGGTGCGGGGTGCCACGACCCCCCGCGGGACCCATAGGGGTGCCGGGTGCCACGACGCCCGTTCTTCAAGGTGCCGAGTACCACGAGACCCCGATTGCGGGAGGGTTACCACGGCCCGTTCGAAATAAATGATCTTTTCACCAGCCAAGGCGGGCGGCGGTGGCCTTGGCCCAGCGGGTGGTGCAGACCAGGCCCAGCAGGAGCACGGCGTAGCCGCAGCCGGCGAGGATCCACCAGCCGGCCAGGCTAGCGCGGACGAAGCCGGCCTGCATCGATCCGCGGATGCTCGCCGCGAGCACGGAGCCCACGATGGCGACGCCGAGGGACTGGCCGAGTTGCCGGCTAGAGGAGTTCAGGCCCGAGGCCATGCCGGCCTGGGATTTCGGCACCCCGGACATGACCCCGTTGGTGATCGGCGAGCTCACCATCCCGGCCCCGACCCCGAACAGGCCGTAGCTGAGGATCAGGTAGAGGTGCGGCGTCGTGCCAGTCAGCCGGGACAGCGCCGCGCTGCTAAGGGTGATCGCCGCGCCCGCGATCACGAGCGGGATCCGCGAGCCGCGCCTGGCGACTATCCGGCCCGCCACCGGCGCGCACAGCGCCATGACCACAGGCATCGGCAAGATGGTCAGGCCGGCCTGCAGCGCGGACAGGCCCCGGACATCCTGCAGGTAGAGGGTGGAGAGGAAGAGGAATCCGGCCATCGCGGCGATCGCGCAGATGGCGGTGAGGTTCGCCCCGGTGAACGGCACGCTGCGGAAGTACCGCAGGTCGATCATGGGCTGCGCGCGGCGGGGCTCGTAGGCGAGCAGCACCGCGAGCGCCGCCACCGAGAGCAGGAAGAAGCCGAAGATCTCCGGCGAGAACCAGCCGTGGGCCGGGCCCTCGATGATCGCGTAGGCGAGCGCGCCGAGCACGATGATGACGAGGGACTGACCTACCGGGTCGGCCCGGCGCGACTGGGGCGCCTTCGAGTCCGGCACGAACAGCGCGGTCAGCGAGATCGCGGCGAGCCCGACCGGTATGTTGGCCCAGAAGATCCCGCGCCAGCCGACATACCCGACAAGCACGCCGCCCAGCACGGGCCCGAGCGCCATGGACAGCCCGAATACGCCGTCCCAGACGCCGATCGCGCGGGCGCGCTCGGCCGGCCCGGTGAAGGTGTTCGTGATGATGCCGAGCGCGGCCGGGTTGAGCATCGAGCCGCCGACCCCCTGCAGCACGCGGAAGGCGACCAGCCAGCCGAGGCTAGGGGCCAGGCTGCACAGCCACGAGCCCAGGGTGAACAGCGACAGGCCGACCTGGAAGATCGTCCGGCGGCCGATCCGGTCGGCGAGCGCGCCCGCCAGCATCAGCAGGGCGGCCAGCGCGATCGTGTAGGCCGCCAGCGTCCACTGCAGGCCGGAGACCCCGGCGTGCAGGTCGCGGCCGATCGACGGCAGCCCGACGTTCACGATCGTGTTGTCGAGGCCCACCATGAACAGGCTCATGCAGCAGACGGCGAGGAGCAGGGCGCGGCGCCCGCGCGTGACCACGATGGCGGCTGGAGCGGGCTCGAAGCTCAGGACCGGCACGCTAGTCCGTTCTTGTAGTCGAACAGGCACGCTAAGTGACCTACCGCAAGCGTCCTTTATTGGTGCCTGCATCGCGCAACCCCTCGGGAGGTACCCGTCGCGGACGAGTACCGGCTATCTGTTACACGTCCGGGCCCGGCCGCTGGTTCGTGCCCTGCCGTAATGAGCCGGCCATATGATCGGTACCTTGTTGGCGTCGAACACGGACAGTTCAGGTTCGGGCACAAGGTTCATAACAGATATGACGCTACCCCAACGCATTTAGTAGTCAAGCGGTCACAATGTGCATTTCCGTACGAGTTCGGGCCTCACGGAGTGAGTCTGCGGTCTAGATTTACTAGCGGAGCTGGCTGTTATCCCAGGTATCCACGCGCCGAGAGGGGGGGTCATGAGCCGTAGGTTGCTACAGCTGGTAATGCCGGTCACGCCGGAACGCAGGATGTTCCGGATACACGACCCCGCCGTGGACCCCGACGCACCCGGCGGCCCGCTGCCTCCGGTCGGCGCGCTCATCAGCACCAACCGCGAACAACTGTGGGTCGGCAGCCTGCAGGAGGACATCGACGTCCGGCTCGTGCTCGAGGAGTGGGACGGGGCACCGCCGCCGTGCGGCGACGCCTGGGACGAGGAGGCCAAGGGCAGCATCTACCTGCGCGGCCAGCTGAGCATCAACATGGGCCTCGCGGGCACCGCGGTCCGCGCGCTGCGGCTGGCCGGCGGGGTTGGCGACTACTCGATCCGCGTCTATGCAGGCAATCGCGACGAGGTGACCCGCCGGTACGCGGAGCTGTTCAACCGGCACCGCAATCCGCTGAGCGACGACTTCCAGCAGGAGAAGAAGACCCTCGAGGGCCTGGAGCGTTACCTGGTCCAACTGTGGCGGGAGTCGTAAGCGGCCCGGCCGCCTGAGAAAGTCCTAGTTACGGAGCGGCGGGCGATACGGCCGGGGTGATCACGGGCCTGCCCTTGGTGGCCAGCGCCTTACCGGACGCGCTCGCCCTGGTGGTCGTGGGGGCGGTCGCGGTCGCCTTCACCTTGCCGCTGGTGCCGGCGGAGGCCTGCTGGGTGCCGTGGACCCCCCCGGTGGCCGGGGCGGCCGAGATCGAGATCCCGGTGGCCGTGGTCGGCGACGGTGCCCTGGTGCTGTGTGCTCGGAACGGGATCATCGCGTAGACCATCAGCGAGACCATAGCGACAAGCAGCACGGTGAACAGCGAGCCAATGATGCGCGCCCGGGGCGACCGCAGCACGGTCGCGGGTCCGGGTCGCCGGAACGTCGTCAGGCTGGTCGCGAGGCCCGGATCGTCGGCCGAGAGCCGCCGCTCGATCTCAGCGAGCACGCGCTGCTCATCCATCGACAGCGACATCGCGCACCTCCACCTCGCGTCGGGTGACTACTCCTTCACTATCTCTCACGAGCGGGTCTTTATCCAATTGTTCTGGCTTTGTACTTGGCCTGTTTTTCAGGATGTGGGACGCCCGCCCCGGCCCTGTGCCTAGGGTCCCCGCGGACACCCAGATCAGGCCGCTTCAGGTTCAGTTCACCTTCACTACTTACGACGAGCGGCGCGCGTCGGTGCTTGAGGTGATCGAAAAGTCGTTCTATGATGGTCTACGTGCGCTGGGACAACTTGCGGCTCGACGATCCGCCGTCGGCGGACCGGGATGCCGACGACGGCGGCGCCCTGTTCCCGGTCCCCTCCCCCGCCGGGCGCCGGGACGTGGCCGTCCCCCTGATCGAGCGCGGCGCGGTCGCGAGGACCTTCGACACGCCGGGCTTCCGCGGCATGACCTTCTACGAGGTCCGGGCGAAGTCGGTCGTCAACCGCGTCCCCGAGTCCTCCCGGATGGGATTCAAGTGGACGATCAACCCCTACCGGGGCTGCCAGCATTCGTGCGTTTACTGTCTGTCATCAGAGACGCCCATCTTGATGGCGGACGGCCGGACGAAGCCGCTGGCCGAGGTAGCCGTCGGTGACGCAATCTACGGCACGGTGAAGCGGGGTTACTACCGTCGGTACGCGCTGACCAGGGTGCTGGCGCACTGGTCCACCGTCAAACCCGCGTACCGGGTAACCCTGGAGGACGGCACCCAGCTCGTCTGCAGCGCCGATCACCGCTTCCTGACCGAGCGCGGCTGGAAGCATGTGACGGGGGCAGAGAGCGGCCCGCTGCAGCGCCCGTTCCTGACCGTCAACAACAAGCTCATGGGGGTCGGCGGCTTCGCCGAGCCGCCGAAGGAGACGGCCGCCTACCGACGCGGCTACCTGTGCGGCATGATCAGCGGCGACGGATCCATCGGACACTATCCGTACCCCGAGCGTCGCCCGGGTGGTGGCGATAACGTTCACGTGTTCCGACTTGCGCTCGCCGACCCGGAAGGACTCGCCAGGACCTCCGATTACCTCGGCCAGGCAGGAATCGACTGTGCCGAGTTCACCTTCAGCCACGCAACAGACAGGCGCCGCCCCATGGCGGCGATACGTACCAGCCGCCGTGACCAGGTTCGGGCGATCGAGTCGCTGATCGGCTGGTCGCAGTCTCCGACTGCAGATTGGCGCAAGGGCTTCCTGGCGGGCATCTTCGACGCCGAGGGCAGCTACAGCCGGGGAATACTCCGGATCTCCAACACCGATCCGGAGATCATCAGCTGGACAGTCTCCTCGCTGAAGTCGCTCGGCTTCGAATGCGTCGTCGAGCCCCAGGACCGGCCAAACGGGCTTGTCAGCGTCCGGCTGCGCGGGGGCCTGCGGGAGGCGCTGCGGTTCTTCCATACCGTGGACCCGGCGATCACGCGGAAGCGATCGATCGACGGCGTGGCGATAAAAAGCGACGCCAAGCTGCGCGTGACAGCAATCGAGCCGCTTGGGCTTGACCTGCCGATGTACGACATCACCACGGGTACCGGCGATTTCATCGCCGACGGCGTGGTAAGCCACAACTGCTTTGCTCGAAATACCCACACCTACCTGGACCTGGACGCGGGAGCGGACTTCGACACCAAGGTGGTCGTCAAGGTGAACGCGCCGGCGCTCGTGCGCAAGAAGATGGCGTCGGCGGGGTGGCAGGGCGAGCACATCGCGATGGGCACGAACGTGGACTGCTACCAGCGGGCCGAGGGGCGCTACCGGCTGATGCCCGGGATCATCGGCGCGCTGAAGGACGCGGCCAACCCGTTCTCCATCCTGACCAAGGGCACGCTGATCCTGCGCGACATCGAACTGCTCGCGGAGGCGGCCGAGATCACAGACGTGGGGCTGAACGTGTCCGCCGGCTTTGTCGACAAAGACCTATGGCGATCAATCGAGCCCGGTACGCCCGCCCCGGCGCGGCGGCTCGAGGCCTGCGCTGCGCTGAACGAGCGCGGGCTCGGCTGCGGCGTGCTGATGGGACCGGTGGTGCCGTTCCTCTCCGACTCCTCCGCCCAGCTCGCGGAGACCGTCCGCCAGATCGCCGCGGCCGGCGCCACGGCGGTGACGCCGATCGTGCTGCACCTGCGCCCAGGCACCAGGGAGTGGTTCCTGCGCTGGCTGCAGGCCTATCACCCCGGCCTGGTCAAGAGGTACCTAGAGTTGTACGGCAGGGGCGCCTATGTCCCCAAGGCCTACCAGGACAGGATCGCCGGGCAGGTCCGCGAGCTGGCGTGGGAACTCGGCATAGGCCGGCCGAGGCCCGGCTTCGGTCACGGCAGGCGCCCGCCGGCCACGCGGCCGATCCCCAGCCCGACCCGACCTCCCACGTCGGAAGCCGAGGCCGGGTCGCACGCATCCGCCAGGCCCGAGCAGCTCACCCTGCTCTGAGGCCGAGACGCACGCGATCAGCTCACCTGCCGTGAGCCGAGGCGGCGCAGAAAACATGTTGGCTCCTGACCCGGTCCCTCTTAGCCTGGCCGGGACGGACCTGGACAGCCGATCGCCCTGAGCGAAATCGGCCGACATTAGAGATATAGCTTGACAGCCGAGCGGAACGCGATACATCGTATTTCCTGGCAATCGGATCAGAAGTCTTCTGGAGGACGACGCGGCAAGCGGGACCACGGGGGCGCCCCGTAACACCGCGTCATCACGTCGGCGGGCCTGGTGCTCGCGGGCACGTTCGCGGTGCTCGGCACGCTCCCGCTGGTGGAGTTCACCGAGATCGGGTTCGCGGTCGCGTTCGGCGTGCTGCTCGACACGATCATCGTCACGTCGGTGCTGGTGACCTCGCTGACCTTGGACATCGGGCGGCACATGTGGTGGCCGAGCGCGCTGGCCAGCCCGAGCGGAGGCTCAGGCACGCACGCCACCTAGAATGTGGGTTCGTGAGGCTGGTGGCCGATTGATGCGGGTGGCGCGGTGGCGGCGCTGAGCCGCGCGGAGTCAAGGGGAGCGGGACGGCTGACGGTGCGCACCGTCGCCGTTCCCGATCCGGGTGACCTGCTCGCCCAGGTGCCGCAGCCGGACATGGTCGCCTGGGTGCAGCACGGCGCGGGCCTTGTCGGCTGGGGTGAGGCGGCCAGGATCACGCTGCCCGCCGGGGAGGACCGGTTCACCGCCGCGGAGAAGTGGCTCGGCTCGGTGTTCGACGCCGCCGTCGTGGACGACAAGGTACGGCTGCGCGGGTCCGGTCCGGTCGCGTTCGGCGCCTTCACCTTCGACGCCTCATCCGACGGCTCGGTGCTGATTGTCCCGCAGGCCCTGCTCGGCCGCGACGGCCAAGGCCACGCCTGGCTCACTGTGACTCTCGGGGGGGACGACCCCCCCCAGACCCCCCCCGCGCACGGGGGGGCTATCCGCCCCCCCGTACCCC
>JBOHCG010000275.1:0-9903 GCA_050698735.1 Streptosporangiaceae bacterium | reverse complement strand
CCGTCACCGGCACGGCACGCCGGCCGCCGCCATGCCCGGACAACAAGAACTACGCAAAGTAACCATAGAGGGGAACCGCCCATCCAGGCCTAAATGCCTAAACCCCGAGGCATTGGGCTCAGGCCTGCCACTCGTAGTTATCCTAGTGTGTCATTCCCAATAGCCCCTTTCGCGAGATTCCTGGGCTACTACCTCGCAGAGGGTAGCATCAACGGTCACCAGATCATCTTGGCCCAGAACCGTGGTCAGCTTCTTGACAAGATGGCCGATACGATTCGTGCAATGGGCCTGCCGACCTACCTGCCGACGACTGGAAATGGCTGCGTTCGTACACAGTGCGTGCCACTACGCGACTTCCTCGCAGGCCTCGGTCATGCTCACGACAAGCAGATACCTGCGATGGTGGGCGAGTGGACTCCCGACATAATCAGGATTTTCCTTGAGGCGATGGTCGAGGGCGATGGTACGACTCACCGCACCTTCAATCATCGAGTCATTTATACGTCGTCCCGCGAAATGGCGGATGACTTGCAGGTACTCGCGATCAAGGCAGGCTGGTCGGCCAACATTCGCATCGATGATCGTACTGGCCTTGAGCGTGTCATGCCGAATGGGCAGCGCTTCCGCAACCTGCGTCCCTGTTATATAGTCTCTCTCATCTCGCGCCGCCTTAGACCGCTCGTCAACCACCACCGTGGTATAGCGAGCAGCTATTGGAACGAGGACGGTTATAACGACGGCATCGAGCACTACGAAGGTCGTATCCACTGCGTTCAGGTGCCCAATGGCCTGCTGTTTGTGAGGCGCAACGGAAAACCGGTGGTATCCGGCAATACCCACGAGATCGTCAGGCACCGGCCGGGGACGGCGGTGTCGCAGGAGTCGCTGCGCTACGTCCGGCTGGATGAGCTGCCGTTCTGGTTCCCGGACTGGGCGCGCGAGGACGCGGAGCTGATGAAGCGGGCCACCGCGCTGCTGGCCGAGCTCGAGGGGTTCCAGCAGTGGATGGCCGGGCACTTCGGCCTGGACGACGACGCGACCAAGATGCACGAGAAGAAGCGCAAGACCTCGTTCATGCGCCGGTTCGCCCCCGAGGGCCTTGCCACCGGGCTGGTCTGGACGGCCAACATCCGCACCCTGCGGCACACGATCGAAGCCAGGACCGATCAGGGCGCCGAGGAGGAGATCCGCCTGGTGTTCGGCAAGATCGGCGAGATCATGCGGGCGGAGGCGCCGGCCCTGTTCGGCGACTACACCGTGACCGACGGCACCTGGATACCCGGCTGGCGCAAGGTCTGAGGAGGAGGTGCGGGCCGGTGCCCGACGTAACCGTCCAGAACCACCCGGGCTACCTGGCGGTGCCCGCCGGCGCCGGACCATGGCCGGGCGTAGTGGTCATCCACGAGGCGTTCGGGCTGACCGCGGACATCCGCGGCCAGGCCGACCACCTGGCGGCCGCGGGGTATCTGGCCCTGGCGCCCGACCTGTACCGGGGCAAGTCCTGGCTGCGCTGCATCCGCGGCGTGTTCCGTCAGATGCACGCCGGGCAGGGGCCGTCGTTCGAGGCCATCGAGGCGGCCCGCGAGTGGCTCGTGGCACGCGACGATTGCACAGGCCGCACCGGGGTGATCGGGTTCTGCATGGGCGGCGGGTTCGCGCTGCTGTGCGCGCCGCGGAAGTTCTCCGCCGCCTCGGTCAACTACGGCGAGGTCCCGGCCGACGCGGTCCGGGTGCTCGCAGGTTCCTGCCCGATAATCGGCAGCTACGGGGCGAAGGACCTGATGGGCCAGGCGCATCCGCGGCGGCTCGAGGCCGCGCTGACGGCGCTGGACGTCCCGCACGACGTGAAGGTCTACCCGGATGCCGGGCACGGCTTCATGAGCCGCCGGCCGTCCTTGCTGGCGCCGCTGGCCGCGCTGATGCGGCTCGACTTCAAGCCCGAGGCCGCGCAGGATGCCTGGCGCCGGATCGTCGCCTTCTTCGGCGAGCACCTGGGGTCCGGCGACTAGCCGGTCTCGCCGCCGAGGTCGTAGTGGACCAGGTGGCGGGGGGCGCCGAGATCGTCGAGCACCCTCGCCGTCCGGCGGATCATCGCGTCCGGACCGCTGATGTAGATGTCCCTGTCGAACCAGCTAGCCGCGGCGGCCAGCTCGGGCACGGTGCCGCGCATGACATCATCGGCCATCCCGTCAGGCAGCATCTCGTCAGGCAGCGCCTCGTCCGACACCGCGGGGATGACCCGCAGCCAGGGATAGGCCACCTCGATCTGGCGCAGATCGGCGAGGTCGTAGAGGTCCTGCCGCCGCCGCCCGCCGTGGTAGAGCACGATCTCGCGCCGTCGGCCGGGGGCCGGCGTGCGGATGATCGCCTCGATGATCGCCTTGATAGGGGCGAGCCCGGTCCCGCCAGCCAGGCACAAGACGTCACGGGCCGAGGCGGTGTCCGCGGTCATCGTCCCGGCCGGAGCGCCGATCACCAGCGGCTCGCCGACCCGGACATGGTGGACGATGGCGGGGCTGACGAGCCCGCCGGCTATGGCGCGCACATGCAGGCGCAGCGTCCCGTCGGGGCGTGGCGCGTTCGCGATCGAGTACCTGCGCCACAGCCTGGGCCAGTGCGGCGTCTGCACGCTGACGTGCTGGCCAGGCAGGTAGCTCAGCGGCTGGTCGGGCCGGAGGGTCAGCACGGCGAGATCGGGCCCGCGCGGCTCCTTCGCGGTCACGGTGCCGATCCACCACGCGGGGAAATGCGCGGCGTCCCGCCGGGCACCCTCGATCATGACGCTCGCGGCGCGGTCGAACGCGGCCAGCCAGGCGTCCTTCGCGGCCACGTCCCAGCGCTCGGCCGCGAACTTGTGCAAGGTGGCCATGAGCGCCTGGCGGAACGCGTCGTAGTGCCGCTCGCGGACCCCGAACTTGCGGTGCGCGCGCCCGAGCTCCTGCAGGTAGGAATCGAGCGCCGCGCCGTCCTGGCTGCCCGCGCCCTCACCCGCGTCCCGGGCGATGCGAGCCAGGGCGGCGAACGACCGCCTGCGCTGCTCGTCCATGGCCGCAGGGAACATCGCCCTGATCTCATGGTCCATGGCGAACAGCTGCCCGTAGAAGTACGTCATCGCAGCGTCGGGCCGCGATTCCAGCATCCGGAATGAGGCCCGAACGGGATTGTCCGCTGTCCCTTCTGCGTTATCCGGCAGTGTAAGCCCCCTATCATGATGTATGTGGTCGTCACTCGATGGTGCTGACCAATCACCTTCTGACATAGTCACACTTTAAGTGTCACCCCGGCCGCGTAACGTTACAATCGATTTCCTCAGTCGGGGATCAACGGGGACGGGGGATTTTCCCGGTGGGCAGACCTGACGTGGGCGTGATGGACCATGATGGGCATTGAAACCTTACGTGCAGGAGGACGGATGGGGATGGGCCGCCCGATAATCGGCATTACCGGCGAGCTCGAGGCCGCTCGCTGGGGTAACTGGATTCGCGAAGCTGTCGTCTCGCCGGTGAGCTATACGCGCGCCGTCGAGCGTGCCGGCGGGACGCCGATCGTCCTGCCGCCCATACCCGCCAATTCCGTGCCCGGCCTGATCGCCGTCCTCGACGGTCTGCTGCTGACCGGCGGCAGGGATGTCGACCCTTCGCTCTACGATGAGGAACCGCACCCCGACACCGACACGCCCGATCACCGGCGAGACAGGTTCGAGCTGGCGATAGCCCGCGCGGCGATCGATGCCGACCTCCCGTTCCTGGCCATCGGCCGCGGCCTGCACATCCTGAACATCGCACGCGGCGGCACCCTCATCCAGCACCTGCCGGACCGGTTGGGCAACGAGAGCCACCGCCCCGACCCGATCAAGCTGACGACGCACGACGTTCAGGTCAGCGCCGCGAGCAAGCTGGGTCGCGCGCTCGGCGGCGCGGCCCACGTTCCGGCCGCTCATCACCAGGCGATCAACAGGATCGGCAACGGGCTGCTCACCGTCGCCTGGACCGAGGATCAGGTGATCGAGGCGGTCGAGTTGCAGGGCCACAGGTTCGGCATCGGCGTGCAGTGGAGCCCGGAGGACGGCGACGATCTGCGTCTCATGGAGGCCCTGGTGACCGCGGCCAACACACCTCCCGCGCCGTCCCAGCCCGCGGAGGCGCCGTCAACGCCGTCATCCTCGTCGACGTCCTCGCGCGCCAAGCGCGGCTCCAAGCGCCACGCCGCCCGCTCCTAGCCGGCGGCTAGCTCCCGGCCCGCCCCGCTGACGGACCTGGTGGCCGCGGCCGACGTGCCGCTGGTGACGGCACAGTCCGGGCCGCACCGGCGGGGCGTGCCCTGCCAGCCATGCCGGCGCAGGACGGCGGCCATTTCCGCGGCGGTCGCGCAGCGCCGCTCGGTGACGTCGGGCCAGCCGTACCTGAGCGTCCTGGTGCCCAGCGCCTGGTTGGCGTTGTCCCTCCGGGCATCGCGCCAGCGGCTTTCCGGCGGATGGGCGGCCAGCCCGTCGAGTTCGGCGCAGACGCCGTAGTCCTCGTACAGATTGTCCAGGTACCGCATCCCGCTGCCGAGCCTGCGCCCGGCCTGGCGCCGCGCAGTCGGTAGGCCGTGGGCGCGCTCCACCCCGTGGACGTAGTTGCGCTCCAGCGGAGAGTGGACCCCGTCGGCGGCATCCTGCAGGGCAGCGGATATCCAGCCTCGCCACCGCATCCTCGACCGGCCCGCCAGCGCCTTGCCCAGCGCCTGCGGCGTGGTGAGCCGACGGCCTACCGCCCGCGAGATCCACCCGTAGGCGTCATCAAACGTCCGGGCCGCCGCCACCAGATCCAGAACCGTGTCCTCCACCGAAGTCCGAGGCAGAATCCACGGCGCCTCCCACTCCGCCGCCAGCTTCCGACACCGGTGGATCACCACACCCCTTATCTTCCGGCGCTGGCCGGGTCGGCGCTCGGCTGGAACGCTGACATGGATCTGCCTCGCCGGCTTGTCGATGAGGCCGTGGATCTCCGCGGCAGTCTCGTGACTGAGCACGGCGCCATCCCCCACCCGCAGCACCGCTGCCCAGAGCCTCGCCTCCCTGGAAGGATCCCCGGTGAATGTCGCATATGCTCCACGATCGAGGCGCTGCCATGTTCCGGAGCGAAGGCGCCTATCGATGGTCTTCTCCTGAAAACCTGCCTCGCGTGCTTGATCGCGCGAGACAACCCGCGATTGGGACTGAAGCTGGCTTCGCCAGTTCAAGCTGCGTTTGTCTTCCACGCCTTTAACCCTGACCCGCCGCGCCCTCCCACCGCCACCCCAACTTCTAGCCTGTGGATAACTCTCAAATTCGTGATCGTGGATACTTACCACCCATCGAAAGGGGGGTAAGTATCCACAATGATCTGGCCACCCGCGGCGCTCGGGCGAAATGTGTTATTTGTCGGGTTTGACTGGGCACGCAGAATGGTGTGGCGCGGTCGGGACGCCAATCCGCGACGCGGGCATGGATGGATAGTCCGATGCTGGTCGGGATCCGCGCCGCGCCGCGCCGCGCCGCCACGCGCCTAGCGGCCAGGCTTAGATCGGGGGCTCGTAGCCGCTGACCCAGTGGACTTGGAGCCAGGCCATGAAGCTGGACCAGGCTCCGGTCACCTCGAGCAGACCCACGCACACGAGCATGGCGCCGCCGACGACGGTGACCAGGCGGGCCCGCCGCCTGGCAAACGCGAAGGCGCGCATCGTCAACTGGAAGCCGAACGACACAAGCAGGAACGGCACCCCAAGCCCGAGGGCGTAGACGAAGGCGAGCACGGCACCGCGGGCGGCCGTGCCGGTGGACGCCGACAACGCGAGCACGGCGGTCAACGTGGGCCCGATGCAGGGGGTCCAGCCGAGCCCGAACATCACCCCGAGCAGCGGCGCCCCGGCCAGGCCGGCCTTGGGGCGCGCGGACGGGCGCACGATCCGGCCGGCGAAGGAGAACCGGTCGAAGGCCCCGGCGAACAGCAGCCCGAGCAGGATGGTCAGCCCGCCGAGCACCTGCGTCAGCACCCGGGCATGCCCGGTCAGCAGGTGGCCGAGCCCGCCGAGGGCCGCGCCGTAGGCGACGAAGACCACGGAGAACCCGAGCACGAACAGCGCCGTCCCCGCGACCACCCGGGACCGCGGTGCCGCCGCGGCTACCGCGGCTACCGCGGGCACCGCGGCGGCCGTGGCCACCGCGACCCCGGACGTTTCCGCCGCGGCCAGTACACCGGGGGCGGCCGCGTCCGGAGCAGGACCGGAAGCGGAAGCCGGGGCCTGCGGGGCGCGCGAGGCTCCCGCCATGCCGGTGACGAACGAGAGGTAACCGGGCACCAGCGGCAGGCAGCACGGAGACAGGAACGTGACGGCCCCCGCCGCCGCGGCCACCGGCAACGCCAGGATCAGCGGACCGGAGGCCACGAGCTGGCCAATTCCGCTCATGTCATCTCCGCCGCAGTTCAAGGGTGCAGGGTCAAGGGTGTGCAGGGTCGAGGTGGCCCACAGATCACTATGCCACGCACCCGCCGGCAGGGTCGACGCCGGCGTACTACATCACGTAGTCGAAGACGCACCCGCACCCGCGCCCCCGGGGACGCCGGGGACGCCGGGAAGCACCACAAGCACCGCCACGTAGCACGCCAGCGAGACCGCGAACGCGATCGACATCCCGAGCGATGCCCCGTTGGCGCCGCTGCCGGTGAAGCCGAGCCCCGCGCCGCCGGCCGCGATGATCCCGACCAGCCCGACGGCCGCCATCCAGATCGACAGCCTGTGCCGCGCGCCGATCGACCTGACAAGCAGGATCACCGCGGCGGCCAGCAGCAGGATGCCGAGGATCACGTGCAGTGCGAGCACCGGGCTGGAGAACAGGCCGATGGACTTCTTAGGCGTCGGCGCGGTCCCGTACAGGTTGTAGGCCACGCCCAGGATGAACTCGATGATCAGCATGCTCACAAGGCCCAGGCTGGCGTAGCGAATCCTGGTCAGCCTCCCCGCCTGGTCATGCCCAGCCTCCACAACGCTTGCGCCCGTACCTGATGCTCCTGGCATCTGAACCTCCGGGAACGGAATTCTAGCCGAGCCGCTACTGTTGGCGAGGTGAGATCGGTGCTCACCGGCCCCAGGACGCCGGCCGAAGGAAAGGCCCGCGACAGCAGCGGCAACACAAAGCTGCTGCTCGTCGGCCTGGCCGCGTTCGCCGTGGCGCTCGGCGGCTGGGTGATCTACGCGGTCATCCACCCGAAGAGCTTCACCATGGACCCGGTCGACCTGGCCGTCTACCGGTCGGGCGGGCTCATCGTCAGGCACATCGCCCCGCTGTACAACCCTCACCTCACGGCACCGTTGTACGACTGGGTGGGCTACGGCAAGCTCCACCTCCCGTTCACCTACACGCCCTTCGCGGCCATCGCGTTCGCGGTCATCTCCTTCGTCCCGTGGTGGCTGTCCCAGCAACTGGCGCTGGCCGTGGACATCATCGCGCTGCTCGCGGCGCTCTGGTTCACCCTCGGCGGGCTCGGTTACCGCAGGGACAGGGTCAGGCTCGGCTCGACGCTGCTCGGCACCGCCGCGGTCTACTGGACCGAGCCCGTGCTGCGGACCCTGTACCTCGGCCAGGTCAACCTGGTCCTGATGGCGCTGATCCTCTGGGACCTGACCCAGCCGGACACCGAACGAAGCCGCTGGTGGAAGGGCCTCGGCACCGGGATCGCGGCGGGCGTCAAGCTCGTCCCGCTCGTCTTCATCCCGTACCTGCTGCTGGCGAGGAAGTTCCGCCAGGCGGCGCTGGCCTGCGCGGGCTTCGCGTTCACCGTCCTGCTGGGCTTCATCATCCTGCCGAAGGACTCCACCAAGTGGTGGTTCGACGGCCTGTTCGCCCAGGGCAGCCGAACGGGGTTTACCGGCTGGGCGGGCAACCAGTCGCTCCAGGGCATCATCACCAGGCTGACCGGCAGCGTGCACGCCGGCGAGCACGTCTGGATCGCCGTCGCGATCGTCGTCGGCCTGGCCGGAGTGGCCTGCGCCGCGCTGCTCGACCGCAAGGGCTACGCCATGCTCGGGCTGCTGATGGCCGCCGTGACCGGGCTGCTCGTCTCGCCCATCAGCTGGGATCACCACTGGGTCTGGATCGCGCCCATCGCCATCGTGACAGCGCACTACGCCGTCCAGGCCTGGCGCCGCAGGGCCAGGCGGCTGGCCGCCGCCCTAGCCGCAGTGGCGGTAGCCGTCATCGCGTGGTTCGGCGCGTGGCCGACCAGCCTTTTCGGGGCCAAGCCCAACCTCGGCAACGACTCCCTCGGCCTGATCTGGATCCCGAAGAACACCAACCCGGTCTGGTACATCTGGTACGGCGACCGGTCCTGGTTCCCCGAATATCACTGGCACGGCCTGGCGCTCATCATCGGCAACGCGTACATCCTGGCCGGTCTGGCGATGTTCGGGCTCGGCCTGGCGCTCTCGATGCTGCTGCCACGGACGCAAAAGGAGCACCACGATGAGCCTGGGGGAGATCCAGCAGATCAGCGAGGGCCTGTACGCCTACCTGCAGCCTGACGGCAGCTGGTACCTCAACAACACCGGCTTTCTCGTCGGCCCGGCCGGCGTGATCAGCATCGACACCACCTCCACCGAGCGCCGCACCCGGGCCTACCTCGACGCCATCAAGGCCGTCACCCCGCTTCCCGTCCGCACCCTGGTCAACACCCACCACCACGGCGACCACACCCACGGCAACTACCTGGCCGCCGGCGCCACCATCGTCGGGCACGAGCGGTGCCGGGAGATGGTGCTGAGCACGCCCGTGCCCCCGCCGGCCGGCATCTGGACGGATGTGGACTGGGGCCACCTTGAGCCGGCGCCGCCGTTCCTGACCTACACCGACCAGATCACGCTGTGGTCCGGGGACCTGCGCTGCGAGGTCCGGTACGTCGGCACGCCCGCGCACACCACCAACGACTCGATCGTGCACATCCCGGAACTCTCCGTGGTCTTCGCCGGCGACCTGCTGTTCAACGGCGGCACCCCGTTCGCGCTGCAGGGCTCGGTCAGCGGCTGGATCGAGGTGCTCGAGACCGTGCTGCGCCCGCTCGGCGCGCAGACCCTGATCCCCGGCCACGGCCCGGTCTGCGGTCCCGAGGTGATCGACGACGTGCTCGGCTACCTGCGGTTCGTGCAGCAGGTCGCGATCGAGGCGAAGGCAGCGGGCCTGTCACCGCTGGAGGCCGCGCGCGCCACCGACCTGGGCAAATTCAAAGATCTTTATGATTCAGAACGAATAGTGGGGAACCTGCACCGCGCGTATCTCGACATGGGTGGCGAGCGCGGGGCGCCCGTAGACCTGAATCGCGCCTTCGGCGACATGGTCGCCTACAACGGCGGCCGCCCCCTGACCTGCCACGCCTGATGCCGGCGGCCCCGGTCGGTGAGAACCCGGCCCGCGGCACTTGACTGCTCAAGCACCGGTGAGAATCGGCGGTCCCGTCGGTCTATACGTGCGTGCGGTCCGGTGCCACGGCGCTCCTCGCGGGCGCGATCAGCTATGCCCTCGGTGCCTGCGCGGTCATCGCGCCGAGGGAGATGTCGCTGCCCACGCCGTGCGGGCAGTGGGACCTGGGCACGCTGCTCGGCCACCTGCGGGAATCCATGGCCGACCTGGAGGAAGCCCTCCGCACCGGCCGCCTCGGCGCGTCCCAGCCGGCCCCGCCCCCGCCAGTCACGGCGCCCGGCGATCCGGTCGAGGAGATTAGGGACTGCGCCGCCGAACTCCTGTGGGCGTGCTACGGCGCGTCGGCCGCCGAGTTCGTCGTCGTGGGCGGCCTGCCGGTCTCCTCCGGCGTCGTCGCCTGCACCGGGGCCATCGAGATCGCGGTGCACGGCTGGGACGTGTCGGCGGCCCGCGGCCGTGACTGCCCCATC
>JBOHCG010000274.1:0-9909 GCA_050698735.1 Streptosporangiaceae bacterium | reverse complement strand
CGGCCGGGCCTCGCAGATCGCCTCGTTCACCTGCACGAGCTGCTCGGTCACCGCCGCGAACTGCCTGTAGTTCGCTATCTCGCGGCGTACCTTGCCCAACTCGGCGGCGGCCAGCTGCCGGCTGCGCGTCTTTCCGCCTGCCGAGCGGGTCCACAGGTACCGCGGCCCGTGCCCGGGATGACCGGGCTGTGCGCAGGCACAGTCCGGCTTGCCGCAGCGCCGCCAGGTCTCGTTGACGCTGCCGGGACGGAAATCGCCGGTCCCGGCCAGCTGCGCATACAGCTCCGCACGCTGCCGTTCCAGGTCGTCAAGCGGCTGTTCAGTCACCCAGGCTCCTCTGGAAGTCTTAACACTTCCAGATTATCGCGTCAACCTGGCAACTCCCAAGCCTCCCTACATATGTGTCGCACACCCCTCCAGGGCGCCCTCGATCACCATCTTGGTCAGCTTCCCCAGCAGCCCGCCCTGGCCGGTCAGCCGCAGCCCGTCTGCGCGGGCCCGCTCGGTGAGCTCGCGCAGCACCTGCTCACCGGCCGTCGGCAGCTCCGCTGCCTCCTGGCTCTCGCTGGCCGTCACGTCAGTCACCTGGTGTCTCCTTCGTTTCCGGAGTTACACCGTTTAACCTACAGTCCCCCAGGAAATGAAGGCTCCGTCGGGGACGGCAAAACTGGCCGCAGAGGACTGCCATCGCTGACGGACGATTTGGCGTGGTGGCCGTGCTGGCCAGCTCTGCTGGTACTGTGCGCAGGGTGCCGCCGATATGGATCGGGCTGACGGTCGCGTTTGCCTCGGCGCTGGTAACCAACACGGCCTATTCGCTGGAGCACGACGCGGCGACGGCGCTGCCGCCGCTCTCGCCGCGGCACCCCGTGAAGTCAGCGCGGCTTCTGCTTGGCGACCGGCGCTGGCTGATCGCATTCGCCGCCGAGACTGCGGGCTGGCTGATGTACGTAGCCGCTTTGCGGCTCGCGCCGCTGTCGATAGTGCAGGCGGTGACGGCGTCCGGCGTCGCGGTCCTGGCGTTCGCCACCGCACGCGGGCATCCGTCCCGGCTCGCCCGGCGCGAGCAGGTCGCCGTGGTGCTGGCGGTGGCCGGGCTGGCGCTTCTGGCGCTGTCACTGGTGGACACCGCAGAATCCGATCATCGGCCGGCGGTGCTCGGCGTCATCATCTGGCTGGCGGCCTGCGGCGGCGGCGCGATACTGCTGATCGCCACGCCGACGCGCTTTGCCCGGGCCGCCTCACTCGGCCTGGCCGCCGGGCTGCTGTTCGCCGACGGTGACATCTCCGCCAAGCTGGTGGGCTTCGGCGGGTGGTGGCTGCTTGCGCTGGCCACGCTCATCATTGCTTACGCCATCGGCACCAGCGTGCTGCAGTGGGCGTACCAGCGGGGCGATGCGCTGACTGCGGCCGGCTTGGCCACGATGTCGGCCAACGCGGTCCCGATCGCGGCCGGGTTCGTGCTGTTCGGCGAGACGCTGCCGCACGGTATGCGGGCTGTCCTACAGATCGCCGCATTCGGCTGCCTGATCGCGAGCGCGGTCGCGCTCGGGCGCCAGCAGACGCCGCAGGCCACTCAGCCTGACGACGTCGCGGAGCAGTGGGAGGAGCGCGCCGACCCAGATGGCTCACGTGGCCTGCATTAGCTACTCCCCAGGCTCGGGACCGAACACAGCAGCCACGGTCACGTTTCCCGGGTCGAGGCCAGTGGCGCGCGCCCAGGCGCGGACCTCGGCGGTAGAGGGTTCAGGCGCGGCCGGGGCATCAGCGATGCCGGCTGTCTCCGGGGTGGCTGCGATACGCTGAATGGCGGCGTCCTCGGTGTCGGCCCAGGTGCGGGCGGCGGCCAGGAACCGGGTACCAACGGGTATGACGCCTGAACTCGCGGGCCGCCGGATCAGCGAGTAGATAAGCGGCCCGCCGTTCGCGGCCGTCCTCCGGTTCGGTGGCCATGGTCAGCAGCCCGGCCGACCCGCCAGGTCACCAGGTAAACATGGGATCGATTCGGGTCAGAAGACGACCCTGGCCCCTCGGATGACTGCGAAGGCGGTTTCGTCCCCGGAGACGAGCTCCACCGCCGCGTCGCTGGCGCGGCCGGCCAGTTGGCACATGCAGGCCACGGCATCGGCTCGGACCGACGCCACCGGCTCACCGGAGCCGATCAGCCACGAGCCGCCCGCAGAGCCGGTGAGTTCCAGCGCGATCGGCGCGGCGGTCCAGCCGACTGCCAGGTCACGGACGACCTGCTCGACGATGTGCCGGTCGTGATCGCCGATCGCGAACGGCCGCCTGGTCGCCCGGGCGAGGTCTAGACGGTGCATCCACAGGTCGCGGTTGTAGATGACGTCGACCAGGTAGCCGATGCTGAACCGGGGGCATGCCGGGACGCCGCTGGCGATCGTGATCCGGCGCAGCGCCCCAGGTCTGCGCCTTCGGGCCCGGACGGCGCGGGGCCACAGCAACGCGAAACGTTCGACCAACTCGGGGCCGGTCTCGGAGCGGTGGTCATCGACCTGCGCCGCCATGTGCGCGTCCACGCCGGTCTTGTCCGGGTAGCGGCGCCGTCCTGCCATTTCGCGGCGCAGCATCGTGCGGAGGCCAACGCCGTCTTCGCACTGGGCGACCAGATGCGAGATCAGGGCACGCACGTCCCATTCGGTGCAGTCGGTGGGCCGCTGCCAGTCGCGGCCGCCAAGCTGGCGGAGCAGGTGGAGCGATGCCCGGCCCTCGGCTTCGCCGATCAGTGCCGCCTGGTCGCGGTCAGTTTGCGGCAGGCGCGAGGCCACCACGATGGATCCGATCATGATCCGTCCTCCTTGAAGGCGTAGGTACAGCAGAACATGTCCGGCTCCGCGCGGATGGCGTGCCTGTGATCAACCCAGAGGTGAGATGTTGGCGTTGAGGTGGAAGATGTTGTCCGGATCGTATTCGGTCTTGATCATGGCGAGCCGCTGGTATTTGGCGAGGCCGTAGCTGCCGCGGACCCCTTCGCCGGAGTATTCCGACGTGCCGTTGATGTAGGCGCTCCCGTCATCGATGGCATGCGGCCGCAGGGCCTCCCAGAGGCCGCGGACCCAGCGGCGTTCGGCGGGCAGCAGGCTGGCGTCCGGCGCGAGGCCGACGATGAAGGCGGCGTACCGGGGCGAGCGCCCGCCGCTGAACGCGGTCTGCTCGTCGCCGACCTGGCTGTAGGCGCGGTCGAGGCGGTACAACAGCAGCACAGACATCGGTGAGGTCTTGGCCGGGACGTGTCCGGTGATGGTCTCGATCACCGGGTCGGACAGGTCTTGGAGGTAAGCGCCCTTGTCGTAGCCGTACATGCCCCAGGCATTGGCCTCGTCGAGCAGCTTCTGCAGCTCGACGTAGGGCATCGGGGTGACCAGGTCGAACAGCGGCGGGAGGCCCTCGCGGATCTGCGTGACCAGCTCGGAGTGCTGCCGCGCGGACCCGAACCCGGTCAGCAGCAGGGCGTACCCGGGCTTACGGTGGTGCTCGGACGGCACGAACGGGGCCGGCGGGGCATTCACCGCGGCTATCACGGCGTTGAGGTCCGGCGGCAGCGCCGCGGTGATATCGCGGGCCAGCCGCAGCGCCTGCTGCCCTTGGTCGAGATTCCAGAAGAACAACCCGAACTGCACCACCGGCCCGGCCTCGTGCAACTCGAACTCGAAGCAAGTCACCACGCCGAAGTTGCCGCCGCCACCGCGGATCGCCCAGAACAGGTCCGGATGCTCGTCCGCCGCGGCTCGCCGTACCCGCCCGTCCGCGGTGACGACCTCAGCCGAGACCAAGTTGTCGATGCTCAGGCCGAACTTACGGGTCAGCCACCCCATGCCGCCGCCCAGCGTCAGTCCGCCGACGCCAGTGTGGCTGACCAGGCCGGCGGGCACGGCCAGCCCGTGCGCCTGGGTCGCCGCGTCCACGTCGGACAGCAGCGCGCCGCCGCCGACCCGGGCCCGCCGCGCCGCCGGGTCCACCATGACCTCGTTCATCAGGCTCAGGTCGATCATCAGGCCGCCGTCGCACACGGCGGTGCCCGCGATGTTGTGCCCGCCCCCGCGCACCGATATCTCCAGCTGGTGCCGGCGGGCGAAGCCGACCGCCGCGGCCACATCGGCAGCCGACGCGCAGCGGGCGATCATCGCCGGCTGTCGGTCGATCTGCGCGCTCCACACCCGGCGCCGGTCATCGAAGCCCGCGTCGGCGGACGTGATGACGGACCCGTCCATCATCCCGCCGAGCTCGGCGATCTCTCCCACGGCCGTCTGCGTCATGACCGTTCTCCCTTCCTTGATCCAGGCGCCGCCAGATGACGCGCATGCGCCCGGATGGCGAACCGCTACCGCGGCATCGTCACCACAGCAGATCAGCCGCACGTGCAGGCCGGGTGCCGGACCTGTGCAGATCACGTGAAGACAACCAGGCCCCCGTCCCGCCGGCGCTGGACCGGCGCGTACCCAGGCGCGGGCCCCGCTGCCTGGGGCAGCCGTGCTCGGGGCAGCTGAGCATGAGCGGGATCGGGAGAGCGGGACAAAGGAAAAGATGGGCCACTTCGTGGCGCGATGCCCGGGATGAAATTGGGGCGGGCCGGGGTCTGCGCGTGGTTTGCCATGGTTCCGCAGGACGGGGCTGGGCGGAAGGTGCATGCTGGGTCTGGCGTGCCGTCCGTCGTCACCGGTTCACTTTGGACCGTTTGAGGCCGTGACAAAGTTTGGTGCTGGGATCCCCGTTGCGGGTCATGCCCGCTGCCGCTGCGAGCGCGCGTGTCAGTCTCCTGATTGATGTGAGGGGTCCCGTCGGGCGGCGTGCCTTCTGTTCCCGGTTAGTTACGACAGCCGCTTCAGGAGGTGGCGCATGCGAGTGCTATATGACCGGGTGGCCGCGATCGATGTGCACAAGGACATGGTCAAGGTCGCGATCCGGGTGCCGGGCGCGAAGCGCGGGACCCGCAAGACCGATGTGCCGGGGTTCCGCACGTTTTACGGGGTGCTCCAGGCGATGGCCCGTGAGCTGCGCCGCCGCGGCGTCACGCACGTGGTGATGGAGGCGTCCGGGGTGTACACCGACCCGGTGTACTACGCGCTGCGCGAGCTGGATTTTGAGGAGGTGATGGTGATCAACCCGGCGCACGCCAAGGCGCTGAAGGGCCACAAGACCGACGCGAAAGACGCGATCCGGCTGCTGGATTTGTACGAGTGCGGGCTGCTGTCCGGCTCCTACATGCCCGATCCGGACCTGCGGGAGGTGCGGGACCTGGCACGGTACCGGATGAAGACGGTCCAGGCCCGCACCTCGGAAATCCAGCGGCTGCAAAAAGCGCTGGAGACGGCCGGCATCAAGCTCGACTCCGTGGTCAGCGATATTACCGGGGGCTCGGCGACGGCCATGATCGAGGCGCTGATCAGCGGGGAACGCCGCGGCGCGGTGATGGCGGGCCTGGCGCAGACCCGGCTGCGCACCGCCGGGAAGATGGCCGACCTGTCGATGGCCCTGACCGGCCGGTTCACTGACCATCACGCGCTGATGTGCCGGCTGCACCGGGACCGGATCAAGATCTTCGACGACGCGGTCCAGGACCTGGATGCCCGCATCGCGCCGCTGGTGGCCCGTCACGCCCGCGCGGCGGAACTGCTCGAGACGCTGCCCGGGTTCGGGGACGTGGTCGTGGCCGGCTGGCTGGGCGCGATCGGCCCGGCCCCGCACCAGCACTTCGCCACCGCCAGCCGGCTCGCCTCCTGGGCGACCCTGTGCCCAGGGTCAACTGCCGTGCGCCCCCAAAAGACCCAATTTCGTGTCAGTGGGGGAGGCTAGGGCCGGACGGGGCCCAGGTCATCGACCGGTACATAACGGTCTTGTCCGGGTAAGGGGAGATCAGCTGTCCGCAGGACGGGAACCGTCAATGTCCGTCTACAGGGATCTTGGCGTGTCCGCTGTCAGCGACGGCGAGTTCGGCAGGCGGCGGTTCGGGCGGTAGCGGCTGCGGGTTGGTTCGGCGGGCCGCAGTACGGCCAGCCCGAGGGCGGCGAATCCGGCGGCTTGCAGCAGCGCGCCGGCGACCTCGCTGCTGCCTGGTGATTCGCAGCGGCCGGGATGGGCGTTTGCATGGGAACTCCGTTCCTGGAAGCTGGCTTTCCAGACCTGCCCGGACGCGCCGGGGGCGCCGGGGGCGATGGAGTGGGCGGCGACGTAGACGTTGCCGGGGAAGCCGGCCTCGGCCCCCGCCGGGAAGGGCACGGCACTCACACCCTTGCCACGACGCTGATCTCGACCTTGGCGGCGGGCAGCGCGAGCCTGCTCACTTGCACCACATGGTCGAGGCCGGGCGGGCGGGTCGGGTCCATGCCCAGCAGTTCAAGCAGCCGGGCCTGGACCGTGTTTGGCCTGGTGATCTGCGCTGGGCCGGTCGCGGTCGCCGGGGTCAGCTGCAGGCCGGCCAGGGCGGTGAGGATGAGCCGCCGGGCGGGCTGCCGGTTGTACAGCCCGTCCCCAGCGCCGCCGGGCTGACCAGTACCGGGGCTCCCGTACTGCAACGGAACCGGAACGCGCGTTAAGCCGCCTGGGCGTGCTGTCCCGGTCTGGGCGATGCGTGGCTGTCAGCCTTCATCGGGCTGGCACATGGCTGCCACGCAGTCTCCACAGGTTGCGGCTTTGCTAGAGCCAGGGGAATCAAGGCGTGGAAGGGAGTCCGATGGCCAGCTCGCGGGGCGCTGATGTCCTGGCAAGGGCCGCTGCGCCCGCCGGCCAGGAGAGCCGGGCAATCCGGGGAGATCGCACTGCCGGGATCCGGCCGTACCCGCGGCGTCAGCGGGCCCGGGCCGCGAGCTTGGTGACCGGATGGCTGCGGCGGGCCTCCCCGGCGCCGGAGCAGGCCTTGCCCGCCGGGGCCATACCCGATCCCGGTTTCGGGATTGCGCCCGGTGACCCGCTCCTGGCCCACCTGCTGGAGCAGGCCGGGCCGGTGGACGTGACAGGGCTCGATATCGACTCGCCGGCCCTGCGGGAGATGCGCGGCCGGGGGGTTGTTCTCGTCGTGCCGCTGATCGCATCGGGTGAGCTGGCCGGCATGCTAAGCCTGGGTCCGCGGCTGTCGGAGCGCGGCTATTCCACCGATGACCGTCAGCTGCTGAACTCGCTCGCCTGCTATGCTGCGCCCGCCGTGCGGGTAGGGCAGCTGGTGCGGGAGCAGGAAGCGCAGGTTCGCCGGACCGAGCGGCTCGACCACGAGCTGCGGGTTGCGCAGCTCATCCAGCAGCAGTTCCTGCCCCGGTCATTGCCGGGCCTGCCGGCCTGGCAGGTGTCGGCGTTTTACCAGCCCGCCCGCACGGTGGGCGGCGACTTCTATGACTTCATCGAGCTGGGCGATGGCCGGGTCATGGTGGTCGTCGGTGACGTCACCGACAAGGGCGTGCCCGCCGCGCTCGTCATGGCCAGCACGCATGCCCTGCTCCGGTCCGCGGCGCCGCGCCTGGGTGCGCCCGGCCCGGTGCTCGCCCGGATCAACGACCTGCTCTGCGAGGACATCCCGGCGCATATGTTCGTCACCTGCCTGGCTCTGGTGCTCGACCCCGCCGGCGGTGAGATCGAGTTCGCCAATGCCGGCCATGACCTGCCCTACCTGCGGACCGCCGCGGGGGTAACCGAGTTGCGCGCGACCGGCATGCCACTCGGCTTGATGCCCGGCATGGAGTACGAGCAGAAAACGGCCCGGCTGCGGCCGGGCGACCAGCTTCTGCTGCACAGCGACGGCCTGGCTGAGGCCCACAACCCGCGCCGTGAGATGTTCGGCTTCCCGCGGGTGGCCGAGCTGGCCGGGCGGGACGTCTGCGGGTCGGAGCTGATCGACGCGTGCCTGACCGAGCTGGCCAGCTTCACCGGGCCCGGGTATGAGCAGGAGGACGACATCACGCTCGTCACCCTGCGGCGGACGGGCATCTCGGATCAGGGCGCGTCATGCCGCACAGACCCCCGGCCGGACATCAGGCGGCCGGACCCTGGCGGTGCCGGGGCGGCGGGGCGGGCGGCAAACCGCCGGGCGGAGCGGGTGCTTGCTGAGTTCGCCGTGCCGAGCCAGCCCGGTATCGAGCGCCTGGCCAGGGACAAAGTCGCGGCCAGCGCTGCTGAGTGCGGCCTGTCCGAGCCATCGCTGGAGCGGCTGAAGACAGCCGTGGCCGAGGCGGTCATGAACGCGGCGGAGCACGGCAACCACAATCGCCCGGACCTGACCGTGGACGTGCGCGTGACGTGGTCTGGCGATCGCCTCGTGGTCGCGGTCAGCGACTTCGGCGGGGGCCCCCCGGACAGCGGCGCGGTGCTGCCTGACCTTGACCTGAAGCTGGCCGGCGAGCAGAGCCCGCGCGGATGGGGGCTGTTCCTGATCCGCAACATGGTCGACGCGATGGACGTGACCAGCGATGGATGCAAGCACACCGTGCTGCTGACCATGCACGCCAGTGACGCGGACGGACGGAGGGATCACGATGGCCAGCCAGTGTGAGGTCGAGGTTTCGCAACTCGCCGGAGCGGCCGTGCTGGTGATCCGCGGGGAGATCGCCAGGGATGCGGCAACGCCACTCGGCCAGGCTTATGAACGGGCCGTGTCAGCCGGCGCCGTGGACCGGGTGGTTCTCGACTTCGCCGCGGTGGACTACATCAACTCCGCCGGCATCGCGCTGATCGTCAGCCTGCTCGGCAGGGCGCGGGCGCAGCGCCGGCAGGTGATCGCCTGCGGGCTGTCCGGGCATTACCGGCAGATCTTCGAGATCACCCGGCTATCCGACTTCATCAGGCTCGAGCCCGGCCTTGACGCCGCCCTCGGCGCGGCCGGGGAACGGGCCAGCTAACAGGGCAAGACGCCCGGGAAGGAGCGGTATGGACACGCCAGCCGCGTCGATGACCGTCCGTGACGCAGGACGGGGAACGGTGGTCATCGACATCGCCGGAGAGGTCACCTCAGCCTGCGAGCAGGAGCTCTCGGCAGCCTATGCGGCCGCCGGCAGGCCTGGTATCAGCAGGCTGGTGCTGAACTTCTCCCAGCTTGAGTACATGAACAGCGGCGGCATCGGGATGCTCGTCACCCTGCTGGTACGGGCGAACCGCGCAGGCCGCGAGCTTGCAGCCTGCGGGCTATCCGGCCACTACCGGCAGATCTTCGCGCTCACCCGGCTGGATGAGGCGATCACGATCTTCGACGACGAGCCCAGCGCGCTGGCCGCCGCCGTGATGACCTAAGGAGGCACTGATGCCAGCGGAGACACCGGCCCCGCCTGCCCGGGAGGCCGCGAGCTGGGCCGCGTACATCGACCGGCTGACGGTGGAGCGCCGTCCAGGGGTGCACGGGTCGAACGTCCACGGTCACCGGCTGGCCGGGCCGGTCCAGGGTTTCGGCCAGATGTGGCGCAAGACCTACTGCTGCGACATCGGCGGCGTGGCATCACCTGAGCGGGTGATCGAGGTGTGGCGCGGGCACTTCGGCGAGTTCTGGCCGAAGGGCAGCGCCTTCGCCGCCGGGCTTGACGGCATCCGGCCGGGTGAGGTGGCGCTGATCGACATCGGCGTGGCACGGGGCGCGCCCAAGGTGTCCACGGGCGTGCTGGTGCTGTATGCCGACGACACCTCCTTCACGTTCATGACCCCGCAGGGGCACCAGTTCGCTGG
Source organism: Streptosporangiaceae bacterium (assembly GCA_050698735.1). GTDB lineage: Bacteria > Actinomycetota > Actinomycetes > Streptosporangiales > Streptosporangiaceae > Palsa-504. Next base: position 255 of record JBOHCG010000274.1, on the reverse strand, counting down.
CTGGATCACGTTCTCCGCCGGCCAGGCCGCCACTGGCCGTACCCAGATCCAGGTCGAGGTCCTGATCCGGGCCAGCGACCCGCTGTATGAGGCCGCGATGATGGCCGGGGCGGGCCGGCGGGAGGACCGGTTCTGGGAGCAGACTGTGTCGGCGCTGGCCCGCCATCTGGGCGCTGAGCACCCGGTGGTGACCGGGACCGCGGTCTGCGTCGACCCCAGGCGCCAGTGGCGGCGGTGGACCAGCCTGTGGCACAA
>JBOHCG010000273.1:0-9948 GCA_050698735.1 Streptosporangiaceae bacterium | reverse complement strand
CGCCTGCAGCCGCTTGACGAACTCAAACGACTGCCCGGCCAGCGGGTGGAACCGGTGCGTCACCCGCACGCGGCCCGATGGCGTCTGACCGCCCCGATCACACGCAGTCGACGGTCCGCTTGTCCACCCGGGCGAAACGGCCATCGGGAGGAATGCGCACCACTGGCGGTTCACCGGCATCATCATCGCCGCCGCCGGATTCAGGCAGCAGCACCACATCGTGTTCGGTCAGGTTGACCAGGCGTTCCCTGGCCAGCGACGCCGCCTCTGCCGATTCCGCCGGATCCCCCACCATGCCCCGCCTCGGATCACATCACCAGGAGCCCGCCGCCAGCAGATGAGGATGCTCACCCGATGACGGTTACTGCCCCACCCGCGACAACCCGCGACAACCCGCGACAACCCGCGACAACCCGCTAAAGCTTAATCCTCCGCGCTGACCCGCGTCCGGCTCGCCGGAAATACGCTCGCGGACACCGGGGTCACCAGCCGGAGGATGCGGCATTATGGAGGTGGTCCACACGGCGTGGCGCGGCAGCGTTGAAGATCTGTCCAGCTCGGAGGGGGTGGTTCGTGATCATGGTAGAAGGCCGTCACCTGTGCAAGCGGCTGACCAGCACAAACGGTCATATGGTCGGTTTTCGGCGACTTGATGCGGCCTCGCGTGAGGCCACCTGTGCAACCGGGCCGCATTTCCGCTGGTCACGATCATGCCAACAGCGGTAGGGTCCAAAACAAGGTCACGCCACAAGGCGCGTATGGAAACGTCATCCCAGCGATGGGATATATCCATAGCTGGCGCAGTCCGAAACACCGCATGGCCGGCGGGCTTACCCCTAGCCACGTGGCCGAGATCCATCCGCTTGCCCCCACTTGACCTCCCCGATCGCCAGCACGCGACCGCCGACGTCCAAGACGACTACGTCGACTTCGTGGCTCGTGCGCGTGGCAGGGTCCCGTACCGCTCGACCACCGGGATGGCACCGGACGCCGACGCGGCACAGGCATCGCTCCCCAGCGGACCACTTATCAGCTCGAACGACCTGTGGTGCTTCGACCCGGGTTTACAAGCCTTCGTCCAGCGCTTCCCAGGTGAGTCTGAGCGGGAATGGGCTGATGGTGTCGATGGCGTGGAAGTCACGGCCACGGACCGCGAGCCCTTCCCTCGTGTACTCGCCGTCCGATGTGAGCAGGAGCCGTTCTACGGAGATCGCGGGGCCGTCGTTATCGGTCATCCGGACGATCCAGTAGTGCGGGATGCCGGCGGCGGCGTACTCCGCGCGCTTGTCCCGGATGTCGGTGGTGATGGAGTCGGCCGACACGATCTCCACAGCGATCAGGCAATCGGCGGCGACCGGCTTGCGTCCCCATCGCCCCCGGTCGTCGTCGATGCACCGATAGACGACCACGTCGGGACGACGGAAGTGCAGCTTGGGACTGTCGGCGATCAGGACGTCCATGTCACCGAGCACTCGGTGGCAGCCTTGCTTGGCCCGGTCCCGGATCCGGGCAGCCTCCCGGATCGCGATAAGGAGGTTCAACTGGATCGCCTGATGGCTTGGCTCGGCAGACTCACACCGGACGATCCAGCCATCGACGACCTCAATCAGCTTGCTGGCGTCTTCCGGGAAGGCCAGGTACATGTCAAGGGTCATCTGCGGCGCATACGCCGCAGCCTTGTGATCGCCGAAGTCGAACGCTGAGGCCACGAGCACAAGGCTACGCGTCGGCGTTGCCCGATCGGAGCCGCCACGCCTCACCCTTCCCGCTCGCGCCGGCCCGCGGCGGGAATCCGGGCAGCCGGACGTATCACCACCGTACGTTGTGATGACCGGCGGGGCTGAGCCGGGCACGCCTGTAAGCCCCGACCCGGTCTGGCGGCCGGGGCTTAGAGGACTTACGCACTTACGCCCTATCCGTGCTCTTGATCGCGGCAGCGAACCGCCGCCAGGCGCCGGGGCCGAACGTCAGCACCGCGCCCGCCCGGTCCTTGGTGTCGCGGACCAGGACCACGGGGGCGGAGCCGCCAACTTCTACGCAGTCGCCGCCGTTCCCGCCGCTGTGGGTGGACTTGCGCCAGGCGCCGACCTCTATGCAGTTGCTCCCGTTCCCGCCGCTGTGGGTGGACTTGCGCCAGGCGCCGATCTCTACGCAGTCGCCGCCGTTGCTGCCGCTGTGGGTGGACTTGCGCCACGTCGTCACGGCGTGATCTGTTCCTTCCATCGCTGTGCCGCTTCTTTCATCTTGTCAAGGGAGGCGCTGCCGGTAAGCGCCTCCATCTGGAGCGCGCGGAACACCACGTCGATCGTCTCCGCGACCTCGGCGGACTCCACGACCTGTCCGTCCAGCGCGCGGTCCAAGTACACGATAGCCGTGGGCTGGTCGTTCTCCGCAACCACGAAAGCCCCGAGCAGCCCGGCGTGGGGCCTGTCGGCGGGTATCACCTGAATGCTGACCCTCGGCATCACGGCCAGCTCTACTAGATGCTCCATCTGCTGAGCCATCACAGCGGGACCGCCTACGTTCCGGTACAGCACCTGCTCATCGAGAATCGCGTGCACGCGCAGCGGGGGAGAGTCCTCCCGGAACAGGATCGTCTGACGCTCCATCCGCCCGTCGACCCGTTCCTTCGCAACCTCCGCCGTCGTCTCGGGATACGTCTCGGTAATCGCTTCCGCATACGCCCTGGTCTGGAACAGCCCGGGGACCAGCGAATGCTGGAACATCTTGAGCAGCCGCGCCGCGGCCTCGTGCGGCTGGAACGGGCGGAACCCGACCGAATACGGGATGCCCCGCATCCGCCGTTCGTGCCGCTGGAACGTCCCCGGAGTCCCGAACACCTCATCGGCCCTGATCGCCTGAGGCGCTGTCGGAGCCCGGTACCCCGACTCGACGTTCGCGATCGTCGAAGTACTGACGAGCATCTTCCCGGCGGTTTCCTCTTGTGTCCATCCGCGCTGATTCCGCATCGCGATCAGTTCCGCCGCGAACATGCTCCGCTCGTCATCTTCACCGCGCCCGCCGGGCATTTCACGCCTCCTCACGTCCCGCCCCTGATCCTCACGCCGCCGGGGCCGCCCTCAAACCTGCCGCGCCGTCCTCAAAAGCGCCTGTGACCTAATGCGAACGGTATGCCACGCAACGCACGCTTGTCATTGCGTCCCAGGGAAGGCCGGTATGAGTTTCCCTGGGACGCCCCGGCCCCGCGTAACCGAAGGACCAAGCGCAGTGAGAATGACCGTTGAGGACCGTGACCAGCGGGAATGCCCGCTGGCTGACTGGTCGGCAGAACTGACGCTCGCGTCGCTGCCCGATGCGCCCCGCTACGGACGCCTGCTCGCGCAGTGCCATCTGAGAGCATGGGGTATAGCACACATGATCGACGAGGCCCAGCTCGTGATGTCTGAGCTGCTGACCAACGCGGTCAAGTCGAGCGCCGGGCTCACGACGATCCAGATACGCCTGGCGGTAATAGGAGGCACGTCGCTCGTGATCGAGGTGCGGGACCGCAATCCGGAACCTCCGGTGCTGAAGGATGCCGCCGGCGACAGCGAGGGCGGCCGCGGCCTGATGATCGTGGGCGCTCTGTGTGAACGATGGGGCTATTACCACCCGGCACACGGCAGTAAGGCAGTCTGGGCTGAACTTCTCATTCCGCTGCCGGCGCGCGAACCCGGGCACCTGGACATGCCCACGATTGCGGCGATGAATGATCCCCGCGTTCTTCGCCGCGTGCGCACGGGACTGAAAAATCTCTAGGTCCGCTGATATCCAGCACCCTGGCGGGTGATTCACGAACGGAGACATGCCAGCATGACTGAAACCTGGGAAACGGCTGTGCGGGCGGCGGCGAACACGATGCTCGGCTATCCGGACAAGATCTCAGACGGGCTTGAGGCAGAACTGTACGCGCTGCTGGAACAACTCGCCGCCGGGACACCGGGGCAACTCCAGAGCACGGGCACGCCTGATCATGCCGCATGACTGCGGAGAGGAAGAACGCCAGCGCCATCGGCCCGGACCTGCGGCCAGGCAGGGGATGAGGTGAGAGCACGCGGGTCGAAGGTGCTCAGCGGGCTCTCCTGGCCCGGGTCGCGGCGGCGAAGGCGGCGTCGGGCTGCGGTGATGCGCCGGGGGCGGGCTACCAGCGCTGGCCGGAACGGGTGAACGGGTACCAGCGGCCGTCGGGACCGCGGCGGATCTGGATTCCGGTCACCGCGTCGGTGACGGTCCCGGCGGCGGCGTCGAGTTCGGCCGCCACCGCCTGGCGGGTGACCCGGCGGGCAGCTTCGGCCGCGCGGTCGCCGGCGAGCGGGGTGGCGCCGAGGGCGGCGTGCACTCCGGCCGTGCCGCCGTGCCGGAACGCGAGCAGCAGCCGCCTGACGTCGGGCTCGGCCAGGCCGGTGTGCCGCGAGATCGCCTGGTGGCGTTCCGGGGTAGGCGCGTGGGCGAGCAGGCGGATGGCGTCGACCAGCGGATGCTCGTCTCGCGGATCAGGCTCGCCGGCACTGATGGCGGCCGCCCGGCGGGCCGCGTCGGCGACAATAAGCTCCAGCGTGTCGGGATCCGGCAGCGGCGCCGGGCCCCGCTCGGCTAGCCACTCAGGGCTGGTCACTGTGCCTCCCGTCGACGGGCCGGTCGGCGCCCGCCTGCCGCTTACGTTCGGCTAGCCACTCAGGGCCGGTCACGGCGTTCTCCCGGTGCCGAGGCTGACGAGCTGGCCGAGTTCTTCGTCGGTGAGCTCGGTCAGCGACGTCTCGTCCCCGGTGAGCAGCCGACCGGCGATCGCGCGCTTGCGGCGCAGCAGCTCGCCGATGTGGTCCTCGACCGTGTTCTCGGCGATGAGGTGGTGCACGTGGACGGTCTCGCGGCGGCCGATGCGGTGGGCGCGGTCGGTGGCCTGGTCCTCCACGGCGGGGTGCGCCATGGAGACGTAGCCGGTGAAGAGGAGAGAGGCCTCAGCGCGCTCGGAGGTGGCGGCGAGCAGGTCGTCGAGGCAGGCGAGCTTGCGCCGTCCAGTCCGCGATGTCCGCGTCCGCGGCAGGCTTGGCCTTGTTCCCCGGCGGCCGGGCTGGCGGCCGGCTCCTCGGGCGGGCCGCGAGATCGGCGGGGCTGGGAGCACGCGGCGAAACGGACACCAGACGATTATGCCGACCCTCGGCAGGTTCCGCGCCCCGGTGTGGGGACCCGAGGGTAAGCCGCTCCCGCGGCGTGGCCAAGTACAGTCGGCGGGCGCCTCAGCGGCCGTGGCGTTTGCCCCGGCTGGGACGGCGCGGGCGGGGGTTCCTGATCGCGCGGGGGCGGGAGGACGCGGTCAGGAGCGGCTGGGCGACTAGGGTGCGGAAGTCCTCGAGGGTCTCGGGGGCCGGGTAGCCGGAGTCGCGCACGGCGCGGGCCACCTCCTCCCGCTGGGAGCGGGGCAGGTCCTCGAGCTGCTCGCGCACCGCGTCGGGCCCCGCGAGCTCCAGCAGTTCCAGGAGGCTGCCGGCCATCAGCCAGGCGGCCTCGGCCGGGCTGACCTCCTCGGGCTTGAGGTCCTGTTTTTCCGCGAGCAGGACGACCGGCCCGAGCTCCGGGTCGCGCTGCAGGGCGGCCAGCAGCTCGCCTCCCTCCGCGACGGCGCCGCCCAGGACCTGCAGCATCGCGACCCGCCTGGAGAGGAACGGGCAGTCGCGGATCCCCTGCACGAGAGGGTCCAGGGAGCCGCCGTGGGCGGCCCGCCAGATCGCGATCTCCTCGGCGGCGGTCTCGGTCGAGTAGTGCTCGGCGATGGTGCCGAGCAGCTCGGCGGGCGAGGCGTCCGCGAGCTCGCCGACGAGCCCCGCCTCCCTGCCCTCGGCCAGCATTCGCTGGCGCATCGCGCGGGTGCCGAGCGGCGTGAGGCTCACCAGGCGCCCGGGCTGGGCCAGCCGGTCCCGCAGCGCCGCGGCGCGCTCGCCGCGGAACGGGCCATCCTGGATGTCCGGCGCCTCGTCCAGATCCTGGGCGAACAGCGGGCTGGCGACGCCGTGCGCCGAGGTCACGGCGCCGAGCGCCTCGAACGCGTCGAAGATCTGCTCGACGTCGTTGTCCACCCGGCCGCGCAGGCCAAGCTGGCCGAGCGGGCCGAGGGAGTCGGCGTCGAAGTACGCCCGGACCGTTTCCCAGACCGACTCCGCGAGCCGGGCCACCGGAGACGGTTCGTCCATGCTGTAGATCGCGGCCAGCATGTCGGGCACGATCACGTCGTACAGCAGCGCCACCGGCGAGGGCGGCTCGTCGGCCCAGATGGGGCGGACGACGGCATCGGCCAGATCGAACGCCGCCTCGAAGGCGCGCTGCCACAGCGCGTCGGCGTCGGCAAGCAGCGGGCGTGCCCTGGCCACCGGCACCAGGCGGGTGCCCTGCTTGCGGACCACGCGCGCCTTCTTCGCCCAGGTCACGATCAGGTCCAGGCCGGGGAGCTCGGCGGCGCTGCGGAACCTCAGGCCCTCGTCGCCGGTCTCGAGCAGGACGATCAGCTCGCGGGCGTCGGCGGGCCTGATGTTCCCGGCCGGCGTGAGCGCCCGGCCATTGCGGCCGAGCCAGTCCGCGAAGGCGCGGAGCTGGCCGGCGACCTTGCTGCGGCCGGCCGCCGCGGTCAGTTCGGCCGGGGCGGGCAGGCGCACCGGGAGCTGGGCGAATTTCCGCTCCTGACCCTGGCCCGGCCCGCCGAGCTGACGGCCAAGGACACGCCCGAGCAGCTCCTGGTCAAGCCGCAGGCGGCCGTCACGGACATCGGACAGGAAGGCATTCAACGCCCCGGGATCGCCGATGTCCACGCCGCGGTCGCGGGCGGACAGCGCCATCGTCTTCGCCATCCCGTACCGCTCACGGTCGCCGAGGGCGGCGGCGAACTGGCTCGCGGCCGCGTCGATGGCCTCCTCGTTCTCCCCGGTGCTGGCGCCGCGCGGATCGCGCAGCCCGTGAGCCTCCAGGTAGCGCAGCAGGGTCCGCAGCGTCTGCGGCGCGCCAAGCAGGTCTTCCTCCGGGGCGGTGACCCTCCCCGGTATCCACTCAAGCAGCGCCCGGCTTACCTGAGCCGGGTTCCAGTAGCCCAGCCGCCCGTCCGGGCTGAAGTGCCGCGAATCCAGCAAGGTCCCGGCCAGCGGGGGCGACATCACCAGGCCGTTCGCCGCGGCCCAGGCCCCGCACCGCCGCAGCAGCAGCTCACGGGCCGCGAGGTAACCGTCGCCTTCCTCGATCTCGTAACAGGTACGCACCGGTAAACCCTAGCCGCTGCCCGCGTACCTTCCGGGGTCAGGACCAGAAGACGTCCGCGATGTACTGGTCGCCGGAGCGGTGCCAGGCCTCGGCGACCTTGCCGTCCTCGAGCCTGAAGACCACGGCGTCGAAGGTGTCGAGCGTGCGGCCCTTCCGCTCGGCGCGCGACTGGAACAGCGCCACCGCGTGCCGGTCGTTGGCCACCACATCCCGCAGCTCGATGGAAACCGTCCCGTCGGAGAGTTGGTAGGCCTTGCCGAGGTAGTCCCGCACCCCCGCGATGCCGGTGTGCTCGCCGCCCAGCAGGTTCCTGCCTGGGACGTGCCACACGATGCCGTCGGCGAAGAACTGGTTTCCTAGCGTGTCGAGGTCGCCCTTGCTGAACGCCTCGAACCCCGCACGCACGAAATCCTCATTCGGATGGGCCACAGCCGCCTCCTGTCCGCGGAATCCAGACCATCATGAGCGCGCCCCGCCGGCCCGTCAACCCGGCAAACCGGCGGGGTGCGCCACTGTCCCGCCGGCGATCGACGGCTTACGATTCCAGACGTGGGCGACAACGCCACGGCGCCGTGGGTTACGGTCAAGCTGGCGCGGACTGCCGAGGAGCGCGAGCTCTTCGCCCGCCTCCGCTACGAGATATACGTGGCGGAGATGAAGATGTTCTCCTCCGTCGCCGATCACGAGGCACGGCGGCTCAGCGATGCCGACGACGAAGGCTCGGAGCTGCTTGTCGCGTACGCAGGAGGCCAGCCCGCCGGCGTCATGCGGCTGACGTTCGGCGCCGATGCGCCGTTCCCCGCCCATTTCCTCGACGCCTACGGGATGGACGACTTCCTGCCCGCCGTGCCCCGTACGGCGATGATGGTCGTGACCCGCTTCGTCGTCCGCAGGGTCCACCGCAGGACACGAGTCCCGTTCGGCCTGATCACCGAGGCCGCCCGGATCGGGGCTGGGCGCGGGATCGAGATTGCGTTCTGCGACTGCCAGCCGCACCTGATCAGCCTCTACCAGAGTCTCGGGTTCCGCCCCTACCGTCACACCTACAACGATCCGCACTTCGGGTTGATGGTCCCGCTCGTGTTCATCGCCACGGACGGAGACTACCTGCGGCAGGTGGGCTCGCCGCTGCTCGACACGGTCATCGATCCGGCCGCGCCCACCTCGGAACGCGCGCGCCGGACCGCCGGCCTGCTGCCGTCCCGGCCGCCGGTGCGCTCGCTCCAGCGTGGCCAGAATTACGACTGGTCGACGGAGATCGATACCGCGGTGACCGGGCAGGCGCTGCGGGTATTCCAGGACCTCGACGACTCCCAGCTCGCCGAGATCCTGGTCCACAGTCACATCATCGACGTGGCGTCAGGGGACTACCTGATCCGCCAGGGCCAGGTGACACGCACGATGTACGTGCTGCTTGGCGGCGAGCTGCAGTACTGGTCCGGTCACAGGCACCTGGCGGACGCCGAGGTCGGCGAGGTGGTGGGAGATGTCGCGTTCCTGCTGCGGACCCAGCGGACCATCGACGTGGTCGCCGGCCCGGCCGGCGCGCGCGTGGTGAGCCTCAACGAGCCCGCGCTGCAGACCGTCATGGAGTCGCACTCCCGGACGGCGGCTATCCTCCTGCTCAACCTGTGCCGGATGCTCGCCAGGCGCGTCGCGGCACGTTCCTGAGGAACTCAGCCCCACTGGCCGGGCTTGTAGTCGCCGCCCTCGCTGCGGCTGATGACGTTCAGCCGGTTGAAGGTGTTGATCATGGCGATGGTGCACACAAGCGCGGCGAGCTGGTCGGTGTCGTAGTACTTGGCCGCGTTCGCCCAGGCCTCGTCGGTGACGCCGCCGGCGCCGTCGGCGATGCGGGTGCCCTGCTCGGTGAGTTCGAGCGCGGCGCGCTCGGCGTCGGTGAAGACCTTCGTGTCCCGCCACGCCGCCACCAGGTTGAGCCGCAGCGAGGTCTCCCCGGCGTGCTCTGCGTCCTTGGTGTGCATGTCGAGGCAGACCGAACAGCCGTTGATCTGGCTGGCCCGGACCAGCACCAGGTTCACGGTCGCGGGCGGCAGCCCCGCCTGCTGTACCGCCGCCGACGCCGCGACGAGGTGCTTGACGAACTTCTGCAGGACCTCGGAGCTGTTGTAGTCCAGCCGTGCGTTCATGATGATCTCCTTGCCGTCCTCTTTTCTGTTACACCCTTAAGACACCGCAGACCCGGCCGATGTGACATGCCTCCACCCGGCCAGCGATGGGGACCCTGCAGGTCACTCAGCACCGATGGCTGCTCCATATTGGCTGCTCGGGCTCATCGGCTAACCGGGTACCTGGCCAATCGCCGACAGGCCGGCCGCGAATGCGATCGCGGCCGGCCTGCCGATGGGCACCGTTACGCCCGGATGGCACGGCGGCGCAGCCGCAGGCCGCCGGTCGCGGCGAGCAGCGCGCCGGCGGCGATAACTGGCCGATCAGCTCCGGCCGGCCGGGCGACGCCACCCCCGACGGGTCCTACCTGACCATCGAGAAGGCGAACCCGGTGCTGATGACAGGACCCGGCTACAGCCTGGAAGTCCCGTGGTCGGTCCGGTTCACCTTCAGCGGCGACTACTACCACGACGCCTACTGGTCCGTCGGCGAGCAGGGCTTCGAGAACGTCAGCCACGGCTGCGTCAACCTCTCCCCCGCCGACGCCGAGATCTACTACAAGCTCGCCGTCCCCGG
>JBOHCG010000272.1:0-9965 GCA_050698735.1 Streptosporangiaceae bacterium | reverse complement strand
GCGCTCATGGACATCGACGACCTGGCGGGAACCCTGTCTGCGGTGATGGCGGTGCTGCGCCCGGGTGGCTGGTTCGCCGCCTCGATCGTGCACCCGTGCTTTCCCGGCATTGAGCTTAGCCGCAGCAGCTGGCCGCCAGGACAGGGTTACGAGTCCGAGGGCTGGTGGACTTCACCAGACCACAATCCCGACGGCGCCCGGATCCGGGTAGGTGCCACACACCGCAAGCTGTCCACCTACCTGAACGCCCTGCTTGACGCCGGGCTGGATGCTGAGCGCTTCATCGAGCCGCCAGCTCCGGTTCCGGCATTCCTGCTGTGGCGGTGCCGCCGCCGCTGACCGGCAACCCTGCCAGCCCCGATCACCTACCGGCGCCGCCAGCGCGGCAGCCCCCACGCAGTCGCACCGCACCTGCAGCAGACCGGCCGCGATCGGGCTGCCGATGAACTGGATAAAGAAAGAAAATATCCGAATCGTCGGCTTTGCACCCCAAGAGAAAGCATGGTGCTGCTGCACGAGGCGCGCCACGGCCGGGACGCGCCACGGCTGGCCCGTTTGATGCTGTGGCTCGGCATCGGCGTGTCGAATACCTCGGGGGACTCCCAGCCGCCCAGCTCGCGCCGCAGAACGGCGACGTCAACATGCGCGTTGTGGGCGACGAGCACCCTGTCCGCAAGCGCCCGGCGTACCTTGTCCTCGATGTCAGCGAAGGCCGGGGCGCTGGCGACATCCTGACCGGATATCGGCGCAGCTTGATGAGCATGTCCTCGAAGGCGGGCTCGGTCTTGGTGCGGTACCAGGGCTGGCTGGCGCGGCGGTCGTCGATGTCGGCCGGGTCGTGGCCGTGCCGGGTGTACCAGAACGGGACAAGCTCAGCTACGGCAACTGCTTCGTCACCGCGGCCATCTTGGTCCGGCTGTCGCGAACCCCGGCGCGGTGAAGCACGGACGCAGTTCGCCCAGCAGGCACGACAGCGAAGCGGGTAGATTCAGCACCGGAAGCATCGGCGGGTTCCCTCGGCATGAGGCGGACGTAAGCACCGCCGATGCTTCCGTGTTCAGCCCGCCAGATCACGCACCCAAAGCCCCGCAAACCCCGCGTGTCGTGACATCCGCCGACCCGCTGCCTCAGGTGGCGGGTAAAACCGCCAGCCGCCATGAAAAGTGCGAAACTCCAGACTCGATGCGCTATAGAGAAACATTCTCAAGATCGACCTGGCCGCGGCTGCCTGGTTCGGTCGTAGAGCAGTGCGGCAAGAGGAGGAGCTATCGATCGGTCGGCAGCAGGCGGAAGGCATCGAAGCGCCTGCTGAGCGGGGTTACCGCCCGGAAGTGACGCTGATCTGTCGTGAGGATCTCATTTGTGTCGTAACGATCGGCAAGGACGGCGTTCAGCGCATCTGTTATGCCGATCTTAAGGTCGCGGTGCTGAGCAGCTAGGCCTCGTGCAATGCGCAGGTCATCGACATCAAGGTCGGCAATCTCGTAGGCGCCGCTGGTCAGGTCGTCGATGACCGCGAGTTCCTGATCAACGCCAACTTTGTCGAGCACCATGTAATCGATCTCCGCGAGTACGAGCGGAGAGATCACGGGCGGTTCGGTGACCGTGCGCAGGATGTCCTGTATCACCTCTGACAGCGGGTGCTTGGCAGCCGCCCCTGCCAGGTAGCCGGACGTATCTATGATCAGGCGCCCCACAGCCCGTCCTCCAGTCCGGCGGTGCCGAACCCTGCCGACAAATTCTCATCGACATGATCGACGACCGCTGGGTCGAGGTCGAACCGGGGCGGGTTGGGCCGTGGGCCCTCCGGTTCCCCCGCGAGCAGACGGTTAACCGCATCCCTGATCAACTCAGCCTCGCTGCGGTGCTGCCGATGTGCGGCAGCTGAGAGCCGCCGCTTAGCGTCCAGCGGCAAGTACACGGTGGTCCGCGTCATCGTCATGACATATATGGTAGTCATCACTAGTACCTTCTGCCGGCGCACCAGGGCACCCAGCAAGCGGAGGCTGTCTGGATGTGCGTGTGAAGACAGTCCGCAGTGCAAACGATAACGACACATGTCGTCGTTTCGATCGGCGCCACGAAGTGCCCTGCACCGGCACGTCTGGGCCGTAGAGCTGACCGGCACTGTTGAGCTGCGCGGCTGCGGTCAGCGTTCGTAGTGGTACCGGCAGGCGGCTATGCGGATCTCGTCCTGGATTATCTTGTACACGAGCCGGTGCTCGTCGGTGATCCGGCGTGACCAGTATCCCTGGAAGCCGTGCTTGAGGGGCTCGGGTTTGCCGATGCCCTCGTTGCCGTTGCGCTGGATGTCGGTGATCAGGGCGTTGATCCGCTTCAGTACCTTGCGGTCCTGCTGCTGCCACCAGACGTAGTCGTCCCAGGCGGACTCGTCCCCGACGAGCTTCACCCCAGCAGGTCCCGCTCGATCCCGCCACCATGCTCGAGCCGGTCAATGGAGGCCAGCAGCCGCCGCGCGTTCTCCGGGCTCCGGAGCAGGTAGGCGGTCTCCTTGAGGGACTCGTAGTCGGCGAGCGCCACGATCACCACTGGTTCATGCCCGGCACGGGTGATGACGACTTCCTCCCGGTCGTCGACGACAGCATTGAGGGTCTCGGCGTAATGCGCACGAGACTCGGAGTACGTCATGGTCTTCACAGGTTCACCACCGCTCAGGCCACCATCATCGTCACGTACAAAATATTGTACGTTACGAGCGTCATGCTGGCCAGCCGGAGTAGCGTGCCGCCATGCGCCGCACGGTGCCATCCTGCCCGCGTCCTCCCGTCCGCAAGATACCGCCGCGAGAAGCACCCTGCGAGGCTGCGAGTTGCGCCAGCATCCTGAACGGCCTCGCTGCAGACGGTCCTCCAGCGGCGGATCACTGCGACAACTGAACGTAACGGCTGGCTTTGCTCGCGGAAGGTGCTTTCAAGTGCGGCCGATTATTTGGTACCCGCGTAACAGGTCAAGGTTGGCTGGCGAGCGTGCAATATTCCCAATTCTGGCGCGGTGCCGCGGCTTCCTTGCTCCCTTCACTCAAAGAGATCGGGTGGGGGGCCGTTAGTTGAACCTCTGCCGCGTCGGTGGCGAAGTTTCTGTGTCAAGACGTGCCGTGGCTTGAGCGGGTTGGCGCCTATGGCCGTCGGGTCGCGCGCTGGCTCGCGGCGGACGGTGTCACGTTAGGCCGTCTTGGACCACGGGCCCACCGAACCCAGCCCAGCGTCGGCGCCCGTGTGCTGACCACGGGAGCGGAACATTTATCCAAGACACCGGGCCCTGAGCTTGTGATGCTGGACCTCGTGTCTGGCAACGCAAGCGCAGAGCCTGCGGGGCTCTGAGCGGAAGGAGAGGTGATGACGGAGACGGTGGACGGTGCGCTGGCGGTTCAGGTGGAGGGCGGTCGGCTGCGGGGCTGGACGGACCGGGGAGTTGCGGCATTCCTCGGGATCCCGTACGCCGCCCCGCCCTTCGGGGCGCGCCGCATGCGGCCACCGGAGCCGCCCGGGCGGTGGGAGGGCGAACGCAGCGCCACCGATTACTGGAGTGGGTCCAGGGCAACATCGCCGCCTTCGGCGGCGATCCGGGAAAGGTGACAGTCGCCGGCCAGTCCGCCGGGGCCATGAGCATCACCACCCTGCTGGCCATGCCCTGTGCCCGCGACCTGTTCCGCCAGGCGGTCACCCACAGCGGGGCGGCCGCCCAGACCCTCACGATGGAAGCCGCCGCCCGGGTCGCCTCGATGCTGGCCGAGTCGCTCGGGGTTGCGCCGACCCGCGAGGCCGTCAGCGAGGTGCCAGTCGAACGGCTCGCGCGGGTGGCGTCCGCCGTCGCCGAGCAGGTGCTGAGTGTGTCCGATCCGGCCATGTGGGGAAGCCTGGCGTTCGCCCCGGTGGTCGACGGCGACACCCTCCCGGAGCATCCGCTCGATGCGTTGAGAGGGGGCGCGGGCAGCGGCGTGCGTCTCCTGGCCGGGTCGAACCGGGATGACGTCCGGATCGGCCTCGTCCCGACCGGCTTTATCGACCTGGTTGACGAGCCGACCCTCAGCGCAGTCGTCGGCGCCCTCGGCTGGCCCGACGAGACGGTCGGGCGCTACCGGGCGGCCCGACCGGGAGCGACCGGCGGGGACCTGCTTGCTGCCGTGCTCACCGACTACTCCATGAGGCTTCCGGCGATCCGGGTTGCCGAGGCGCGCCTGGAGGCCGGCGAGGCCGACACCTGGATGTACCGCTTCGACCACGGGTCGCCGAGTTTCGCCGGCCGCCTCGGCGCCGCCCACGCGGTCAAGATCCCGTACGTGTTTGACCTCCTCGACGACGAGTCCAGCCACGCCCTCATCGGCGACGCTCCACCACAGGTTGCCGCCGACAGGGCTCACGGCGCCTGGGTCCGCTTCGTTGCTGACGGCGACCCCGGCTGGCCCCGATACAACTGGCCGAGCGGTCCACCGCGCTGATCGACGAGGGGATCACCGTGGTCGACGACCCCGACGGCGCGGAGCGCGAGGTGTGGGCTAGCCGACGCTGATCGGGAGGGATCCCTCGGTGTCGAACGTGTGCTCAACGGTGGCGGTTGATTCCACGTAGACCCAAAGGGTTGTCATGGGCGAGACCAGAACCGGCACCAGACCGCCGGTCCCCCGCCACCGGGCACGCGCCCGGGCCGGTTCCGTCTTGAGGGACGGTCGCTTCGGTGCGCTGCCGCTCGATGTGGCACGTACCATGGCGACGTGCGATCTGCCGAGCCGGTTCGTGCCGGCGTGCCTTCATGGGACATCGCGGTCCCGTCACGGCCGGGCCGGCTGGCGGGGGTCAACATGGCAGGATTCAGCGATCGAGCGAATGACCTCGTCGACGTTGCGATGGTCCCGCACCCGGCTGTCATGATGGTCTTCGACCTCGGCGACCTGCCATTCGTCGTCGACGACAGCAGTGGCCGGCAGCAACGAGAACGCGTTGTCGCCGGGCTCGCGCCCAGCGGCGCTCGAGGGCGGGGGTTGGCCGGGAGCTTCGCGTGCCTGCAGGTCCGACTGTCGCCGGTGGTCGCACATGCGGTCCTGGGCGCGTCTGCGGAGCTGGGCGGGAGGGTGGTCGCCCTCGATGACCTCTGGGGGCGCGACGCCGTGCGAACCCAGGAGCAGTTGCGCGCCGCCGGGTCGTGGGACGAGCGGTTCGCGATCGCCGAGGCCTTGCTGGCTCGACGGCACGAGGAAGGCCGGGTGGTCGACGCGGAAGTCGCCTTCTGCTGGGCACGGATGGTGGCCAGCCGAGGGCGGGTTCGGGTCGAGCGGCTGGCGACCGAGATCGGATGGAGCCGCAGGCGTCTGTGGTCTCGGTTCCGGGCGCAGATTGGCCTCACCCCCAAACGCACCGCCCAACTGATCCGTTTCGACCACGCGGCTCACCGTCTCGCCGCTGGTTATAGCTCCGCCCTCGTGGCGGCGGAGAGCGGCTACGTCGACCAGTCCCACCTCCATCGAGACGTCATGGCCTTCGCCGGGGTGACTCCCGCAGCCGTTGCCGTTACGCCGTTCCTTGCGGTCGAGGACGTCGCATGGCCTGCTCCGAAGCACGCGTCTGGGATGTGATCTGAGCCAGCGCTACTGCTGGTACCGATCTCGTGGCGCTGACCACGAGAGCGGAACATTCCTCCAAGACACCGAGCGGTTGCGCTTGTAACACTGCGAGTATGTCCAAGGATCGGAATGGCTCCCCACTGCCGCACCTTCAGCGGCCGCGGTACGGTGTTGACGCGCTACCCGTCCCGGCGGTTCTCGGCGCCGCCGGGTTGGCCTGCTGCCTGGCCGCCGCCCGGCGGCGGCCAGGCAGGATCGCGACGGCGGCCGCCGGGACGGTACTGCTCGCCCACACCGGCTTTTTCCTGCACACCACGCTGCGCGGCAAGCTTCGCATCTGGGAGCGGGAACTGGACCGGGCCGGCCTAGCGGGTAACGAGCAGCTGCTGGACCTGGGCTGCGGTCGCGGCGCGGTTCTGATCAAGGCGGCTAGGCGGCTGCCGGCCGGACGCGCCGTCGGCGTGGACCTGTGGACCAGGGACCAGAGCGGCAACAGTCCCGAAGCCACGCTCGCCAACGCCGCCGCAGCCGGGGTCGCCGACCGGGTGGAGGTGCACACGGCCGACATGACCGCGCTGCCGTTCGCAGACGGCTCTTTCGACGTCGTGACCAGCGCGCTGGCGATCCACAACATCCGTTCGCCCGAAGGGCGCTACCGCGCGGTGGACGAGGCCATGCGGGTGCTGCGCCCGGGTGGGCAGCTGCTCGTCGCCGACGTCTCGCCCATGGCGAGGAAGTATGCCGCGCATATCGGCCAGGGCACCCTGCGAGGACTCGGACTCGAGTACTGGTACGGCGGCCCGTGGTTCGGTGTCACCCTGTTGCATGCCGTCAAGGAGCGCTAGCTGGCAGGAGCAGGTAGGCGATCAGTCGCGGACTTGCTCGGTCTCGACGATCCCCGGGTCGTGCTTGGCATAGCCCAGGTGATCGTCCAGCTCGCCCTCCAGGGCGCCCTCGATGACCATCTTGGTCAGCCGCCCGAGCAGGCCGCCCTCGCCGGTGAGCTCCAGGCCGCCGTCGCGGGCTCTCTCGGTGAGCTCCCGCAGCACCTGCTCATCGGCCGCTGACAGCTCCATGCCATCCTGGTCCCGATCCTGTGTCACGTCAGTCATCTGGTGTCTCCTCCCGTGCCGGAAGTTACACCGTTGAAATTACAGTCCCGCACCCCGGTTAAGTCCGGAGACCCGAAAGTCCACTGCCATTCCACGGCCCCGCGAGCCGGGAACGTGTCGTTGACATGGCTGCGGCCGGAATAACTGCGGTCCTCCCGGAGGCCCCGGACGCCGCCTGAGCCAGGAAATCACCGTATTCACGGACGTACTTCTGTGACGCCGCCTCCCAAGCCGCCAGGTTCGCGCGCACCTCGGCATCCACAATTCCAGGTCATGTCGACGGCGCCGGTCGTCAACCGATTAAGACCGCACTGGCCGCTCAGGGGATAGCAAGCGTCTTGACTGCTGCCAGCACCGCAAGACGTCTTCCCAGCTCAAGAGGCATATATACAAATGACACCACGATCCGAAGTGCAAGCGATAACCACACAGGTGAGTCCTAGCCAGACACGCGCTTCTCGATGAGTTCGCGGCGCCACTCGGCGAACCGACGCCGCATATCCGTGATCACGGCGGGATCGGTCCCGTATTCGGCGAACGCAGTGTCGGTGATCTGCGTGAGTGCGCCGAGCGCGTCGGCGAAGATCAGCGGGTCGAAGCCACGGTCGGCTGCGGCGGCGAGTTCGAGCAATTGCTCACGCGTGTACCTGCCGCTCATCAGCGTCGCGTCAACGTCGAGAAAGTCGCGTGGCAGCGCACGGCCGAACAACGCGCAGACCTTGTTGGCCACGGCGTCGTCCGGGTGCAGGACCGGGCCGACGTCGAGTTGGACCGGATCGTGCGCCCGCCAGTCCGCCGATATCTCGATCTTCTCTTCCTGGCCATCTCGCGGATCGGTCACGATCAGCCGCGTGAACGTCTCGCCGCTCATGATCATAGAAGTCGCATACCCAGCCGTGCTGAGTGCGGAGATAACTGCAGAAGTCAGCTCAGGGAACTCGCTGCGGTGCTGCCACGTGGTAAACAAATCCACGTCGCCACTCGGCCGATTGCCGATCCCATGCGCTTGGACGGCGTAGCCGCCCGCGAGTGCGAGTCCGTACCGGGCACCAGCGGCCAAGGCGATCTTCGCGATCCGCTCGTGCCGCGGTTCCATCGCCTCCCCTTTTACGCGGTAGCGGTAATCCGGCTGATCTCGGCAAGGACTGGGAACTTCAGTTCCCACGCCCTCCGCAGCTGCACCGGCAGCCACATCAGCGCCCACAGCCGCCGCAGCATCCCAGCGTCCAGGTAAGCGTACAGGTCCTGCGGGCTCGCCGCCTCGATGAGCACGGCACGATACAGGTCGACAACCCTGCCAGGGGCGTCAAGGTCATACTCCGCGTGCCCCGACCAGTCCAGATGCGACGGCAGGTGCACTGTCCCGGCTGAAGGGCCGTGCAGCAGGTCAAGGCTCTCCGCGACCGCGTACGGCCGCTGATAGCCAGCTGCCCGGTTTCTTCCCTGCTCACCCATGTCCATATCGAGCAGCATAACCCGGTAGCCTGCTGCCTCCGGGCAAGCAAGCACCAACCGGTGAGCATCTGCCAAGGTCTGGCCAAGAGCGCTACTGCCGAGCGTTTTACCAGCTCAACTACATATGTGCAAGTGCAGTCGCACTCCGCTGTGCGTGACATAACAACACACTTCGTCGGCCTGACTTTAGTGCGATGCATCCGGCAGCCGGAGTCGTTCGCTGCTGCCTGGTTCGTTGAAGGCGTTGGTCGCGTGGAGCATCTCGGTGGCCCGAGCGAGGCTTGAGAAGTCGATCCGGGCGGTGTAATCGTGCCCGTAGCGCAGTGCCTTGATCAGCACGCTTGAGTCGCCCTGGCGGGTCAACTGCCTCAGTCCGCCGAGGTAGTCGTCACGGAAAACCGTCGGGATGATGATCCTTGACTGTCCGCCGCTGGCCAGCTCGGCATTCATCATGACGCGCGCGACGCGGCCGTTGCCGTCATCGAACGGGTGAACCTCGGAGACGAGGAACATCATGTAAATGGCACGCTCGAAAGCGGTGTCCAGCGCGGCCAGACCCTCCCATCCGGCGCGCAGCGTGCCGGCTACCAGCCCAGGCAAGACGAATAGGGAGTCGCCGGCCCGGTTGGCGGCCTCTTTGAAGACCCCGGGCCGCTTGTCGGGCCGTCCGCCCATGATGGTGGCATGCCTGGACCGCAGCAGTTCCAGGAACTCCTGCGGTCCGGCTGCCAGGGTGGTCATCCCGGCCAGGTCGGCAACGACCATGTAGGTACCAACCAGGTCATGGGTATCATCCGCGCGCCCGGGTACCTGTTTCCCTTCGTAGACGACGGCGACCGCCTCGTCCAGTTCGAACTCGGTTCCCTCGATGAAGTTGGAGAAGTACGCCTCGAAGAACGGCAGGTACTCGTACCGCAGGTCTCGGGGATCGGCCACTGGCCTGTTCTGCGGCGCTGAGAGGCGCAGGCTGTCAGCCAGTTGCCTGAACAGGCGGATCCGGTCCTGGTCGTATGGCAGCGACGCCTGGCGTGCCGTCAGCGCGCGGGATCGCGTCATAATCTGCTTCGTGCCCAGTGCTGCCCCGATCATCTGGGACAGCGCCTTCACCGCGTCCTGCGGGGCATCGACCAGACTCGCGACCTGCTCGGCCTGCGTCCGGTACCGGGCGAGGCGCTGCGGCCCGTCTGACTGGCACAGCCGGTCGATCCAGTCTCCCAGTTCGGCAGTGTCCAACGTGCGGCGCGCCCGGCCAGCCCGGGAGCGAGACGGCCGGGCGTTCTCTGCCAAGGCACGTCCCCTGCTGGCCTGGTACAGGCCGCCCGGCAGCGGGATGTCCCCGTCCAGCGGCCCCGCGCCTAGCCGTGCCGTCACCCGCAGGCCCGGCAACTCGACATCTCTGGCCCGGCCATCGCGAGCGAGGTAGAGCACGCCGTCGGCAGGCCCCCCGGTCACGGCCGAGCGGTCGGTAATGACCGCACCAGGGAACAGCCCTCCGGCGATAGCCGGCCACTCTCGCGCTGTCACCGCACCCGGATCTGACGTAACATCGCTGGTGTAGACGCCTGCCGCCAAGCGCACGAGCTCGCCGCGACGCACCCGGCCTGCGATTGTCGCAGGCGGCACGTTCGAGGCGAAGATGATGGTCGTATCCACGTTTCCCTTCGCTCTTCCCGAAGAAATATGCGCTTAGCATACGCGGCGGCGAAGTTTTCCGTGAATAGCCGCAAGCCATTGCCAGTGACGGTGCCTACTGTGGCGCGAGTCCACTGACATGACCGGGCGAGCATCGCCGACACTAATGTGCGTGTGACGACAGCCCA
>JBOHCG010000271.1:0-9982 GCA_050698735.1 Streptosporangiaceae bacterium | reverse complement strand
CCACACTGCGTGGGCAGATCGAGCGCCACCGACAGCCCCGTCCCCCCTTGTTCGAGCAGGTAGCGGTACCGGCGGTTGGACTCCTCGGCGCCGCCGCCAATCCCGACCTGTTCGTGAACTCGGTCGCGTGCGCGTCCGCGTCCTCCTGCGTCGCGGCCGGTGACTACGTCGACTCGTCCGGAGGCTTGCAGGGCGTGCTACTTACCGGGTCGGGAGCCTCGTGGACGGCGACCAAGGTGCCGCTGCCCGCCGACGCTAACGCCGCCGATCCCAATGTCAGCCTGAGCTCGGTCGCGTGCGCGTCCGCGTCCTCCTGCGTGGCGGTCGGCAGCTATTCCGACTCGGCCGAAGTCGGGCATGCCCTGCTGCTGACCGGATCGGGAACCTCGTGGACGGCGACCGAGGCGCCGCTGCCCGCCGGCGCCGATCCCGGAGCCGGCCTGAACTCGGTCACGTGCCCGTCCGCGTCCTCCTGCGTCGCGGCCGGTACCTACACCGACTCGGCCGGAGACCGGCAGGGCCTGCTGCTGACTGGGTTGGGAACCTCATGGACGGCGACCGGGGCGCCAGCGCCCGCCGGTGCCGCCGCCGATCCCGGCACCTTGATGAACTGGATCACGTGCCCGTCCGCGTCCTCCTGCGTCGCGGTCGGCAGCTACACCGACTCGGCCGCAAACGTGCAGGGCATGCTGCTGACCGGGTCGGGAACCTCGTGGACGGCCACCGAGGCGCCGCTGCCCGCCAACGCCGCCGCCGACCAGAGCGCGACCGGCCTGGATGCGGTCGCGTGCTCGTCGCCGTCCTCCTGCGTCGTGGCCGGCGGTAGCTACACCGACTCGGCCGGAATCGTGCAGGGCCTGCTGCTGACCGGGTCGGGAACCTCGTGGACGGCCACCGAGGCGCCGCTGCCCGCCAACGCCCGCGCCGTAACCAACGCCATCGCCGTATGGGTGGACGCGGTCGCGTGCCCGGCCGCGTCCTCCTGCGTCGCGACCGGCCACTACGACGACTCGGCCGGAAACCCGCAGGGCGTGCTGCTGACCGGATCGGGAACCTCATGGACGGCCACCGAGACGCCGCTGCCCGCCGGTGCCACCGCAGGGGGCCTGACCTCGGTCACGTGCTCGTCGCCGTCCTCCTGCGTCGCGGCCGGCGGTTACCAAGACTCGGCCGCAGACGGGCATGGCCTGCTGCTGACCGGGTCGGGAACCTCATGGACGGCCACCGAGACGCCGCTGCCCGCCAACGCGGGAGCCGATCCCAACGCGTATGAGAGCTCGGTCACGTGCCCGTCCGCGTCCTCCTGCGTCATGATCGGTCAGTACGTCGACTCGTCCGGACATCAGCAAGGCCTGCTAGTAAGCGCGACGGGCTAACCGGCCTCGGCCGGCGGGCCGAACGGGCTGGTCACGGCAGCAGGACCCGGGGGTTCATGATCCCGTCGGGGTCGAAGGCCGCCTTGATCCTGCGCAGCAACTCCACCCCGGTCTCGCCGAGTTCGCCCTGCAGGTACGCGGACTTCAGGCGTCCCACGCCGTGATGGTGGGTCATCGTTCCGCCCATGGCCGCACAGCTTCGCACGGCCTGGTCCCAGGCCGCAAGGTACCGGGTCTCCGCGTCCCTGTCGTCGGCACCGCTGATCAGGAACGTGAAGTACAGCGAGGAGCCCGACGGGTACAGATGGGACAGGTGGCAGCCCACCGCCTGCGCGGTCGCGGCCAGCGCGGTCCGCACCCCCGCGTACAGCCGCGGGACGGCGGACCACAGGCCCGCCACCTCCATCGTGTCCACCACCACGCCGGAGCCGAACGCGCGGTCTGGCCCCATGATCCTGGCGTAGGTGTCCACCGCGTCGTTGCGGTGCCGCCACCAGTGGTCGCCGTAGGAGGAGTCGAGCCGGGTGCCCACCGCCCCGACCGCCTCGGCCGCGGCCGCCATCCTGGCGTCCAGGCCCGGCAGGCCGACCGGGAAGCCGAGCAGCCCCACGCACCCGCCGGAATGGCCGAGCGGCCCGAAGCTCAGCTGGGCGTCGGTCGGGTCGTACCCGCGGCAGATGACCGCGCCCGTCTCCGCGCGCACGGCGTCGCGCAGGCCGTCGGCGAGCGCGTCGAACTTGGGAAAACCGAAGGCCAGCCACTGCCAGCCGGCGGGCCTGGGCCGGCAGGCGAGCGTCGCCTCGGTCACCACTGCGAACGTCCCCTCGGACCCGATCAGCAGCCGCCGCAGGTCCGGCCCGGCGGCCGAGCGGGGCACCGGCCGGCAGCGCAGGATCCGGCCGGTCGGCAGGACCGCGGTCAGCCCGAGCAGCATGTCTTCGATGGCCCCGAAGCCGGTGGAGGCGTGCCCGGCGGAGGACGCGGCGATCCAGCCGCCCACGGTGGACATCGCGAGCGACTGCGGGTAATGGCCGACGGTCAGCCCGTCGGCGGCCAGCACGTCTTCCAGCTGGTCGCCGCGCACGCCGGCCTGGACGTGCACCGCGCGTGAGGTGAGGTCGACGTCGGTGACCCTATCCATCCGGGACATGTCGAGCACGACGGACGCCTTGGCGCCGCTGGCGCCGCCGCATACGCCGGACCCGCCGCCGCGGGTGATCACGGGTATCCGCATGGGCGCGGCCCAGGACAGCACGGTGGCCACGTCGTCGGTGGAAGTGGGGAAGACCACCGCGGCGGGTTCGAGCAGTTCGTCGCCCCTGACCTGGCGCAAAAGCCCGAGGGCCCAGCTGTCGATCGCGCGTTCTCGCAGGATCTGGGGGTCGGTCGTGACGGCGCCGCGCGGCAGGCGGCTGGCAAGAGAGTCGATTGGATCCACGGCGCGGATAGTAACGCAGAGTGCGCCCGGCGCGCCGGTCTGCGGCGAACTGCGGCGTGCCGTGGACGCAATCCGTAACTGTGCCTTATTCCGTAGGTCCTTCTTCATGGTGACAGAACCCTCCCCTACCGACGGTGACGTCTTCGCCTGGGCGGTGACGCTGGCATTCGCGGCCAGCGGGCAGCCGCCGTTCGGCACCGGGCCGACCGACGCGGTGGTGTACGCGCTG
Organism: Streptosporangiaceae bacterium; assembly: GCA_050698735.1. Taxonomy (GTDB): domain Bacteria; phylum Actinomycetota; class Actinomycetes; order Streptosporangiales; family Streptosporangiaceae; genus Palsa-504. Next base: position 6,939 of record JBOHCG010000271.1, on the reverse strand, counting down.
TTCATCTACCGCGAGATCGGCGACCCGGGCCGGCGAAGCCATCGTCTTGAACGAACTGGGAACGCTGCACAGGGTCCGCGGCGACCTCGACGCCGCCGGCTCATGCCATTGGCAGGCGCTTGGGAGAGGAACCACTCCCCGTTCTGCATAAAAGGAAATTACGGCGGGATGCGGCGCGGGACGGTCACCGGACCCGGCTACTTGGGCGGGCGGCCGGGGGCGGGACGGATGGGGGGGATCGGCGGGACGGGGTGGCGGCGCGGGCCCGACCACAGGGCCGGCACGGCGTAGATGGCGGCGGCCACGGCGTAGGCGGCCTGCTCGTAGTTGGCCCGCCAGCCGACGAAATCCGGCCAGGCCTCCTTCGGGTCGCGCTCGACCGGGAAGCCGACCTCTTTCATCCGGTCCACCGCCTCCTCGAACTCGGCGTAGGTCAGGCTGATCTCGCCCGGGGGGGCGCCCATCTCGCCCGGCACCTGGATGCTCATCGCCGTCGCGACCCGGTTGAAGCACTGGAACCCGCCGCGCAGGCAGAGCCGGGCCGGCACGGTCGGCGCGGCCTCCGGAGACACCGAGAGGAACAGCGCGGCGGAGTCCATCACGGCGAGCAGCGCGGTCACCCAGGACGACAGCGCGCCAGGGGAACGGAACCGGACGAGCGGCAGGTAGGTGGTGTGGCTTTCGGCCACGTCGGCGGCCCAGCGTTCCCACTGCGCGTACAGGTCGGGCATCGTGTCCAGGGTCGACATGCCAGAGCCGAGGGCGTAGTGGGTTCTGGCCAGGAGCTCGGGGCCCCAGGACGGGATGCCGGCCCGCGCGTTCAGCAGCGCCACCTCGGTCTCCCTGCGGTTGAACGCCGCGTACAGGGTGGGCAGGTAGGCGATCTGCAGGGTGACGATGACCAGGCCGCTTGCCGCGGCCAGGAAGACGATCGCGGCGGGGACCGCGCCGGAGGGTTCGGCGAAACCGAGGGTGAACATCGATGACCCGGCGTCGGTGAACGCCGACGCGACGCCGCGGGCCGCGAACGGCCAGAGCAGGAAGCCGTACCCGACAAAGATGACCCCAAGCCAGGCGACAAGCTGGGCCATCAGCAGCGCCGCTGCCTGGGTGGCTAGCAGCCGGTCGCACCGCTTGTACTCGTCGATGTGGCTGAGCATCGCCTGGTACGTCTCGTCGACGGCCTTGTCCACCCAGCGCATCAGGCGGCCGCTGACCGAGCGCGACACGATCAGGGTGCCGACCACGCTGCCGGCGGCGGTCAGCACGAGCAGCCCGCCGATCACCGCGGCCGCCATCCGGGCCGCCATCGGGACTATCACGCCTGCTCCCCCGATGCTGGGTCCCCGGTGCCGCGGCTGCGGCGAGGCACGTGCAGCGTCATCTCGACCCGGGCGGTGAGGATGTCGGGGCGGTTGCGCAGCGCGGCGGTGAGGACGAGGTCGAAGTGGTTGTGCAGCGGACGGTAGCGCAGCCGGTCGGGCACCGCCACCGGGATCAGCACCATGATCTGCTCGGTGTGCCGCAGCGGCGGCCCGACCAGGAGACGCCACAGCGACCTGGCCATCGTCTGGTCGCCGTGCCCGCCCTGTCCGTCCTGCCCGTCCTCGCCCGGCACGGAGGTACTCTACGTTGCTGCCCAGGTCGGCGGGTCATTGACTTAGCTTGAGTGCGCAATCGCGCAGGTAGCCGCGGCCGGACTCGCCGATGCCGTCGCGGCTGCCGTTGCCGGGGTCGCGGGAAGTGTGGGTCACCGCGGGTGCGTTCATCTATCGTCGAGCGGCTCTTTCAGGAGGGTGACTGATGGATGAAGACCAGCGAGGCACCGGTCCTGGGGTTATCACCGAGGATGGGTGCGCGGTCGACTTCTATGCCCTGCTGCCGATCTTCGGGGAACCGGAGATCGTGCACGCGGCCGTTCCGGAGGACGCGTCGATCCTCGAACTCGGCTGTGGCACGGGCCGGATCCTGCGGCCGCTCGCCGCGCTCGGGCACCCCGTGCTCGGCGTGGACGAATCGGCCGAGATGCTCGCCCGCATCCCGGACCTGCCGACCTTCCAGTCCCCGATCCAGACGGCGCGCCTTGGCCGCAGGTTCGGCGCGGTCCTGCTGGCCAGCACGATGATCAACGTCGATCCTGAGCTGCGGCATGAGTTCCTCCTCACGTGCCGCGAGCACCTGGACGGCGGCGGGGTGGCGGTATTCCAGCAGAACCCGCCCGGCTGGTTCGAGACCGTGGAGCAGGCACCCCGGGTGCGCGAGGATCCCGGCGGGATCACCCGGATCATCCGGTCGGCCCGCAGGGAGCCGCCCCGGATGTTCATGGAGGTGGAGTACCAGGTCGGCGACCGGGTCTGGACGCACTCGTGGGGAAGCTACGAGATCGGCGAGGACGAGCTTCTTACGGATCTGGCCTCGGCCGGGTTCGGTTTCGGCCGCTACCTCACCGACGACCATTCCTGGTTCACGGCGCGCCCGGCCTCGTGAGACGGCTTGGTTCGTTGGCCTCCTGAGGCGGCTTGGTCTCGGCTGCGGAATGCCGTGGCGGCGGGACCGGTTAGCTGGGCATGAGCGTGTTCACGGAGAAGGAGATCGAGTACCTCGCCGGGCAGCGTCTGGGCCGGATCGCCACGGTCGGCGCGGACGGGCAGCCGCACGTGGTGCCGACATCGTTTCGCTACAACGCCTCCTGCGACGCCATTGACGTCGGCGGGCTGCGGATGAGCCAGACCAAGAAGACCCGCGACGTGCAGCGCACCGGCCGGGCGAGCATCGTGGTCGACGACGTGCTCCCGCCCTGGCAGCCGCGCATGATCGAGGTGCGCGGGACCGCCACCGTGGTCCCGTCCGGCGGCAAGGCACTCGGCGAGCGTTTCGAGGACACCGTGGTGCGCATCCGGCCCACGCGCATCATCTCGTTCGGCATCGACGCCGACCAGATGAGCGCGCGATCGGTCAACGGGGCGTAGCTTTCTGCTGGGACGTTGCCGTGGGCGGGTCGTTGACGGGCTGAGGGCAGTGCGGCGGCGGGCCTGCCCGCTCGACTCCCTGCAACTCGATGGCGACCGGCGTCTGTTCGACCTGCTCCGCGCCTGGGAATAGGACGGGCAGGGGACGTGACGATGCGCCGCCCCGTACGCTGCGAAAAGCCCCGCCACAGGCAGGGAGCGGCCGGCGCGGCAGCCCTCAGGTGTCCGGGCCGAGGCCTGCGGCCAGCACCCAGTAGCCTGAGCCGATGATGAGCGGCCCGGATCCGTCCGTAGCCGCCGCGTGGGACGCCGGATACGCCGCCGGCCGCTATCCGAGCGAGCCGCCGTCCGCGTTCGCCGCCGACATCCTCGCCGCCGCGCACCGGCACATACGCGCAGCCCAGCAGCGCCTTACGCCCGGCGGCCTGTTCTGCCTGCGGGTCAACGCCACCGCTACCGACGTCTGGCCCCGCCACCAGGTGACCGAACACCACCACGAAGGCAGCTTTACCGTCCGCTACCTCACCGGCCCCAAGCATGGCCTGTCCATCCACTTCTTCGCTGACGCCGAGCTGGACGCACTGTTCACCGGCGAGTTCACGCCTGTCCTTCCGCTCCGGTTGCAGCAAACCCGCCGGGACCCGCCGCAGCCCGGCCAATGGTCCCAATGGGAAGCGGCCTGGCAGAAGGCAAGATCTAAACGCGGCGGACGACGCCCCGGGTACCACGGTCCAGCTAGCCTTGAGAATTCGCGGCGCGCGGAAGAATAACGCGCATGCCGACAGCTCTGAAGTCGATGATCACCGGCCTTGTGTCCGGCATCGAGCCCACGGATGACCTTGGCAGGGAGCACCGCCGGAACGCGCTGTCGTGGCTTGCAGGGACCGATGACATCTTCCGGCGGGTGAAGCCGATCACCCCGTCACCGCATCTGGTGTCGTACTTCCTGCTTGTCGATCGGGCGGCCGGGAGCGTGCTGCTCTGCGACCACCGGCTGTCGGGCCTGTGGCTGCCGACCGGTGGGCATGTCGAGCCCGGCGAGCATCCGCTCGATACCGTCCGGCGCGAGGCTGTCGAGGAACTCGGCGCTACCGCGCAACTCGACGCAGTGCTTCAGGACAAGCCGTTCTTCCTCACGATGACCAAGACCGTGGGTCCGCCCGCGATGCGGCACGTGGACGTCAGCCTCTGGTTCGCCCTCGCCGGACGCGCCGGGCAGGCCCTGTATCCCGACCAGCGGGAATTCATCCGGGTCTCTGGACGCGCTCGGTCCTGGCCTCGGCCGCTGATCGCCAGCAAGACCGTTGTGTTCATCGCGGTGGACACCATCGCCGCCCTGATCGACGACCCCGCACCGACAGTGCGACCGCGATTGACAATCGAAGCCGTGGACTATCCCGGGTTCGGGCACAGCGACGCGCCCGCCCCCGCCGAATTCGCCTACACCTTCGACCACCTGGCCGCCGTCACCGGCCGTTTCACCGAGGTCCGCGGCCTGCGCCGCTACACCCTGGCCGTCCAGGACTACGGCGGCCCGGTCGGATTCCGGCTCGCGATCGCCCATCCCGGGCGGCTCGGCGCGCTCATCGTCCAGAACGCCGTCGCCCACGAGGACGGGCTCGGCCCGCTGTGGCAGACCCGCCGCGAGTTCTGGGCTGACCGCCAGGCCCACGAGGCCGCGCTGCGGGAGAACTTTTTCTCCCTCGCCGCGACACGGCAGCGCCACGTCGGGACCAGCCCGAACGCCGAGACCTACGACCCGGACCTGTGGACCGACGAGTTCGCCTTCCTCAGCCGGCCCGGCCAGCACGACATCCAGGCTGACCTGTTCTACGACTACCGCACCAACGTCGCGAGCTACCCCGCCTGGCAGCACTGGCTCCCACGTCTTGGCGCGGTCAGGCCGGGCCGAGCTTCCCGGTGCGACGGTAGCAGCCGGGGCGGGGCAGAATCCGAACCATATTTCGAGAAATATTGGAATATTGGTACCTGATGGAAGCAAAGGCATCAAAGATGGCTCCCTTTCTTCCGCCCGGCACCGATTTTCGCGATATCCGCGGCCAGGCAGTCCATCAGGGGCGTTACTTCCACATAGGGCAGGATCCCAGATGTGTAATAACCCGGCCCGCCCGGCGGCTCGTGTTCGAAGCCATGATCGAGTCAGAACCTGCCCGCGCAGCGCGTCTGGACTAGCATCGTTTTTTATGAGTGCACGGCCAGAAGAGCACGGCGGCAGTCACGACGTGATCCACCTCGGCGGCGAGACCGCCGTGATCGTCCCCCTGGATGAGTACCGCATGCTCGCAGCCCTCAGGGACCGCGCCTCGGCCGACGAGATCGAGGAGGCGGAAATCGACGCCGCCATCGCCGAGCACGAGGCGTGGAAGGCAGCTGGACGGCCTGGCGGCACTGTCTCCCATGAGGCTGCCATGGCTGAATTGATCGGGGGCGGCCAGTGACGATCGTCTGGCGGCACGCCGCGCTGACGTCGGCGCACCGGTTCATGGCCGACCAGGCAGGAATGCGGCAGGTCAACCGGGCCATCGCGGCTTTAGCCGAGGATCCGGAACCGCCGGATGCATTTGTCCGTGGCAGTTACCGCAGGCTGCGCGTAGGGGCTTACCGGGTGCTGTACGAGGTAGACGCAGACGAGGTCACCATCGTGCGGGTGGATAAAGTCACGTAGCGTCCGGCCTTCCCCTAACTCCCCTTAGTGCCGTTGATCCGGAATGCGGGCGTCACCCTGGCCCGCGTCTGGAGCCATCGGCCAATAGGACCCCAGCCGTCTCGACTCCTTCTTTGCCGCCTAGCTAGAGGGGAACACACCAACTCTGCCCACAATCCCTCGACCGGTCGGCTCACCATCGAAGCCACGATCCGCCTGGTGGGCCGAAGGGCAATACCGGCCATCGCTTCCCATGGATAGGGCCGTGGCGCGTGCCGGCCTCGGTAGCAGGTCACCAAGGTCCTGCGGCCTACAGTGGACCGGTATACCGGGAGAACGGATACGAGGATGGCGAGCGGCGGCCTGCTAATCGCTGAGCAGTGCATCGACCGGCAGGAGCAGCCCTACCTGTTCCGGGGGCGCCAGATTCTGTCGGTCACCGGCCGGGTGCTGCTGCACGCCGTCGACAGTGCCGGGCGTCCGCTGTGCGGCTGCGGCCGTGAGCATCTGACACCGACTGCGCAGCCGTGGCAGGCCAGCTACCTGCCGCGCAGTGGATATCCGCACCGCCCACGGGACCGCAGCGGAGAGCGACGGCAGAGCCGCGCTGCGCGACGTGCTCAACGAGCACGACCTGCGGTGCTGGATGTTCACCGACCTCGCCATGATCGATGAGACCATCCGCGGCGGCCTCAGCCACCCGCTGACCATCAGCCCCGCCCTGCTGGTCCGCCGTCCCGCCCTTGCGCTGACCACGTTCTTGCATGAGCAGCTGCACTGGATGGAGGGACCTGGCACCGAAGCCGCGGCCGCCGAGGCCAGCAGACGGTGGCCGGAGCCGCCGCCCCCGCCTGCGGGAGCCGCCGATGCGAGGTCAACCTGGACGCACCTGAGCGTCTGCGCCCTGGAATACCTCAGCCTCGCCGGAATCCTCAGCCCCGCCGCCGCGGCGGCCGAACTCAGCCAGCATGCGGGCTACTCGTGGATCTACGGCCAGATCCTCGCCAGCCCTGGCTGGTTTTCCGGCTTCCTGCGCCGCCACGGCCTCCAGGTGCCCAGCCAGCCTCCCGTTCCCCGCCGCTACTTCGGCGAATAGATGGCGCTCAGGGACGGCGGTAAGTACCCCAGCCCGGCTATCACCTCCGCCTCATCCAGCTAACCCGCGCAGATCCCCAGCCAGCAAGCTTGAGACCCTGGTCGAAATAGAAGGGACCACGCCAACTGTGCACACAGCCGCTCCGCCGTCCAGGCCGGGGCCGGGGCAACCGCGCCGGGCAGCGCCCCGCACGCCACGATCCCCGACCC
>JBOHCG010000270.1:0-10041 GCA_050698735.1 Streptosporangiaceae bacterium | reverse complement strand
CCTAGGCCGGCTCAGGATCGTGCGCGCGCAAATCTGGTGGACAGGCTGCTGTGCCCGGGCGAGACTCTCAGCCATGAGCGGAGCCGATGAAAAGCAGACGCTGCACCGGTACCTGCGAAACGCGCGCGGGGTCCTGCTATGGAAACTCGAGGGACTTTCCGACTACGACATCCGCAGGCCGATGACGCCGACAGGCACCAACCTGCTCGGGCTCGTCAAGCACTGCGCCGGCATGGAAAGCGGGTACTTCGGCCAGGTCGTTGGCCGGCCGTTCCCGGCGAGGACGACCTGGACTGGCACGATGACGACGACGCTGAGCTGAGCGGTGGCATGTATGCCACCGAGGCCGAGTCACGCGAGCAGGTGACGGACTTCTACCGGCGGGTCTGGGCGCACTCCGACGCCACGATCCAGGAGCTGCCACTGGATGCGCTCGGTACCGTGCCATGGTGGCCGCAGGAGCGCAGGCACCCGACGCTGCACACCCTGCTCGTGCACGTGATCCAGGAAACCGCCAGGCACGCCGGGCACGCGGACATCATCAGGGAAAACATCGACGGTGCGGCCGGCCTGCGCGAGGGCGTCAGCAACATGCCGCCGAAAGCCGATGCCGCCGCCTGGAAACAGCACTACGACAAGCTGGAAGGCATCGCCCGGGCGCGGGCCGGTACTACACCGCAGCCTTGATGAGCGGCGCGTCCCGCGTGAACGGCCGGAACCCGACGCCGTAGTACAGCCCGCGCGCCTCCGCATGCCCCACCGCCCCCGCACAGGCGACCGTCATGTGAGTCGTCCCGGCCGTCCGCGCGAGATGCATCCCGTGCAGGAGCATCGCGGTGCCGAGCCCCAGGCGCCGGTAGCCTGGATGTGTCCCGACAGGCTCGAATTCGGCGGTCTTGTTGGCCTCATCCAGCCACATGATCGTCGATGCGGCCATAGTCCCGTCCGGCGACTGCACCAGGACGTGGAGGTCACTGCGATACGTGGCCGTGCGCCGGACACCCTCGTAGCCCTCGGCTGACGCGGCCAGGTCTCTCCGTCACAGGCGTGCCCTTTACCCCAGATCCAGGCCAGCTCCCCGAACGTCGCGTCGGTATTCACCAGGTCAGGGCGAACCGCGGTGACGCGCTGTGCCAGGCCCTGCATGAGCTGTACATCGACGGCGGTCACAAGATCGAAGTCACCCATGACGTGCGACTGTGCCATGATCCCGCAAGCCGTCGAACTGTTTTCTCCCCGAGGCAAGCGCGTGCCCGTTGCGGGCCAGGCGACGCGGGCGGCGAAACCCGGAGGGCGCGGAGGCCGGGACGGGCGTCCACGGGGCCGGACAGGTCGGCGATCAGGGCGGCCAGTTCGCAGATGGTGCGGGCGGAAAGCGCGGCCCCCGCGCGCTCGTCCAGCTCCGCCAGGGTGGGAGCCGGCGTCGGCCGGCGCCGATCCGAAGACCTGGACCGAGCCCGACGACGGGAACTCCTGGCCGGCCAGGATTCGCAGCAGCGTGGTCTTGCCAACTAATAGTTTGGGGCATTCATATCGCCTAACATAGGTAATATCAGGACGCAGCGGACACGAAGGGACAGGTCAGTGCTGGACGAGCCAGAGCGCGATGATGCCGAATACGCCAGGATCTCGCGGGACAAGCGCGGTGCGGCCGAGGGCGTGGAGACCCAGCAGGCCGAGAACGCCGACGCCGCCGACGAACTCGGCCTGATCATCACCCGCAGCTACATCGACAATGACCTGTCGGCCTACAGCGGGGTCGAGCGGCCGGACTATGAGCGGCTGCTGGCCGACATCGCGGCGGACAAGATCGGCACGCTGATCATCTGGCACGCCAACCGGCTGCACCGCTCCACCGAGGAAGTCAACGCGTTCATCAAGCTGGCCCGCGCGCACAAGGTCCGGCTGTACTCCACGACCAAGGGCGCGTTCTACAACCTGGACAAGGCCTCGGGCCGCAAGGAACTGCGCGATGACACCAGCGAGGCGGAGTACGAGTCCGAGCACCGCGGCGAGCGGGTCGCGATCGCCCGCAAGCGGCAGGCCCGCCAGGGCGTGTACGGAGGCGGGGTCCGCCCGTACGGGTGGGGCGTGGATACCGGCCGGGTCCGGTCGGTCTGCGTGAACCCGAAGGCCTCGCCGGCTGAGCGGGCGTATGAGGACCGGCCGGTGATGGACATGACCCGTCACAACCAGGCCGAGGCGGACGAGATCCGTAAGTGGGCCGATGACCTGCTATCCGGGGTGTCAATGAACCACGTGCTGCGCGACCTGGCCGCGCGCAAGGTGCCCACGGTGGCGGTGACCGATGACCGGGCGGTGCGCCGGAACGGCAAGTCGGCCGAGCACGGCGGGTGGAACTCCCGCACCGTCCGGCAGATCCTGACCCACCCGCGCACGTCCGGTCACACCGAATACCGGGGAGAGATCGTCACTCGCAACGCCTATGAGCCGGTCCTGCCCGAGGACATCCGCCAAGCGCTGATCACGCTGTTCGCCGATCCGGCGCGCAAGACCTCGCCGGGCAACACGCCGAAGTGGCTGGGGTCGCTGATCTGGCGGTGCGGCATGTGCGATGACGGCACCACGATGACCGTGCGCCGCAACACCTCGGGCACGCCGGTCTACCGGTGCCGCAAGGGCGGGCACTGCTCATGGCCGGCCGAGCGTGTGGACAAGTATGCGGAGAACGTGATCGTGGCCCGGCTGTCGCGGGAGGATGTGGCCGGGCTGATCCCGCACGAGGCCGAGATGGACGTGGCCGCGCTGCGGGATGAGCTGGTGGTCTGCGATGCCCGCAAGCGCAGCGCGGCGCAGATGTACGCGCGCCAGACGATCGATGAGGCGCAGCTGGAGACGATCACTGCCGAGCTGGATCACCGGATGGCCGAGATCCGCGCCGGCCTGAACGCGGCCACCTCGCACAGCCCGCTGTCGCCGTTCGCGATGACCGATGACGCCCGCCGGACCTGGGATGAGCTGCCGATCGGCCGTAAGCGGGAAATCGCGCGCATCCTGCTGACTGTCACCCTGCCGCCGCTAGGACGCGGGCACACCTTTAACCGGGACCTGATCCAGATATCGGGCACCACCCCGCCCGCGCAGGCCGCCTGACCCGAGGCTGGCACGCAGGACGATGCGAGAGTTGCATCAGCGCTTTGTGTCGGGGGCAGGACCTGCGGTGGAACCGGAACGTACCTTAAGCCGGAATCCGGAAGGTCACGGCGGGTGCTGAACCCGGGACGCTGTCGTAGCGTATGTCCGGGTTCGGTCACAGCGAGTGTGATCTTGGCCCGGGCACGGATCCCCGCCCGCGGCCACCGCTCACCATGTAGTAGCTGGCGGAGGCATCGTCGGTCTGTAATTGCTGCGTGGGACTAGAGTCGGCGGACGTGATCCCCGCTCATCCGCCCCGTCGTCTCTCGCGCTGGCTGGGTGGTGGCGCTTGCCGCAGTGCTGGCCGTGGCGCTGGCCGTGGCGATCACAGCCGCCGTCCACTACCGGGGGAGGCAGTGTCGCCGCGCCGTCAGTTGTATGCGGCCTCAGCCTCCCGCTCGGCCGGTGCCGTCCCGCTGGTGCTATCGAACAGGACGGTCGTGTTGCCCCGGGCCGGGACGCTCGACGCGCAGGTGACCGTCTTGTCGGTCAGGCTTTCCGCGGGACGGGAGCAGATCGTGCTGTTCGCGCCCATCACCGGCGGTGCGCCGCATACCAGCTATGCGCTGACCGGGATTTGACTGTGTCGGCGGCTCTGGCTACCAGGCCTGGGCGGTCGGCGTCACCGGCGCGGACGGGGCTGGGAACCTCAGCGGTCACGCCTGGACGGTCTCCCTTGGTGATGACTACTGGCTCTACCTCGGTCCGTCATCGTCAGGAACTGCTGGCCCAGGCGTTCTCGGCAGCTTCAGTGGCGCCGGCCGGTGGTCGGCAATTCCCGCCGGGGCGGCGCCGTGTTCATGATGACGGATTCCAGCGCGGGGACGGCCAGGACGCCCGGGCGTTTCCGGACGTAGGTTTCTGGATGGTGTCCGTGCTGGTGGCTAGGGTGTCCGGGAACGTGTACGTTCCCGGACGGACGGAGACTGCCGATGGGCGCCACCATCGCCTACTGCACGGTGTCATCGCGCGACCAGAACCCGCAGCTGCAGCTCGATGCCCTGGATGCCCACGGGTATGACCGGCTGTTCGCCGAGACCGAATCCGGCAAGCGCGGCGTACGGCGGCCTGAGTTCGCCAAGGCTGGCCGTCCTGCAGCCTGGCGGCACGCTGGTGTTCTGGAAGTCTGACCGGTGGGGCCGCTCGGCCGCGCACGTGCTGAGCACCATCGGCGAGCTGCGCGACCGCGGCGTCACGGTCAAGTCGCTGACCGAGAACTTCGACCTGGATACCAAGGAAGGCCGGTTCATGTTCGCGGTCCTGGCCGCCGCTGCCGAGTACGAGCTGGAGCTGCGCGCCGAACGCCAGGCCGAAGGGATCGCCGCCGCCCGGCGCCGCCAGGCCGAAGGCCGGATGCTGCCCGGTAAGAAGCACATCGGCCGCCCGAGAGTGACCGGCCCGGCCGAGCTCGCCGCGCTCCGCCAGCTGGTCGCCGACGGCGCTTCCGTCACCCAGGCCGCCCGCACCCTGAAGATTTCCCGCTCCGCCGCATACGCCGCGCTCGCCAGCACGCGCTGATCCGTAACCCGCTGCGGGCACCCGTATCGCCAACGGCGGGTTACTGCACGTCACGGGCATTTGGTGCCGTATTACTGCCCAGGTCAGCTGCGTGGAGCCGGTCTTAGGGATGCCAGCATGATGAGTTCGGGTAGTTCAAGGGCCAGGAGGCTGAATGGCAGAGCCAGGCCGGCGGCGGCGAGGATCTGGGGCAGGCTGGCATGGCCGGGAGGGGTGACGGCCGCGGCGCCGGCCAAGGTGGCGGCGCTGATGATCAGCAGCCCGGCGTTACGTGCCAGGAGCACGCGGTGTGAAACCCCGAATTCGGAACGGCCCCAGCAGCCGCAGTTCGCTATGACTGGCCTGTCATCGCCGCCGACAACGAGATAGAACACCGTGAGTACCGCTATTGCCAGCGCAAGGCCTGCCACCCGGGTAGCCGGCACGAAGATCAAGGCGGCGCCGGCGATCTCAGCGAGCGGCGCCGCCCATGCGAGCAGGGACTGCACCGGCTTGTCAAGGTGCCGGACGAGCCGGTAAGACCGGACCGCCTTCAGGTAGTCCCGCGGGCGGATGACCTTGTAAAGGGCGGACAGCAGCAACGTTTCGGCGACCAGGGACGCTGCCGCGGCGATCACGAATGCCATGGTCAGCCGCCCGCCGACGCGCTCGCGTGCGGGGCCGGGGCCGCCGGCGGGATCATCACCATCCGCTGGGCGACCGCGATGTCCAGCGCCCGTGCCATCGGCTCGCCGCCTGGCGGGAGCACGTGGAAGGTGATCGCGTACGTGCGCGGCCCCGCGATCCACACCAGCGCCAGGTGCCCGGCCATGGCGCTGCCCTGGGTGTTCTGCGGCACCATGACGAACCGCATCCGCCGGCCGCCGATGGTGATCCAGCCCAGTGCCTGCACCGTCCGGGGCCGGCCCAGTGCGTACCACACCGGGCCGTTGGCGATCAGGTCATAGTTGCTCGTGGCGAGGGGCGCCGATTCCAGCACGAAGTGCTGGTTATCGGCGACGGTGACGTTGCTGCCGGACATGGCTCCTCCGCCGCTGGCGATCATCCAGTCGGCCCACTCCCGCTGGTTGCCGCAGCCCGGCATCCAGGCCGGCGATACCAAGGCGCCCAGGCACGACGCGCCGGGTTGCATGGCAACCTGCGGCAGCCAGACCGGACACGGGATGGCGTAGCCGAGCACCTGGGCGGTCCGGACGCATCCCAGGCCGGCGGGCGTGGCGTGCGTCAGGGCCAGGGAATACGATCCAGCGCTGACCACCGGCTGAGGGGTCCGGGCCGCGTGCCCGGCGCTGTGCGTGCCCGTGCCGGTGCACCCAGCCGATGCCATTAGCACGATCGCGGCCAGGAGCGGCCCCGGCAGGTGTCCGGGTCTTCGGCTGTGCTCTTCGCGCATCTGGTGTCCTCCGCTGAGGTCAGGCATATGCCGCCACCGTAAGGCCGGTCAGCGCTAGGCCGCCGGCAACCCCGTATAGCCACAAACGGCTCCGCGGGTCGAGCCGGCGCGCCAGGACGAGCATCGGCACCGCTCCTGGTGGCGCTGCGCGGGAGCGGCGCACGTCGTGCAGCAGGACCAGCGCCCGGCCGGTGCCGAACGACGCGCCGTAGACCGCGCCCCACGCCGTGCTGCCGGCGGCAAGGCAGCACGCCAGGCCGAGCCAGACCGCTGGCGTGGACACGATCGTCAAGATTCCCGTGCCCAGGACCACGCCGTAGGCAAAGGACCCGGTTCGCCTGGCCCGGGCCAGGGGCTTGCTGATCTGCCGGCCACGGAATGCCCGGGAGCGGGTCCGCCGCCAGCCGTACCACCCAGCCAGGAACACCCCCGATGCGGCGATGAGCGCCGGGTCGGCCGGGATGCCCGCGGCGCCGCGCCACACGGTGGCCAGGTCGGCCCAGACGTTGCTGTTCGGCGGCACGTGGTACCGGTCCAGCGCCCACAGCAGGGAGTCGACGCCGACCGGGTCGGCCGGATTGTACGGGCCCTCGATGTGCTGCGGCGTCCAGCCGGCGTGGTAGACGACGAACTGCATGCCGGGGAACTGCCGCGACACGGCGACCATGTCCCGCGGCTGGTTCCAGGTGCTCTCGAAGTCCAGCAGCGGCAATCCCTTGTGCGCGCACAGCACGGTCACCCCCAGGTCCTGCGCGTGCTGGACCACCGGCAGCCCGACCGCCGGATCGTCCAGGTCAAAACCGCGGCCGCCCGGACCCCAGGCGGTATACACCTTGAACGCCGACACCCGGCGGGTCTGCGCGGTCGCGGTCATGCCATCCAGGCGCTCGGCCAATGACCCGAAGTTGGGCGCCACCACGTTCTGCAGCAGCAGCCTGCTCTGGCCGCCCCTGGTCAGCGAGCTGGCCAGCTGCCAGGTGTCGTCGGCGGCGCTGAACGGCAGTGGGTCGTTGGATTCACCGGTGCTGGGCAGGTCCGACAGCAGCGCCACCGTGGTGTCGCTGGCCAGGAACATGTCGTGCAGGTACGCGGCCCGGTCCACGCAGGTCAGCGGGTTGGCCGCGGCGCAGTCCGGCGGCACCATGTCCAGCACCAGCCGCAGGGTGGCCGGCGCGGTGGTCCGCCACGGCAGCGACGGCATCACGTGATGGGTGTGTACGTCGACGATGAACTCGCCCTTGCTGCCCAGCGCCGCACGGCACTCGGGCAGCTGCTCCGGCGGCGGCGTCCTGTAACTGCCGCCCGGCGTCGCCGGCCGGCCCGATGCGGAGGCCGAGGTACGCGAATGGCTGCTGCACGCGGCGAGGTTGATCGTGGCCAGCAGCGCGGCCATGCCCCCCGCGGTGCGCAGGAACAGCCGCCTGTCCATGGCCAGCGCATCCGCCGCGACGGCTGCCCGGTCCAGCACCGCGCGGGCCAGCCGCACGTCGCCCGGCCTCGCGGCCAGCGGCAGGAACTCACCGTTCGACACCGGCCCGAGCACCAGCGGCAGCCGGACGCCCTCGTCATCACCCGCCACCTGCCCAGTATCACCCCACCGTCGCCCTAAGCCGGGTAGCGCCCGCTCCGCCTGGCCCGCGGACGGCTCCCCGCAGAGCTAAAGCGGTTTCGCGCTGGAAGAAGCTATCGGGAGCCCGTAGCTTGCCCTGGGCGGAGGGCAGGAGCCCACCGGTCCGCTGGAGCAGGTCAGAGGGCGGCCGCGGAGTCTGCGAAGAGCGCCGGGCAGAGCGCCAGCGGCATGATTGCAGCCTCAGCTTGGTTCCTCGACGCTGATGCGCTGCTGGTGCCGGATACGTCGTGACCGCGGCCCTGAGCGGAGCTACGACGCCTCGTCCTCGCTGGAGTCCTCATCGTCTTCATATCGGGCGTCGGGGTCACGCAGCGGGTGGCGCCTTGCGGGTAGCTATTCACCAAGAGTCGGCGGCGTGATGTGGCGGATCCGGGAGCTGATGGTTTGTCCGGCGGGTTCGGGGCCGGGCAGCTGCTGGCCCCGTATGAGGAACAGCTTCAGCAGGCCGAGTCGATGCCCGGCTGGGCCCGCCGTGCCGCCCAGGACGTCATCGCCGAGACGGGCGTGCACATGACCCGCTTCGCCACCAGCGGCCACCTGGTCTCCTGGGCTGGCCGCGCCCCGCTGGACCACCAGTCCGGCAAGCGCGCGGCATAAGAAGGGAAACCGGTACATCGGTGCCGTCACCGGCGAGACCGCGGTCGCGGCTGGCCGCTCCCAGACCCGTGAGGGCGCCCGCTACCGCCGGCTGGCCCGCAACCGCGGCAAGGCCAAGGCATGCGTCGCGATCGGCAACACCCAGCTGAAGGTCTGCCACAAGCTGCTGTCCAACCCCGGCATGCGCTATGAGGATCTCGGCCCGGACTACTACGAACGCCGGGCCGACGTCCGCCGCCAGATCGCCCACCACGTTGGCAAGCTCGGCGCCCTCGGCTTCGAAGTCACCCTGTGCCGCGTCCCCGAACCCGAGCCGGAACCGTCCGGGTCAGGAAACACCCAGGCCGCCTGACTCATACCGTCCTCATGACCCTGGCCGCCCCGCGATGGTCACGGTCCACTGCCGCCTGCCCAGATTAGGTTCTATTTTCGGGTTAGGTCGCAAGGTTCACGCGGACAGTGAAGCCTTCACCTGAACAGGACACGGCGCCACGCCACCAGCTTGCCCCGCCTGCCCTTGTGGCTGGCGGGGCATCTTCTCTCATCCAGGCAGCGCGCCCGCCCGCGTGTCAGCAGCGGCGCTTGCGCAGGAGCAGGCCGAGGATGTCGCGTTGCTTGTCGGTGAGCGGGCCGAGGCCGGCCGCCGTTCGCTCGACCCACTCCCGGTCGTCGGCGGACAGGTCGTACATGCCGTTGCCGCCGCGCCCGGCGGCCGGCTGGCCGCTGGCGGCGTCCGCCGTCAGCTCATCCTCGCCAGGGCCGGCGTCATGAATTGCCCGGAGCCCGTCACGCATGATTTCAAGGTGCCTCCTATTCGCTGCGCTGGCAAATCACCTAGCGTCAACATGCGCTTCCTTAAACCGGACTGGGCATCACTGAGCAACACCCAGGTGCACTCAGCAACACTGGCTATCACCGGATAGCACCGATTTAGTACCGCAAAAATTCTCACTTGAACACGTAAACCCGGGATATCTCCCCGGCGCCGCGTGTTCATGCGTTCATAGAAACACCAGCTCGGTTGATGCCGGTTCGCCTGCCGGGCTGATCCAAGTGCCACGCCCGCCTCAGCGGGCACGGTGTTCCGGTCGCTGGCCTGGGGTTCAGCGTGCCGGGCAACCTGGCAGCGACCTGGAGTTCTTGTTGCCAGCAAGGACTCCAGCACGCTCTCCGGCGCGTTCGGATGACCGCCAGCCCAGCGGCGGGGAGAAGGAATGCACGGCCATTTGCCAGCACCTATTACCTTGGATGAAGGTGGCCGTCAGGGCCGGGGAGCAAGATGCGCATAGCGTTCACATCCGTTTGGCCCGAGCGCGGGCCACAAGGCATACTGAAAGAGCCCGGCCGGGGTTAGTGCGGGAAATTCACGGCGCATTCGCGCCGGGCCTGGCAGCGAAAAGGGGAAGCCTCATGGCGGACGTTCTGCGCGACCAGGTTCACGATGACAAAGTTCGCGGCGACGGCCAGCCGGCTGGTGCCCGGCCGCGCCGCCGCACCCGGAACCAGGAGCGGCGTGCCCGGACGGTACGGTTCGCGCTCACCGATGCCGAGTACGCCGAGCTGTCCGACGCCGCCCGCCACGCCGGGCTGGCACGCGGCGCGTTCGCCGCCGAAGCCGCCCTGGCGGTGGCGCGGGGCGTGGTCGTGACACCCGACGCGCCGCTGCGCGATGCCTTCTGTGCCCTGGACCGCGCCGCGCTGCTGGTCCGCAAGATCGGCGTCAACCTCAACCAGGCCGTCGCCAAGC
>JBOHCG010000269.1:0-10064 GCA_050698735.1 Streptosporangiaceae bacterium | reverse complement strand
CTGCTGCTGTCCGGTTGCGGCGGCAGCAGCAGCGCCGGGGCGGGCTCGACCACCAGCCCCACCGCCAGCGCGACCGCGTCCACCAAGCTGAGCGCGTTCCAGACCTGCCTGAAGCAGCACGGCGTCACGATCAGGGCGGGGGAGTTCGGCGGCCGGCCTGGCGCGTCCTTCTCGCCTGGCGCGTCCTTCTCGCCGCGCGCCCGCCCGACCGCCTTCCCGAGCGGGTCGCCGTTCCCGCGCGCGTCCTTCTCCGGCTCCGCCAAGGACTCGGCCGCGTACAAGGCGTGCGCCAAGTACGCCCCGGCCGGCTTCGGCGGCGGCTTCGCCGGCCGCGGGATCAGCGCCTCCGCCCTGGCGGCGTTCAAGAGCTGCCTGACCCAGAACGGCGTCAAGGTCACCGGCAAGACCGCTGCCGCCATCCTGGGCGAGCTCCGCAACGCCACCGGCAAGACCGCGGCCGCGGTCAAGACCTGCCGGGTGCTGATCCAGCCGGCCCCGACGGCGAGCCCCAGCCCGAGCCCGAGCAGCTAACCCGGGCACCGGCGTCCGGGCAGGCGCTGGCCGGTCGGGTAACCTGGGAAGTGGCGGAGGGGCTCGCCGGAAACGCGCTGGTGCCAACGGTCCCTGGTGGAGCAGGGAAGGGCACTATGGACGTCGAGGTAGTGGTCGAGATACCGCAAGGCTCGCGGAACAAGTACGAGATGGATCACGCTTCCGGCCGGATCCGCCTGGACCGGATGCTGTTCACCTCAACCCGCTACCCGCTGGACTACGGGTTCATCCCGGACACGCTCGCCGAGGACAGCGACCCGCTTGACGCCATGGTCATGCTGGACGAGCCGACCTTCCCCGGCTGCTACGTCCTGGCCCGGCCGGTGGCGGTGTTCTGGATGACCGACGAGAACGGGCCGGACGCCAAGATCCTCACCGTCCCCGCAGGCGACCAGCGTTTCGGCGCCGTGCGGGACCTAGCCGACGTGCCATCTCATCTGATCGCGGAGATCGCGCACTTCTTCGACATCTACAAGGAACTGGAACCAGGCAAGAGCACCGACGTCCGCGGCTGGCAGGACCGGGTCAGCGCCCAACAGGTCATCGACGCGGCCCGCGCCCGCGCCTCCCGGCCTGCGTCCGACGTGTCCCCTCCGGACCGCCCCTTTCGGGGTCGGTCGCACAGCTCGGGTAGCGGCGATGCGCGCCGCTGACGCCCTGCGCGTCAGGGGCATCGCGGCGGCCCCGCTGTTCAAGCCCGGGCAGGGCGGCTGGATCGTGCGAACGTATCCCGGCGGCATCAGGCGCAGATGAGCGCGCAGCCAGGGCGCGCGGCCAGGGCGGGCGGCCCGGACTGGACGGGGCGCTGGCATAATGGGCGTGAGTGGGTGATGGGGCTCACCCGGAATCGCTGACCGCAATGCGGCTGGCTGACGGTCCCTGGCTGATGAGCCAGGAGGAGGCGCATGCCGTCAGGTCCGGCGCGTGCCCTGGAGGCCGCCAGGAACGCCTCTCCCGCGATGAAGTTCGTGCTCATGGTAGGGGTCATGAGCTTCTTCGCGGACTTCACCTACGAGGGCTCGCGCAGCATCACCGGCCCGTACCTCGGGCTGCTGGGGGCTGGCGCGTTCACGATCAGCGTGGTCAGCGGGGCCGGGGAGTTCATCGGGTACAACATCCGGCTGTTCTCCGGGCGAAGCTCGGATCGGACCGGCAAGTACTGGCCGATTGCGATCGGCGGCTACATCCTGCAGATGGCGGTGGTGCCGCTGCTGGCCCTGGCCGGGACCTGGCAGTGGGCCGCGGTGCTGATCATCGCCGAGCGGATCGGGAAAGGCATCAGGAACCCGCCGCGCGATGCGATGCTCTCCCACGCCGCCAAGGACATCGGCTACGGGCGGGCGTTCGGGATCCATGAGGCGCTGGACCAGTTCGGCGCGATGTTCGGCCCGCTGCTGGTCGCTCTCGTGCTGGCGGTAGGCCACCACGACTATAAGGTGGCGTTCGCGGCGCTGGCGGTGCCGGCCGCGATCATGCTGTCGCTGCTCGCTGTCGCGCGCGTCGTGTATCCCAGGCCGCAGGACCTGGCGTCCGCTCCGGCGCAGGTGAGCACCCGCGGGCTGCCCCGGGTGTTCTGGATCTACGCGGCCGGCGCGGCGCTGGCCGCAGCCGGCTTCGCCGACTTCCCGCTGATCGCTTACCACTTCCAGCACGCGGGGACGGTGTCCCCGGTGCTGACGCCGGTGTTCTACGCGGTCGCGATGGCGGTCAGCGGGACCGGGTCGCTGGTCCTGGGGAAGCTCTTCGACCGGGCCGGGATCGGCGTGCTGATCCCGCTGACGATCGTCGCGGCGGTGTACGCGCCGCTGGTGTTCCTCGGCGGGTTCTGGACAATCCTGGCCGGGGCGGCACTGTGGGGCCTGGGCATGGGCGTGCAGGAGTCGCTGATCCCGGCGGCGGTGGCGTCGATGGTCGCCGCGGACCGGCGGGCCTCGGCGTACGGCCTGTTTACCGGCATCTACGGAACGGCCTGGGTGGCCGGCAGCGTCGTGATCGGCATCCTGGCCGTCGTCTCGGTCGCCGGCCTTGTCGCGTTCTGCATGGCCTGCGAGCTGGCCGCGATCCCGCTGATCTGGATCGTCCGCGTCCGCGGCACGCACCCCGGATCGAAGCCCGCCGGGCAGCCGGGCCGTAAGTCCCTACCGCCAGGCGGGCGGCGGCGGGATAATCCCAGAGGCCAGACAGCAGTTAAGAGAAAGGGCGGCCAAGGCGGCTGCCGTGAGATGAGAGGAACGATGATGGCGGCCTTTGATGTTGCGGACGTGTCCGCGCTGGAGATCCTGGACTCACGCGGGCGGCCCACGCTCGCGGTCACGGCCCGGCTGGGCGACGGGACCACGGCCAGCGCCGGGGTGCCATCCGGCGCCTCCACCGGCTCCAGGGAAGCCGTGGAACGCCGTGACGGCGACAAGGACCGGTACGAGGGCCGCGGCGTGCTCGGCGCGGCAGCGGCGGTGAACACGGAGATCGCCAAGTTGTTGCGCGGCGGCCGGTCTTGGGCCTCGCTGGCCGAGGTGGACCAGGCCATGATCGAGCTGGACGGCACCGCGAACAAGGGCAGGCTCGGGGCGAACGCCACCGTTGGGGTCTCGATGGCGCTGGCCCGCGCCCTGGCGGCTGCGGCGGGGGTCCCGCTGTGGCGGTGGCTCGTCCCGGACGGCGTGACGCCGTCGCTGCCGGTGCCGCACTTCAACGTGCTCAACGGCGGCGTGCACGCACCGAACTCGCTGGACTTCCAGGAATTCATGATTGCCCCGGTAGGCGCGCCGTCGATGGCCGAGGCGGTCCGCGCAGGGGCGGAGGTCTACGCCGCGCTACGCCGCGAGCTGGCCGACCGCAAGCTGTCGACCGGGCTGGGTGACGAGGGCGGGTTCGCCCCGGAGATCACCGAGCCCGAGGAGGTGCTCGGCCTGCTGGTGCAGGCCATCGGCGACGCGGGCTACCAGACGGGCGCCGAGGGCGTGTCCATCGCGCTGGATCCGGCGTCCTCGGAGTTCCGCCAGCCCGGCGGCCTTTACAACGTGGCCGGGGAGTTGCTGGACAGCGGGCAGATGATCGACAGGTATGCCGCCATCACGCAGCAGTTCCCCGTGCACCTGATCGAGGACGGGCTGGGCGAGGACGATGAGGACGGCTGGATCGCGCTCACGCAGCGGCTCGGCACGACGACCGAGCTGGTCGGCGACGACATCTTCTGCACCAACCCGGCCATCATCACCAGGGCAATCGGCCGCGGCATCGGCAACGCGTCGCTGATCAAGCTGAACCAGATCGGCACGGTCACCGAGACGCTTGAGGCGATGGCGATCTGCCGGGCAGCCGGGTATCGCCAGTTCGTCTCCCACCGGTCGGGGGAGACCGACGACACCTTCATCGCGGACCTGGCGGTCGGCACCGGCTGCGGTCACCTGAAGTCCGGCGCCCCGGCTCGCGGCGAGCGCGTCGCCAAGTACAACCGGCTGCTGGAGATCGCCGCCGCCAACCCCGGCCTGCGCTACGGAATGCCATGACGGCATCGCATTAGCCGGAGGGGACGAGGACCGGCGTCTGGCCGCCGCTCGGGTCATGCGCGGCGGGACGTGAGCCATGTGCGGGAGCCGGGCTGGCGCACACCACCGGCCACGCTGTCGTACACGTGCTCGCTTGACCGCTGCCGCCGCTCAAGGCAAGTCCGGTCGCGATCAGCCCGGCCGATATCGTGACCCACAGCAGTAGCGCCGTCCACCGGGATCCCAGGCGCTGCCACACCGCGCGCACGATCCGGGACGCCGGGCCTCGGCGGGAATGCCGCCTGCGGCGCGGACGACTGACGGGCCGCCTCGAGCCCGTCCGGATCTTCTCCAGCGCCGGCATCTCCTCGCCCGCCGCCAGCGCGGTGAAGCTGGCCAGCAGCGCAACCAGCGCGGGGTCCGACCCGGTGAACTCGTCCCTGATGGAATCCAGGGCCTGCTGCTCCCATGCGCTGAGGCTCATGACGCTTCCTCCATCGCCTCGCCGTGACCTTGATCGGTGACAGCGCCATGGAGAAGACAGGCCCGATTGGCCTGCCGGGAACCCACATCACCATGAAGGCCTCCGCCTGCGCGCAGCATCCATAACGCTGAAACAGGTAGAGGCCATCAGCCCGGATATGAAGATCCAGGTGTTTACGCGAGCCTCATCGCGTGACATTTCCAGGATATACCAGCCCGGGCGGTCGCCGATGCCGCCGTGTCGGTCGCGACATCCCCAATGGCCGCGCACTAGCCTAGGAACGTGCTTCGTCTGCTGGATGCCCGCACCGACTCGTATGCCGAGGTCAGTTCGGCCCGCCGAGGGCTGCTGCGGGTGTGCGCGCACGTGCCTGAAGCGGCCGGGAGATCAGACCTCGCCGGGCTGCGCGTCCTGCTCGTCGCCGACCTGCTGGCCAGGACGGCCGAGCTGCGCGACTGGCAGGTACTGACCGCGCTGGCGTGCCAAGACTCCGATCCCGCGCAGTTGGCGGTCTTGGAGCGCGCCGCCGATGCGCTCAACATCCACCCGCCAGCGGTGCGCGCCGGTCCCGATGAGGCCCGGGCGTCGCTGGGCGGCCCGATCGACGTCGATCTGGTCGGTGACGCTGTCGGCATCGACGGCGACCAGAGCGGGCTCGTCGTACGGGTGGGTCCAGTTCGCCCGCGCGAGGCAGGCCCACTGGGCGAGTCCGCGGCCGACCAGCCGGACCCGCTCGCAATCCGGCTCGCCATGCTGTCCTTCCCGTATCACCAGTCGGCCGACCTCACCGAGGGCGTGCTGGCCCAGGCACGCCAGACGCTCGCTCACTGGCGCCGCCGGGTCGCCGAATGGGCGCGGTTGCCCTCCAGGCCGATACCGGAGCCGGTCGCCGACCGGCTCCGGATCGCCTTGGACGATCTCGACACCGCGGCGGCGCTCGCGCTATTGCAAAGCCTCGAGCCCGACGACGACGTGCCGACCGGAGCCAGGTTCGAGACCTTCGTCTACGCCGACCGCATCCTGGGCCTGGACCTGCCTCGGGAGATAGGACGGGCGGGCGGCTGACCACCGCGACCTTGGAGATCCCGTACCGCTAGAATGAAAGCGGTGATTTGAGTTCACCCGGCGGTGGACCCCGCCGGGTCTGCGCGACGGCATCGAGCCGCGCAGATCTGCCAGCTGGCCGATGGGTCCTGCTCTCCGAACGCGGGAGGTAGGACCGTATGTCAGCATCAGTGTCGCGACCCTTGCCGCAGGCCGGGGGACCCGGCCGCCTGTGGTGGCTGCCGCCAGGCGGCTACGGCAACGGGCTTGACGACCAGGCGTGGGCCCCCGTCCTCGAGGTCAGTCAGCGGATCGTGCCGGCGCTGCTCGCCATGCTTTATGAGGCCGGGGTGCCTGCGTACGCGGCGCCGGCCCGCTCCGCCGCGGCCCGGCTGCGGGACCGCACCGGGCGACCGGAGAGCTACCGGCTTTGGGTCGGCACCAGCGCCTACGGTTCGGCGGAGACTGTACTGGTGGTGGTGATGCCTTACCTGGCGCGTGAGGCTGCACGGCAAGCCGACAGCGCGTGGCGCTGATGTCAGCCAGGCGGCTTGCCGGCGCGGCGGCGTTCGGAGCCCTGGCGTTGCTCGCCTCGCGAATCGGCGGGGAGAACCGCCTTGCGCGTGCCGACAGGACTGCGTTCGAGATCGTCAGGGCACGCCGGAGCCGGGCGGGGATCGTGGTCGCCCGGGCGGTCAGCTCCCTCGCCGAGCCCGCCGTGGTCTACCCCCTGCTCGCCCTCGCCGGCATCGCCGCGGCGCCGCGGATCGGCTGGCAGCGGGCATGCGCGCCGTGCCTGGTGGTGGCGAGCGGGGCCTTCGCCAGGCGCAGGCTGTCGCGGGCGATCGCGAGGCCGCGCCCGCCATCCGAAGCCTGGCTGACCGTGCCCGAGGGATTCAGCCTGCCGTCCAAGCACACCACCCTCGCCGCGCTGGCGGTCGGCGCGGGCATGCGTACCTCCGGCCTGCCCGGTGCGGTCGGCGCGGCCGACCGAGCGTGGCCGCTGCTGACGGCGGCCGTCGTCGGGACCAGCCGCGTCTACCTGGGCGTGCACTGGCCCGCCGACGTGGTCGCCGGCTGGCTGTTCGCCGAGGGGTGGCTGCGCCTGATCGATCCCGGCGGGCGCGAGGTCACCTGAGGCTGAAGGATTACCCGGCCGGGCATCCGTCCGGCCCGGCTCACGACTGCAGGTAAATACGGAAGGGGTACTCATGGACCAGCCCGCAGCCGCCGACGTGCGCTGTTCGGCCGTGGCAGGCGCGGGCCAGCGCTCGTGCCGCGGCCTCGGCGCTGTGGTGCTGGCCCGCCAACGGCATCTCCATCAGGGGCACTGCCACCCAGCATTCACCGCGTGTGCGCGGTCCCTCTCGCCGTGCATGGCCTAGATGCTCTCCGTCGTAGGTGACCAGATAGATCACGTCAGAGCCCGGCAGCAGCGGCGCGGCGGCCAGGCCGCGGGTAAGGGCTAGCCTGGCCAGCACCGCCTCTTCCCATACACGCCACTGCGTTAGGTACAGGACACGCTCGGCCCTGCGGATCACCTCGGCGTCATCGACGTTCATGCGCGTGCATGCCTCCCTGTCATCCGACAGGGACCGTTGGCACGGCTGCACTTGACGGCGGGCCCCTCCGCCTCCTCCACGCTACCAGGCTGGCAGCCGCAACACGTAGCTCGCCGCGCTGGCTGAGCTGGGCGACTTGGCAGCCCGCCGTAGCCGCGGAAATTCAAGAGCATTTGGCCGAACGCTTTGTAGTTGTTAACTCTATAATAGCAGCTCAGAGCGATGTTTCGCTAGGACGACTGAGTCGGGTGTCAACAAATCCCCGTTGACACGCGTCGCTGGCCGGACAAGAGACCAGCTCAGGTAGGAAATAGAACATAGGGGATCAATTATCCCAGATGTCAACGAAACCATGGATCCCGCTGGCCGCTGTGCGGGCGCGGGCCGGGCATGCATCGCTGGCGACCACGACCCCCTTGATGTGCTCGATGGTGAACCCGCCGGTGCCTTCGTATATCAGGCCGATGACGTCGATCCGGACCCGATCGAAAAGGACCCCGTGGGCGTTCAGCCACTGCACCGCGAGCCTGCGCAACCGGGCCCGCCTGGCCCGGCTGACCGCCTCCAGCGGTTCCAGCGCTGACTTGACCCTGGACATGACGACGCAGACCACCAGCGTGCCGCGATCTTCCGCCACGATGTCGATCTCGCCCTCCGGGCCGTGCCGGTCACGGTCCAGGATCCGCAGGCCGCAGGACTTCAGGTACTCGGCCGCTCTCTGCTTGGCGTCGGGTCCGGGGTCATTCATGACTTCTCGGCCCCCTCATAACTGGCGGCGACTTCCTCAGGAGTCATCGGCAGCCTTGCCATCGATGGTGGTGCTCCCGCGTTGATCACCTGCCGGAGCAGCAGTGCCATAGAGTACTTGGAGTCATCGGCGAGGGCCCGGTCGAGTGCCACGTTCGCGAGCGCACCCTGTCCGGACTGCCACGCCACGAACGCGGGCGCGGGCAGCGGGTAACGGTCCGGCGGCCACTGGAACTCGGGCGCCCCGGGGTGCCGTAGGCCATGATGGGCATCACCATCCACGCGGCAGTCCGGCACTGCTGGCGGCGTCTGGTGTATCCTCGCGCTGCCGCGGCCGATGTCGTGGCCGGTGCTGGTGATCGGGGTGGCCACTCGGGCGCCTGAGGCCCGGTCTCCAAGGCGAGGCGAATTACGTAGCGTGACAGCGAGACAGCGATGTGATTACAGAACGAGTCGGTGTCTTGCTTGATGGCGGCGGACCCATAGGTGGGGAAATCGGCAAGGTCGCCGACACCGACTGGGCCACGGGCGCGATCCGGATCTTCGCCAGACACCGGGAGTGGGCGGATCTGATCAGCTCAGATCCGGCTGGATTCAGCGACGATGAGCTCGTCTTCTACGAAGCAGTGACGCACGAGGCAACTCATCGTCTGCAGCTGGTCAGTACCGGCTTTGCGTACGACTTGTCACGTGAGTGGTTCTATGCGGTTGCCGCCGCAGCCCGAGACTGCGCCGACCTTGACGCTGTGAATGCGTCCAGAGCCCGGTATCTGCCGCTGGTTCAGCCGCTCCTCGACTCGCTACTGCGCGCCGGTGAGCATGGCATCACTCCGCTGAGCATCATGGAAGGCGCGGCCTTCTACGCGGAGATAACAAGCCATCGTAAGATCAGGGGACCCGGCGGGGTACTCGTGGAGGTGGGCCCGCGTTCCTTCGATGACATCCTCAACGAGGAAGCACCAAGCGAGTTCTACCGGATCGCCTATGATGTCGCGGTCCAGTACCTTGCAGAAGAGGCATTCGACAAGTTCCCGCACATCGCTAACTTGGCACTCTACACTAGCGAGCCGGAAGTAGTATTCATCCCGCTACTTGAGAAATTCGGGCGCGAGGCCAGCAGGATGGACGATGACCGCAACCATGAAATGGGTATCGCCTTCCTGAAGGAAGACTACGAGTCGATCTTCCTCGGTAGCGCGGATGACGTCATGTCGGCAGACTTTCCGCATCCGGTCCTTGACACACTTGTAAAAACAATCCGCGATCTGCGCCGCACCGGCGCTTTCGATCCCGTGACGATCATGGCACACGGCCAAGTCACCTCCGACGAGCTGGCTGCGGCGCTCCAGGGACCGATGCTTTTCCTGCCTGAAGGCACGGGACAGGACAGGATCGCGCCGATGGTCTGGCCTGGTCACGATCTGGCGGATCCTCGCGACAATCCGCTCCTCGACCCCGCCGTGATCCGCATGCTCGCTGCGACAAGCCAGCTATTGCTGCAAGATACCCAGCCACTGCCTGACAGACATCCACGGAACAGGTCCACTCTCCTGTACGGCGCATCTGCGGGGATTCACATGTGGAGGTTCACCGCCCAGGACAGGACACCGCAGACCATCGAGAGGATCGGGAATACCCTCAACCGGCTAGAGAATGACCCGCACGCTGCCAAATCCCTCCGAGGCAGCGTGGCGGTCGTGTTCCCTGAAAGCGAATTCCCAGGTTCTGCGGCGCCCCTCCTGGATCCAGGTGTCCAGGCCTTCCTGCGCAAGCTATTCATTCGGGTTCCGTATCTGCTCTACTATCTAATCGATGATCCTTTCAACAGTGCCATAATGGAATGTGTCGCAGCCTTCGCTCCGGATGCGCTTTCGCTAGGCTCGGACGGCGAGCTGAGGGCTGAATGGAGACCCGAGCTGACAAAGGTCTTGGGGACGCTTATGAGAAACGCAATGGCCTTCGCCGCTGCACAAGGCCAACCAGGTCTAGTCGTTATGGAGAAACTGCGACGCCTGCCACCGCAAGCACAATCCGACGTCGCCACGTACCTGCTGCGGGCATAGACCCAATGCCTCGGGGTTTAGGCATTTAGGCCTGGATGGGCGGTTCCCCTCTATGGTTACTTTGCGTAGTTCTTGTTGTCCGGGCATGGCGGCGGCCGGCGTGCCGTGCCGGTGACGGGCCGGT
>JBOHCG010000268.1:0-10073 GCA_050698735.1 Streptosporangiaceae bacterium | reverse complement strand
TGACCCCCGCAGGCCCCCCCCCGGAGCCAACCATTGACGGTAAGGTAAAGATTCGATAATTCTATAAGTAACCTCGTGCCGAGCTGAGGAGAGGTCATGGAGCTGCAGCTCACCCCGGCGCAGAACCAGTGGCGTGAGGAGGTCACGGACTTCCTCGACACCGAACTGCCGCCCCAGTGGGAGAAGTCGACCGAGTGGTGCGAGGACGAGGACTTCTGGGATTTCGCCGTCGCCTTCACCAGGAAGGTCTCGGCCAAGGGCTGGATCGGCCTGACCTGGCCGAAGGAATACGGCGGGCTCGCCAGGCCGCCCATCGACCAGCTGATCTTCTCCGAGGAGTTCACCTACCGTGACGCGCCGGTCGTCAACGCCATCGGCTGGGGGCTGGCCGCCGGGGCGCTGCTGCGCGGCGGCACGCAGGCCCAGAAGCAGAAGTTCCTGCCGCCCATCCAGCGGACCGAGGTGCTCTGGGCCGAGGGCTACACCGAGCCGGAGGCCGGCTCTGACCTGGCCTCGTTGACCACCCGGGCGGTTCGCGACGGGGGCGAGTGGGTGATCAGCGGGCAGAAGACGTTCACCACCTGGGGCACCCACGCGGACATGCTCTACTGCGCGGCTCGCACCGACCCAGACGCCCCCAGGCACCGCGGCATCACGATCTTCGGGCTGCCCATCCACCAGCCAGGCGTCTCGTTCGGCCCGCTGTTCAACATCGGCGGCGGCCGGCAGAATCACACCTTCCTTGACGGCGCGCGCGTGCCGCACGAGAACATGATCGGCCAGGAGGGCCGCGGCTGGGATCTGATCATGGGCGGGTTCTACGGCGGCAACATCGGCGCCGCCTACATGGACGCCCAGCAGAAGCTGGACAAGATCGTGGCCTGCTGCAAGACGGCAAGGCGCAACGGCAAGCTGCTCATCAACGACGCGGTGGTGCGCGACCAACTGGCCGAGATGGACCTGATCGTGCAGGCCGAACGCCTGCTGACCTACGAGTCCCTGTCGAACATCCAGAGCGGCCGCCCGCCCGCGTTCGCCGGCGCGATCGGGACCGTGGTCAGCAAGGAGTCGATGACCCGGTTCGCCGAGCTCACCAACCTCATCGTCGGCCGGGTGGGCCAGCTGGCACTGGGATCCCGCTGGACCCCGATCGACGTGGCCAACGGCGGCCCCGAGGCCTGGTTCAGGACCTCGATCCGCAACCACGCGGGCGGTACCCCGCAGGTCAAGCGTATGGTGCTCGCCACCCGCGGCCTCGGGCTACCGAGATAGGACACGAAAAGGCCATGGACATCGATCTCGAGCAGCATCAAGTCGATCTCGCCGACACGGCGCGCCGCTTCTTCGAGGCCCGCAGCACCATCGACGCGGTCCGCGCCTGGGAGGCCTCCGAGCGCGGATTCGCCGCCGATCTCTGGTCGGAGATGGCCGACCTCGGCTGGCTCCGGATCGACCACCCGGAGTCCGTGGGCGGCGTCGGCGGGGGAGTGCTCGAACTCAGCGTCATCTACCAGGCCATGGGCCGCACCCTTGCGCCCGTCCCGCACCTGGAGTCGGCCGTGATCGGCGCCGGCATCCTGGCGGCCGCCGCGACCCCGGCCGCTCTAGGTCTCCTAGAACCGGTCCTCGCCGGGACGAGCATCGTCACGCCCGCCCTCGCGGAGGATGACACCGGCTTCGGCCCGGAATCCATCGCCATGCCGGGCATCATCGAGGCGGCCGGCACCCTGCGGCTGGAGGGCAGCAAGATCCTGGTCGGCTACGCCAACTCCGCCAGCCACCTGATCGTCGCCGCGCGCACCGCGCCGTCATCGGCTGCCGCGTCCGGCATCACCCTGGCGCTCGTCGACGTCACGGCGCCCGGCGTCGAGCTGACCAGGCTGCCCAACCTGGCCGGCTATCCCCTGTACGCCGTGACGTTCGACGCGGTACGCGCCAGGCCGCAGGAAATACTGGGCCAGGTCCACGAAGGATGGGAGCTGCTCGAGCCGATCCTTGACCGGGCCGCCGTGCTGCGCGCCGCGCAGATCCAGGGTGCCGCCGAGCGCCTGCTCGAGCTGTCGGTGGGCTACGCCGAGCGCCGGACGCAGTTCGGCCAGGCAATCGGGCGCTACCAGGCCGTGCAGTACCTGTGCTCGGACATCGCCATCAACAGCCACCTGACCTCGCTGATGGTCCGCTATGCGGCCGGGCTGCTCGACGCCGGCCTCCCGGCCGGGAAGGCGGTGTCGGAGGCCAAGGCGCAGGCCAGCCTGACCGCCCGACTCGCCCCCGAGCGGGCGCACGCCGTGCACGCCGGCATCGCCTTCATCCTCGACTTCGACGTGCAGCTCTTCACCCGCCGCTGCCGCCACTGGGAACTCGACATCGGCGACGAGCGCTACCACAGGGAGCGCATCACCGCCGCGCTGGCTGCTTGAAACTGGCCGCCGCCTGAAACACCACTACCCGAAGGAGATTCCATGGAGCGCCAGCGGCTCAAGACCGGCAAGTTCGGCCTGGGAACGATGATCCACTCGGTCCACATGACCGATGACGTGGCCCAGCTGAACCGCTTCTACCAGGAGGTCTTCGGCGGGCTGCTGTTCATGGGTATCGACGAACCCAACTACCTGCCGGTCGAGGATCGCTACGCCGGTCTGGTCGTCATCAGCGACCTGTGCATCGAGACCATGGGGCCCAAGATGCCCGCCGATCCGACCAAGCCGGTGGGCAAGTTCTACACCAAGTTCGGGCGCCACCTGCACTCCGTCGGCTACAAGGTCGACGACCTGCCCGGGCTCGGAAATGACCTGATCGCCAAGGGCGTCTACATCGGCGCCCCCGGCGGCGGCAAGATCGAGAAGATGGACGACCAGACCATCTACTTCTATCCCAACCCGCGCGACACCTACGGCCTGATGGTCGAGCTGTGCGGGATGGAGATGCCCGGCGATCCGCGGCTGGAGGACAACTGGAGCTCGCACGTCAAGCAGTGGGAGCTGGTGCACCCTCTCGGCATCAAGCGGCTGGGCTGGGTCACTCTCGGGGTCAGGGACCTTGACGAGGCCGTGGCCAGGTACGTCGAGCTGTTCGAGGCCGAACGCGTGCACGCGGGAACCGATGACGCCGAGGGCGCCAGGTTCGAGATCCTGCACCTCGGCGACGCGCTGCTCCGGCTGGCTCAGCCGCTCGAGCCGACCACGCCGCTGGGCCAGCACGTGGCCAGGTGGGGCAACATGATCTACGGGATCACCCTGGTCGTCCGGGATCTCGACGCCGCCGAGGACTGGCTGGGCCGTAAATCGGTCCGCACCAGCAGGCTGACCCCCGAGGTCCTGGCGGCCGACCCCGCCGACACCTTCGGCGCGCCCTACTTCTTCACCGCCACCACGTTCGCCGCCGACCCGTTCGCCTGATCGGGCCACGATGACCTCGCCCCTGGATGGAGTCCGGGTCCTGGACCTGGGCGGTGAGCTCTCCGCGTACGGCACGAAGATCCTCGCGGACCTAGGTGCCGACGTGGTCAAGGTCGAGCCCAAGGGCGGCGACCGCCAGCGTCTGCGGCCGCCGTTCGCGGCCGGGGTACCTGGCCCGGAATCGAGCCTGACCTTCGCCTACTACAACGCCAACAAGCGCGGCGTGCAGCTGGACTGGACCGCGCCCGCCGCCGTGGCCGAACTCGGCCGCCTGGCCGCCGGCTGCGACGTAGTGGTGATCTCCCTGTCGCCCAGGCAGCCAGTCCCTGGCTGGGACCCCGACACAAGGCGCCTGTCCTGGGCCGGGCCCGATGCCGTCATCTGCTGCCTGACGCCGTACGGCCTGGACGGGCCCTGGCGCGACCGGCGCGCGACCCAGCTGACCGCCTACGCCGACAGCGGCGGGATGTGGTCGATCGGGCCCGCCGAGGGCCCGCCGCGGGTGATCCCGGCCTTCCCTTTCTACGACGAGCTGTCCGCGCAAGCGGCCTTCTGCATCATGGTCGCCCTGCGCGAGCGGCCGCAGGCCGGCGGCCAGGTGATCGACCTGTCCCTGCACGACCTGCTCGCCTACCGGGAGTCCACGGCGGTCAGCTACTACACCATGGTCGGCCGCTCGGTCAGCTCCCGCAGCCGCGGGCCGTCCATGCCGCCGACCGGCATCTGGGACGTGAGCGACGGCCAGATCGAGATGCTGATCTGGAACCCGCCGCACTGGGACGGGTTCCTGGAGATCGTGGGTCGCCCGGCGGACTTGCTCGATCCGGCCCTGCGTGACCGGGTCGAGCGGTTCGCCCGAGCTGACCAGCTCATCCCGAGGGTGCGGGAACTGCTCGCGCCGTTCACCATGCAAGGTTTCTGGGACCTGGCGCTGACCCATCGGGTGCCGTGCGCGCCGGTCAACACCATCCTGCAGGTCACCCAGGATCCCCAGCTGGCCAGCCGCGACTTCTGGGTCGAGCACGACCGGCCGCACACCGGCCCGTTCCGCGCTCCGGGTCGGCCGCTGCGCTCCTCGGCGCCGCTGCTGAGCTACCGGCGGGAGGCGCCGCTGCTCGGTGAGCACGACGAGGAACTGCTGGGCGGCCGGTGGGCCGCCACCCGGGCCAGCCAGCCCTGGACGCTGCCCAGCGGGCCGCGGCTTGGCGAGCTCAAGGTGCTGTCGTTCGGGACCGCCATCGCGGGCAACGTCAGCGCCACGACGCTGGCCGAGATGGGCGCGGACGTGGTGAAGATCGAATCGCCGGACCGGCCCGATCCCCTTCGGCTGCCCGGGATCCCGGGGCTGCCCAAGGCCTTCGACCCAGCAGGAAAACCGGTCAGCGCCCTGTTCTCCTCGTACTCCCGCAGCGGCCGCACGCTGACCCTGGACATGAAGAGCCCGGAAGGCCTGGAGACCTTCCGCCAACTGGTGCGCCAGGCCGACGTGCTGATCGACAACTTCGCCACCGGCGTGATGGCCAGCTGGGGCCTCACACCCGAGTCCCTGGCCGAGATGAACCCCCGCCTGATCTGGGTCTCGGTGAGCGGGTACGGCCGAACCGGGCGGCGGGCCACCGCGATGGCATACGGGTCGAACGTGAACGGGTTCATGGGCCTGACCCGGGTGTGGTCGCCGCACGGCTCCCAGTTCGACTACACGGCCGTGGCGCACGTCCTCATCACGATCTTCGCCGCGCTTGCCCACCGGGACCGTTCCGGCCAGGGCAGCCACACCGAGATCGCCCAGGCCGAGGCCGGCGGCGTCATGCTCGCGCCGTTGTTCCTCGAGGCCCTGGCAACGGGCCGGGACGTCTGGCCGGAGCCGAACGAGATACCCGGCTCCTACCTGTCCGGAGTGTTCGCCGCCGCCGGCCAGGACGCCTGGCTGGCCGTCGAGCTCGAGGACGCCTCCGACTGGGACGCCGCCGCGAGCCTGCTCGGCGTGCCCGAGCTGCGCATCAGCGCAAACGGTCCGCCGTCCCCCGAGCCCGTGGCCGCCCCCCCGTCCCCCGAGCCCGTGGCCGCCCCCCCGTCCCCCGAGCCCGTGGCCGCCCCCCCGTCCGCCGAGGCCGTAGCCGGCCCGCCGTCCGCCGAGGCCGTGGCCGAGCTCAAGCAGGTCATCGCCGCCTGGGCGCAGACCCTGACCCCAGCTCAGGCCGCCCGCCAGCTCCAGGCCGCGGGCCTGGCCGCCGCCGCCGTGCAGGAAATAGCCGACCTCTTCGCCGACGCCGGCCTCTGGGCCCACGACGCCCTGGCCCGACTCCGCATCCCGAACACCGACATCACCACCTATGTCACCGGCCCCTTCCAGCGCATGAAAGCACCCCGCGCTTACGTCCGCTGGCCCAGCCCCCACCCAGGCCAGCACAACGACGAGATCCTCCGCGACTGGCTGACGCCCGAGCCCTGACCGGGCACTGCCGCTCTTCGCGGCGAGAATCTCTGCTGGCGTGTCGCGTTGCCCCGGGTCCCTGATGGCGATATTATGTTCGATAGTGGACCTTGTCAATCAAGATCTTTAAGCCATTATTCCGAACGGACGGTGGTGCATGGCCCCCGAACCGGCTCCGGGCGCAGGGCGAGACGACGAGTCCGTCCCGCACGTTCCCGTGCCGGGACACGTTCCGCTCGCCGGGGTCGGACTGGTGACGCCGGACTGGATGGACGACGCGGACTGGGAGCGGGCCTGCGCGGCCCGGGTGGACGATGAGTGCCTGCCAGGCGAGGATATGGAGTGGTTTTCCGACCCTGGCTGCGGGCCGCCGCCGGAGTTGGCCGGCGTGCCGTTCGAGGTGCTCGCCGCGCAGATCGACGCGGACGGCGCCGAAGACGCGGCTGCGACCGCGCGGATGATCGAGCTCGGGGTCTGCCGGGAGGGCTACGCGCACCGCCCCGGCGCAGCGCCGACCATCGGGTCGAGCGGCAGCCCGGCGGCCTCGTTCGCGCAGGGCGCCCCGCTTGACACCTGGCCGCCGGACCCGCTGCTGGGTGAGCGGGCCGATGAGGCCTCCGGCCCGAACAGGGCCTTCAAGGGCGTGAACGATGACGAGCTGATGGGCCTGATCGGGGCGCGGCAGCGGCTGGAGTCCCGCGCCGCGTGGGAGCTGCTGGCGGCGGTGGCGGAGTTCGCCCGCCGCCGCCCCGAGCCCGGCTGCAAGCTGAAATTGCCGGGCCGGATGCCGGAGGCCTGCAATGAGCACGCGGCCGCTGAGCTGGCCGTCCAGCTGCGGCTGAGCCGGCAGGCAGCCGGTGATCTCATCTGGCTCGCACACGCGCTGACCGCGAAGCTGCCCAGGACCTCCGCCGCGCTGCGGGACGGCGTGATCGACCTGGCGAAGGCCCGGCTGATCGCGTGGCAGTGCAATCTGCTGACCCCCGCCGAGGCGAGGGCCGCCGAGGCGATCCTGTTCGGCGACCCGGGAGTCGGGGAGATGACCTGGGGCATGATACGCGACCGTATCGCGCGCGCGGTCATCAAGGTCAACGCAAAAGCAGCGGCCAAGCGCCGGGAGGACGCCGCAAAGACCCGCCGGGTGGAAGTCCTCCCGGAGGGCTCGGGCAACGCGATGATCGCCGGCCGGGAGCTGCCGCCGGCCGCCGTTCTGGCCGCGAGTGAGAACCTGAACATCCGCGCCCGCGAGCTCCGCGCCGCCGGCCTGCCCGGCGACATGGACGAGCTGCGCGTCCTTGCCTACCTCGAAATGCTCGGCGCACTGGACCCCCTGGACGGCGCCAGCCCCGGTGGTGGTGACACCGGCGGGGGAGCGGTGCCCGGGACGGTGCCGAAGGGGTTCGCGGCCCGGGTGAACCTGACCGTCCCGCTGGTCACTGCGCTCGGGCTCGCCGAGCGGCCCGGGATGCTGTCCCGGCTGGGCGCCATCGACCCGGCCCTGTCCCGCGAGCTCCTCGCCGCGGCCGCCCGCCACCCCCGGTCCACCTGGTGCCTCACCGTCACCGGCCCGGACGGCCGGCCGGTCGCACACGGCTGCGGCCGTCCCCCGCCTCGTCGGCCAGCCGGACGCGACCCTGCACCACCCGTCACATCCGCCCGCGACGGACCCGTCTACCTCCCCGGCGACGATCACGGTCCGCCCGGCGGCTACGGAACGATGCGGCTGGACCTGGCCACACTGGCCCGCGGTAACGGCCAGGATCCGCGCGGCGGATCAGGTGCAGCTGGGAAGCGGGAACTGGTGTTCGCGCTGGAAGGCCTCGCCGGACCGTGCGATCACCGGCACCAGGCCCCTGGGCACGATCCCGGCGTGATGCTCCGGCACCTGACCGGAATCCTCAACACCGCCTGCACGTTCCCGCCGTGCCGCCGGCCGGAGTCGCAGTCGGACTACGAGCACAGCCTGCCCTACGAGCAAGGCGGCCTCACCTGCCTGTGCCAGGCCGGCCCGGTCTGCCGCGCCAACCACCGCGACAAGCAGTCCCCCGGCTGGCACCTCGAAGACGCCGGAGCCCGCGGCTGGTTCCGCTGGACCACCCCCTCCGGCCGCAGCTACCTCAGCCGGCCCACCCAGTACCCAGACTGAACCCCAGTTACCGCGCCTATCACCACGGCGACCCCGCCGCCTCCGTCCGTGCCGCGCTCCACTCCGCCGCCGATGAACGGCGAATCCGGTTCGTGCGTGACAACCTGTGAGACTCAGCCGCGGCGGCGGGCGATCTCCTCGGTGAGCGCGGGCACGACCTTGAACAGGTCGCCGACGATGCCGAAATCGGCCAGGTCGAAGATCGGTGCCTCTGGATCCTTGTTGATCGCGGCGATGACCTTGGAGGTCTGCATGCCGGCCCTGTGCTGGATGGCGCCCGAGATGCCGATCGCGAGGTAGAGCTGCGGGGAAACCGTCTTGCCCGTCTGGCCCACCTGATTGCTGTGCGGATACCAGCCCGCGTCGACGGCCGCCCGCGAGGCTCCGACCGCGGCACCGAGCAGGTCAGCAAGCCCTTCGATCAACTCGAAGTGCTGACCATCGCCCAGGCCGCGCCCGCCGGAGACGACGATCGAGGCCTCGGTAAGCTCCGGCCGCCCAGAGGCCTCGCGGACCGTGCGATCGGTGATCGTCGTGGCCGCCGCGATGGCAGAAAGCTCGACGGCGACTTCGTGCACGGCTGGCTCGACGGGATTCTGCTCGGGCGCGGTGGCGTTCGGCTTTACCGCGATGACGGACACGCCTGAGGTGACCGCGGATGTCACCGTGAAGGAGGCGGCAAACGCAGACTGGGTGGCGATCACGGCATGACCGGAACCCGGATCGCCGGCCTCGACGTCGATAGCGTCGCTGATGAAACCCGAGTCAAGCCGCAGCGCGAGCCTGGC
Organism: Streptosporangiaceae bacterium; assembly: GCA_050698735.1. Taxonomy (GTDB): domain Bacteria; phylum Actinomycetota; class Actinomycetes; order Streptosporangiales; family Streptosporangiaceae; genus Palsa-504. The sequence continues at coordinate 1,307 of JBOHCG010000268.1, read as the reverse complement.
CCCGATCTCCTTGCCCTCAGGGCTCGCCGTCAGCAACACAGCGGCCAGATCACCGATCTGCCGGGAAATCTGCTCCAGCGCATCGACCTTAGGCACCACGAGATGCTCGAGCACCCCCGGGTCCGGCACCAGGTAAACGTCGGCCGCACCATATTCGGCCAGCACCGGGACGGCCTGGCTCGCGTCGTGGCCAAACACCACCGCGGCTGGCGAGCCGATCCGGCGCGCCAGCGTCAGCAGCTCGAGCGTGGGCTTTGGCGCCGAACCGTCCACGGCATCGACGACCACGAGGACTACGGACATGAGTCTCCTTCTTGCTGGCCCGGTTGGCTTGCAGGGACCGGCCGCGGCAGGCGAGGTTAGATGAACCGCTGGGCGGCGAGGAAATCGGCCAGCGCCTTGCCGCCGTCGCCGTCGTCCTTGACGAGCTGGCCAGCGGACCGCGCCGGGCGCCGGGTCGTCGAGAGCACCGTGGTGCGGGCGCCGGCCAGGCCGACAAGCGCCGGGTCTATGCCGAGATCGGCCAGGCCCAAGGTCTCGACCGGCTTCTTCTTCGCTGCCATGATTCCCTTGAAGGACGGGTACCTGGCCTCCCCGGTCCGGTCGGTCACGCTCACGATGGCCGGCAGCCGCGCGGTCACGGTCTCGGAGCTGGTGTCGGAGTCGCGCAGGATCTCCACCTGGTCGCCGCTGACCGACAGCCGCCCGGCGAAGGTCACCTGCGGGACCCCGAGCCGCTCGGCGAGCAGGGCCGGCACCACGCCCATCCCCGCATCCGTCGACGCCATCCCGGTGACCACCAGGTCGAAACCGATCCTCTTGATCGTCTCGGCCAAGACCAGCGAGGTGGCGAACGCGTCGGATCCGTGCAGGGCACCGTCCCGGACGTGCACGGCCGCGTCGCCGCCCATCGACAGCGCCTTACGCAGCGCGTCCGAAGCCCCGTCCGGCCCCATCGTCAGGTAAACCAGCTCCCAGCCAGCGGAAGACTCCTGGACCCGCAGCGCCTGCTCAGCGGCGTGTTCGTCCAGCTCCGACAGCCTGCCCGGCACTCCGGCCCGATCAACGGTGCCGTCAGGCAGGAAGCTACGATCGGACGTGAGGTCGGGGGTGTACTTAACGAGAACGACGATCTTCGGCAACGAACACCTCGGCCAAGTCTAGATGCGGGCAAGCAATTATTCGATCCATATCAAATTACAGAAGCCCGCATGGCCGGGTCAATGTGTTTCAGCCCACCCGCCCACGAGAGACCAAGCCGCAGCGGCGCCCGGCGCCCGGCGCCCGGCGGCCGGCGGCCTGCGGCC
>JBOHCG010000267.1:0-10080 GCA_050698735.1 Streptosporangiaceae bacterium | reverse complement strand
TGTCCCAGGGGGAGCTCAACGGGCACAGGGAGAACTTCATCGACCATCTCTGGGCGGACCCGGCCAGGCTGCCCGAGATCCCATCACGCCCGGTGACCAGGGATGAGTACGTGGATCGCATCCTGGCGGGCGGCTTCCCCATGATCTTGCAGCGCCTGACGGCCAGGGCCCGCACGTCGTGGTTCGCCGACTACGTGAACCTCGTCGTGATGCGGGACGTGCTCGACATCGCCAGGGTACGACAACGGGAGGCGCTTCCCCGGCTGCTCCGCCAGCTCGCAGCGCAGACCGGCCAGATGCTCAACATATCCAAAGCCGGGCAAGGCGTCGGCCTGGAAAGCAGCACGGCGAACCGCTACGCGACCCTGCTGGAGGCGGCCTTCATGATCCAGCGGCTGCCCGCATGGGGAACAACCCTTGGCAAGCGGATCGCTGCGTATCCCAAGGTGCATGTCATCGACTCGGGGCTGGCCGGCTGGCTGCTCGGGCTCAGCGCGGCGAAGCTCGCCAGCCGCGACCCCGCTGTGCTGACCGAGTTCGGGCATCTCGTGGAGACGTTCGCCGTGGAGGAGATCCTCAAGCAGGTGAGCTGGTCGGAAGAGGTAGCCACGGCCGCCTACTTCCTTACGCAGGACGGGGACGAGGTTGATCTCGTTCTTGAGACCTGGGACGGCCAGGTCATCGGTTTCGAGGTGAAGGCCGGATCCCGCGTCCAGGACACCGATCTCAGCGGGCAGGACCGCCGTGGCATTCTGGGTGATCAACGCGATCGCCCAGATGGACGCGGCCAGCGCGGTTCCCACCGCGATCACGGTCGGGCCCGTGTACGGGGAGCGCCAGTACGGTGTCCTCGACCTCGACGGCCACCACTGGCTTTCCGCCGCGCACGCGCGGGACGTCAGCCCCGCCGAGTGGGGCGCGACCGTAACCTCCGACGTGCGCATGCGAGGCTAACGGGCGGCGGGGTTGGCGACCCTGGCCATGAGGAGCGGTTCGCCGGTGCTGGTGTCGGTCACCAGCATCAGGTACGGACGGTCGAACGTGATCTGGCGCGACGCTACTCGCGCCGAGCTTGGCAGTATGCCAACCGCGGTCGCCGCGGTGGCCACCGTGCCCTTCTCGCCGACCTGCAGGGTGGCGGCCTGCTCGACAAGGCCGATGCAGCACGCCTGCGGCGACAGCCCGCTGAAGTCCGCGGCCGAGGTAAACGCGACACCCATGCCCAGGCGGCTCAGCAGGTCCTTGAGGCTGACGCGGGTGCTGAGGTTCACCTTGGGCAGCGCGATAGCGTCGCCCTCGCTGAGGCCGGCAGCCGAGGCATGCCCGGTCAGCGTCGTCGTCATCGTGCCGAGCGCGGACGCGGCGGGCATGGCGCAGGACGCGGCGCCCGAGGGTGGCAGCAGCGCGACCATGGCCAGCTTCCCGTCGCGGTACGGAAGCGAGACCGCCGTCCAGCCGGCCATCTGGAACACGCGGTACCCCTCGCCGTGCATGTAATTCACGCTGGCCTGCCGGCCCGCGGCCGTGGTGAACGGCCCGGAGTAGGTCTGCTCGGCCTGGAACGGGGTGGCCCACGCAGCCTGGAGGTAGAGCGCGTCGGTGAGTACCCAGGCGTCGTCCTGCAGCATGCCTGGCTCCAGCAGTTCCGGGATGTGCCCGCGGGTGGCGGTCGCGATCGCCTGGTTGATCTCTTTGGTGGCGGCATTGGAGTTGCTCAGCAGCGGCGCGTGGGCCACACCCGCGCCATAGCCGGTGGCCACCGCGTTCAGGTAACTGCGCAGGGTCTGCACGCTCGGGTCGTCCCACACCTGGTCGGTGGAGGAGACCGTCACGCCCGGGCCGTCCAGGTCGCGCAGCGCCGCCGACCGTGCCTGCAGGCCGGCCTCCAGCGCCTGGCCGCCTGTCGCGGGCAGGCGCAGCACGCCCGCCATCGCCTGCGCGGTGCCGCCGCGGGCGCCGAGGTAGGCCATGCCGAGCCCGCTGGCCAGGCTGGAGGGGGACAGCACGAGGTTGGTGCTGGGATCGGTGGCGCACCAGGCGCCCAGCACGCTCAGCCCGAACGCGGTGTCCGCCGCGCCGTACGGGCGCGGGCTCACGATGGGCTCCTTGAAGGCCACGCCATGGACGATGACGGGCGCCTCCGGCACCGCCGGCCGCGCCGATCCGCACCCGGCGACCATCAAGGCCGCCGCCGTCACCGCCAGTCCGGCGGCCGCTCCCCGCTTTTTCATGCCGATCTGACGGTGCGTGCCCGCGTTTGGTTTCGCCCGTTGCAGCACCGTAATACGGCGTCCGAGGATGTCGGACCCTCGGTGTGCCGGGCCGGCGTATAGCGTTCCCGGGTATGGACTGGAAGATCGAGCTGGTTGCTGTCCCGGTGACCGATGTGGACCGGGCCAAGGCCTTCTACGTGGAGCAGGTCGGGTTCAACGCCGACCACGACTACCAGGTCAGCGAGACCTTGAGGTTCGTGCAGCTCACGCCGCCGGGGTCGGCGTGCTCCATCGTGCTCGGCACCGGGATCACCGAGATGGCACCGGGCTCGCAGAAGGGCGTGCAGTGCGTGGTCGCTGACGCGGCGGCCGCCCGGCAGGAACTCCTGGCGCACGGGGTGGAGGCCAGCGAGGTGGACGTCCAGCCGTGGGGATCGTTCGTCCGGTTCGCCGATCCTGACGGCAACACGTGGTCACTGCAGCAGTTGCCGGAGTGGCGGTAGCCGGGAGTGGGCGGGGCTGGGGCGGGCCTGCTCAGTCGGGCGCGTCGTAGCGGGCCGGGGTGGAGTAGCGGGTCGGAGTGGCTGGCCCAGTAGAGGTCCTGCAGCCGCCGCGCCAGCCGCCCGGGGGCGCCGGTGCCGACCGGCCTGCCATCAATCACGGTTACCGGCATGACCCCGCCGGCCGTGGACGTGACCAGCACCTCGGCCGCCGAGAACAGATCATCGGCGGTCAGCCTGCCCTGCTCCACCCGCTGCCGGCGTCGCGGGCAAGCTCGATCACCGTCCGTCGGGTGATGCCGGCCAGCGTCCCGTCGGCAGGCGTCAGCCACCGGCCGGCGGTGAACGCGAACACGTTGTAGCCCGGTCCCTCGGTGATCGCGCCGGACAGGTCGCGCAGCACCACCAGGTCCGCGTCGTGGTCGTAGGCGTCCAGCAGTGACCCGCATGCTCGCACCCCCGGGCTTACGGCTGATCCAAATGAACGGCACGGCGTAGCAGTAGAACGTGTTCCGCGCCGTGCGCAGGTCACGGCTGCCACCGAGCACAATCGACACTATCCATCATGGCCGCGACCACGAGAGGTAAAAGGCGTCGTGACGATCCGCGCGGTGGTGTTCGACATCGGCGGAGTGCTCGAGATCACCCCTGACCTGGACGTCTCCCGTCAGTGGGAGACCCGGCTTGGGCTGCCTGCCGGGGGCCTTGAGGACCGTATGCACGACGCCTGGGTCGGCGGCAGCATCGGCACGGTCACGGAGGAGGACGTCCACCGGGCCATCAGGGACCGTCTCGGCCTGGACGAGCGGATCTACGCGCTTGTCTGCACCCGCCTGGGCGTCTCCCCGGCCGAGACGGCATTCCTCGACGACATCGAGCTGTGCGTCACCGGCGCGCGCCACGCGGGTATTCACGCCATTCACTACCGGGACAACGCCCAGGCCATCGCGGAACTAGAGGAGCTGCTCAGCCGCCCGTAACGGAGGCCGCATGAGTTTGCTCAGGCCAGAACGGCCACTCCTCGAACCAGCTGCAGCGGCCGTCCTCGCCGAGCCGGATCAGCCACAGGTCGCGGTACTCCTGGCTGACCGGATCGGAGTAGCCGACCTCGGCCCGCACCACGGCCATCGCACCGTCGACAGCCACGATCTGCGTGGCGAGGGTGAAGACCTCGTCGGGGCCCTCCCTCTCCTCCTCCCACATCCGCCTGATGGCGTCCAGGCCGACGATCGGCTCCATGTACGGGGACTGCCGGTAGCTGGCGTCATCGGTGAAGATCCCGGGCAGGCCCTCGGTGCCCGCCGCCCGCCACGCGGCCTCGTAGCGCGCCAGCCACCGGCTCACCGTCGCTCGGTCGGTCATCTCACGTCCCTTCGAGCCGCGCCGCGACCGGCGCGCCGGCGAAGCCGGACTCGTGCAGGTGGGCGAGGTAGGCCTGCACGGTCGCGGTGAACGGCCGGACTGGCCGACGGACTGTGGGCCACTCCCGCGCCGTAGCCGGTGGCCACGGCGTTCAGGTAACTGCTCAGGGTCTGCACGCTCGGGTCGGCCCACACCTGGTCGGTCGAAGACACTATCACGCCTGGGCCGTCGACGCCCCGCAGCGCCGCCGACCGTGCCTGCAGACCAGCTTCCAGGACCTGGCCGCCGGTCGCGGGCAGGTGCAGGACCGTGCCACTCGTTGCCATAACGCAATACGAGAGGGCCAGCAGCGTCACCCGCCATCAGTGTGGAATAGCGTGCTGGTGTGACGCAGGCCGGGAATGATCTCTCGTCGGCGGTCGCGCAGAGCTACCGGGTGTTCGCCCGGCGGGAGGTGCGGGGCCGGTCGGCGGCGTACGAGGCGCTGGCTGAATCGGTCGCCGACGACGCGGCCGTGCTGGGCTTCATCGCGTCGCTGCCGCCGAGCAAGCGCCAGCCGCAACTGGTGTTCGCGGCGGCGCGGTACCTGCTCGGCGCCCCGCCGGTCATCGGATCGCTGCGCGGGCTCGTCAGCCGGTCCGGGGCCGAACTCACCCAGGTGATCATGACCCGGCGCACGCAGACGAACGAGCCCGCGCGCTGCGCCGTCCTGCTTCCGGCCCTGGCCCGGCTGCCGCAGCCGGTCGCGCTTATCGACGTCGGCGCGAGTGCCGGGCTCACCCTGCTGTTCGACCACTATTCCTACGACTACGGCGGGTACCTGCTGGCCGGCCGCGACCCGGATGCCCCCACCCTGCGATGCCAGCCCCGCGGTCAGGTGCCGCTGCCGTCGCGGGTCCCAGACGTCGCCTGGCGGGCCGGGCTCGACCTGAACCCGCTCGACGTAACCGACGACGACGACGTGCGCTGGCTTTCCTGCCTGGTCTGGCCAGGGGAGAGCGATCGCGCGCAGCGGCTAGCGGCAGCGATCGCCTCCGCCCGCCGCGACCCGCCAGCGGTATACCGCGGCGATCTGGTCGCCGACCTGCCTGCCCTGGTGGCGCGGGCGCCGGAGGGTGCCACGCTTGTCGTCTACCACACGTCCGTGCTGTACTACGTCGCCGTTGACCAGCGAGAGGAGTTCGTCCGCACGGTCCGCGGGCTCGGCGTCGTCTGGCTGTCCAGCGAGGCGCCCGGCATCCTGCCCGGGACGGGCACCCCGGTCCGGGACGAACTGCAGTGCGTCGTGGCCCGCGACGGTCATCCCGTCGCGCGGGCCGACAGCCACGGCACCTGGCTGCAATGGCTGCCGTTATCGTGAGGGGAGGTCACCGGCCCGCCGCCGAAGGAGTGCAGCCATGGACAGCACAGAACTGCGCGCGCTACAGCAGCCGCTGAAGGACGCTTACCGCGAGGATCCCGGGCAGGCGGTGATCACCTTGCGGGCACACGGCAAGATCGACGACCAGGCCATCAGCTGCTCGGTGGAGACCGGCCAGGCGCTGGCCGTGGCGGGCCTGCACTCGCCCACCCCGCCGAGCTCACCGTATCCGCCGCCTGAACAGCCTGGCGGCCGTCTCAGGAAGGTCGGAGTGGCCGAAAATGGCGGAACATCCGGGCTTGGCGGAGGATAAGGCGCCAGATTCGGCGCCCAAAGTTCCGTCAGGCCCAGATCTTCCGTCACGATCCGCGTGCCTGCCAACCGCAAGTGAAGGACGGGACGGGAGCGGGCGACGAGACCAGTGGGGTCCCGTCGGGCCAGGAGATCGTGGTGGATCCGGGCTTCAGGGTGGATCCGGTGCATCCGCGGCTTCGTTTACGAAGTCGAAACCGGCCGGCTGCGCGAGATCAAGGACTGATATCGTCACCTGGTGACGGTCGTAGCGGAAACGAACGAACCGGGCGGGGATGTCGGCGCCCGGTCGGCGCGGCTGCGGCACCTGATCGTCACCGTGTACGGCCTGTACGGCAGGTCCGACGGCGGCTGGCTGTCCGTGGCCGCGCTGGTCCGGCTGCTCGGCGACCTCAGGGTGGACGAGCCCGCGGTGCGTTCGGCGATCTCGCGGCTGAAGCGGCGGGGCATCCTGCAGGCGCGCCGGCACGACGGCGCGGCGGGGTACCAGCTCTCCCCCGAGGCGCTGGCCATCCTGCGCGAGGGCGACGCCAGGATCTTCCGGCAGCAGCGGGGCACGCTGGCCGACGGCTGGCTGCTCGCGGTCTTCTCGGTGCCCGAGTCGCAGCGCCACCGGCGGCACGTGCTGCGGTCCGAGCTGACCGGGCTCGGCTTCGGCATGGTCGCGCCCGGGGTCTGGATTGTGCCCGCCCACCTGCAGGACGCGACGGCCGAGACGCTGCGTCGGCTCGACCTTGACTCCTACGCGGACCTGTTCCGGGCGGATCACCGGGCGTTCGGTGACCTGGCGGAAAAGATCCGGCTGTGGTGGGACCTGGACGAGCTCGAACGCAGGTACGAGGCGTTCACCGAGGCGCACGAGCCCGCGCTGCGCCGCTGGCAGCGCGGCGCGCCGGGCGGCCGGGAGGCGTTCACCGGCTACGTGCGGGCGCTCACCGACTGGCGGCGACTGCCGTACCTCGACCCCGGGCTGCCCGCGGAACTGCTGCCTGACGGCTGGATCGGCATCCGCGCCGCCGAGGTCTTCTTCACCCTGCGCGCCCTGCTCGAGGAACCGGCCCGCGGCTATGTCCAGCGGGTCATCACCGGCTGAGCGCCGCGGCGGACCGGGTGCCCGTCTGCGGCCGCGCGGGGTGATCGCCATGTACCTCGCAGGCTGAGCGCGGCGATCAACCACCGTCCGTTCTGGATAAAAAAAGAATTTAATTTTTACGAACGAACGCTGGTTTCTCCCTCCACGTTAGCCGAGTGCGGCGATGCCTTGGAGTTCGATCAGGGCTTCTAGGTCCCACAGGCGGGTCACGCCGACGGCAGCCATAGCTGGGTAGTCGGTCCCGACCAGGCGGCGCCAGGCCGCGCCGATCTCCTTGCCGCGGGCGCGGTAAAGGTCGACGTCGACCAGGTAGACGGTGAGGCTGACGAGGTCGGAGGGCTGGCCGCCGGCCGCCAGCAGGGCAGCGAGCAGGTTACCTAGGGCCTGCTCAAACTGGCGGATGATGCCGCCGACGACGACCGTGCCGTCCGGGCCTGTTCCGGTCTGTCCGGCCAGGTACACCGTCCGGGTGGCGGTCACTGCCACCGCGTGCGAGAAACCGGAAGGGCGGGCGAGTTCTGCTGGGTTGATCCGCTCCATGGTCATGGCTGAACCCTAGCGTTCGATGGATCGGTAGTGCGTTCTGTTGACGGTCGTAGAAAATCCGGCATATGATCGTGGTGACGGATTGGGGTACACGCATGCGCATCGCGGTGGTCGGCGGCGGGCCCGGCGGGCTGTATTTCGCGGCCCTGGCCAAGCAGCTTGATCGCAGGCACGACATCACCGTCTGGGAGCGCAACGCGGCCGACGACACGTTCGGCTTCGGCGTGGTGTTCTCCGACGAGACGCTCGGCGGCATCGAGCACGCCGACGCCGGGATCTTCGCGGCGATGAGCCGCGAGTTCGCCCGCTGGGACGACATCGACGTGCACTTCCGCGGCGGCACGTTCACCTCCGGCGGGCACGGCTTCGCCGCGATGAGCCGCAAGCGGCTGCTCGCCATCCTGCAGGCGCGGTGCGCCGAGCTCGGGGTGCGGATCCTGTTCCGCGCGCAGGCACCGGACGCGGCGGAGCTGGCCGCCGGCTACGACCTGGTGGTGGCCGCGGACGGGGCGAACTCAGCGATCCGGGCCCGGTTCGCGGACACGTTTTCGCCGGACATTGAGCGACGGCGCTGCCGGTACATCTGGCTCGGCACCGACCTGGTCTTCGACGCGTTCAAGTTCTATGTCCTGGACACCCCAGCCGGCATCATGCAGGTACACGGCTACCCGTACAGCGAGGGCGCCAGCACCTTCATCCTGGAGATGCACGAGGAGGTGTGGCGGCGCGCGGGGGTCGGCGACGCCGCGGCCGAGGGGCTCGCGCCGGGTCAGAGCGACGAGGCCTCGATCGAGCTCATCCGCGAGCTGTGCGCCGGGGTGCTCGGCGGGCACGAGCTTGTCGCCAACAACTCGCGGTGGACTTCGTTCGGCACGGTCAGGTGCCAGACCTGGCGGCACGAGAACGTGGTGCTGCTCGGCGACGCGGCGCATACCGCGCACTTCTCGATCGGCTCGGGCACCAAGCTCGCCATGGAGGACGCGCTGGCGCTGGCCGCCTGCCTGCACGAGCAAGACGGCGTGGCCGGCGGGCTGGCCGTCTACGAGGCGGAACGCCGGCCGGTGGTCGCCTCCACGCAGCGGGCCGCGCAGGCCAGCCTGGAGTGGTTCGAGAACATCGGCCAGTACGCCGACCAGGATCCGCGCCAGTTCGCGTTCAACATCGTGACGCGCAGCCGCCGGGTCACCTACGACAACCTGCGGCTGCGCGACCCCGAGTTCGTGGCCGACCTGGACCGCTGGTTCGCCGCCGGGCCGGGTACGCAGGCGCGGCCGCCGATGTTCCAGCCGTTCCGCCTGGGGCCGCTGGAGCTGGCCAACCGGGTGATCGTGTCGCCGATGGACATGTACTCGGCGCGCGACGGCGTGCCCGGCGACTTCCACCTCGTGCACCTGGGCAGCAAGGCGCTCGGCGGCGCCGGGCTCGTGATGACCGAGATGGTCTGCGTCTCGCCCGAGGGCAGGATCACGCCGGGGTGCACCGGGATCTACACGGCCGAGCAGGAGGAGTCCTGGCGGCGGGTCGTCTCGTTCGTGCACGAGCGGAGCGCGGCCAAGATCGGCATCCAGCTCGGCCACTCCGGCCGCAAGGGCTCGACGAGGCTGATGTGGGAGGGCATGGACGATCCGCTTCCGGAAGGTAACTGGGAGGTCTGCGGGCCCTCGGCGATCCCGTACGGGGCGCGGAGCCAGACGCCGCGCGAGCTGGGTTTTGCGGAGCTTGAGGAGATAAGGGAGCAGTTCGTGGCGGCGGCGCGGGCGGCGGCACGGGCCGGCTTCGACGTGCTCGAGCTGCACTGCGCGCACGGGTACCTGCTGTCGTCGTTCCTGTCCCCGCTGGCCAACCGGCGGGTTGACGGCTACGGCGGCTCGCTGGCCGGCCGACTGCGCTATCCGCTGTCAGTCTTCGACGCGGTCCGGGCGGTGTGGCCGCAGGACAGGCCGATGACCGTTCGGGTCTCGGCGACCGACTGGCACGAAGGCGGGCTGGACATCGAGGATGCGGTCGAGATCGCGAGGGCATTCGCCGAGCACGGGGCGGCCGGCATCGACGTGTCGACCGGGCAGGTGGTCAGCGACGAGAGGCCGGCCTTCGGGCGGAGTTACCAGACGCCGTACGCGGACCGGATCCGCAACGAGATCGGCCGCAAGTACGGGGTCGCGGTGATCGCCGTGGGCGCGATCTCGTCCTACGACGACGTGAACTCCATCATCCTGGCGGGCCGGGCCGACCTGTGCGCGCTCGGCCGGACCCACCTGTACGACCCGCAGTGGACCCTGCACGCCGCCGCCGAGCAGGGGTACGCGGGGCCCGGGGCCAGCTGGCCGATGCCGTTCGCCGCGGGCAGCCGGCGGCCGCAGGCCGGGCGCACGGACGGGCCGAAGCCGCGGCTTGAGCTGATCCGGACGGGTGTGCCGCGGACGGCGCACGCCCGCTGGCGGCCCCCCGTGTTGAGTGAGCCAGCATCGGGCGAGCCGACGGGAGGTACGCGGTGACCGCCTTCGCACTGACGGCCGAACAGCAGGACCTGGTACGGGAGGTCACGGCGCTCGCGGCGGAGGAGCTCGGGCCTCTGGCGGAGGCGGGTGCGCCGGGACATGTGAACCGGGAGCTGATCAGGGCGCTGGGCCGGCTCGGGCTGCTGGCGCGGCTGTTTCCCGGTCAGGGGGGTCAGGGGGGTTTGGGGGGACGGGC
>JBOHCG010000266.1:0-10094 GCA_050698735.1 Streptosporangiaceae bacterium | reverse complement strand
CGTGGACCCGGCCGCCGCCGGCGCGACACCCCGGCCTCCGGCATGCCCACCGGAAGGAAACTACCCGCAGTAACCAAAAACGAGAACTACCCACAACCAGTCAAACGCCTAAAGCCCATGGCATTGCCCGCCGACCCCTGCCGGGACCACGATCGCCGTCCGGCGGATGCCTATCTATCTGGCTGCAGATGCTCACCACCTTGGCGGGTACTCGCGGGCTACGACGGCGCGACCGACCTGCCGAACTGGGATCGTTGACACGCGCCGAGCCTGATGGTGCCTATGGTGGAGACTGCTAATTTCTGCGACTGCTGTGCACTCCATGACGAAAGTGACCATAGCAAGAAAAGCGTCTGGAGTTGTTGTCTGGCACGGAGCCTACGACCGTCCGCACCCCTGGCCGGACATCACGCTACACAACCGACTGCGGCCGATGGTAATCACAGCATAGGCCTGCCGCAGATTCAGAGAATCGGCAGCAGGCCCGTCCGTCGTGCACTAGGTAAGTTCACGATTCGTAGAAGATACTGGGGTGCACGGTAGAGGTGGCTGCCGCTGGCACCTGAACGGCCGCTGCAGACAGCGCCGAGCCGGCGAGAATTGACCCGGCCGTGCTGAGTGCCAGGATGGCGGGAATGATGATGGTCCGCCGAATGCTCATGATGCCTCCATGGCATTTATCAAGGTCAGGAGCTTGTGGCCCTGCTCTCCACCCACCTGTCCGGCGCCACCTAGGCCGGGTGGAGAAATCTCCTGCTTTCGACAGATCCATACCCACAGTAAACCGGCGACTACACATTCTCGACATTCTTTTTCCGGACCAAAATTGGCATTTGATGTTTCAAGTTCGTTTTCCGGGAAATATTTAATTCGAGACTCAGGTAAAGTGTTATTAATTCCTGCATTGCAAGGTGCAAGGCAAGTTTCCGCGGACGCAGCGGCGGCCGATAGCGGCACCTCCCGAAGGTGCCGCTAGGCCCGAATTAATGTCCGGAAAAAGGCCAGGTTGTTACCTAGATGTTCTGGTAGTAACGTTTGCTCCATGCCTCCGGTGACCCCGGCCGGCGCGCTCGTCGGCCGCGACAGCGAGATGGCACTGTTGAGAAGCCTGATAAAGGAGGTGGCCCGGGGGCACGGCGGCGCGGTGGTACTCATCGAGGGTGAGCCGGGCATCGGCAAGTCCTCGCTGGTGCGGGCCGTCGCGGCGGAGGCGCCCGAGGTCGGCTGCGAGGTGTTCTGGGGGGCCGGTGACGAACTGGGACAGGCGCTGCCGTTGCTGCCGTTCCTTGACGCGCTGCGGGTGCGCGAGCCCGCGACGAACCCCCGGCGGACCGCGATCGTCGGGCTGCTGCGCGGTGAGGCCACCGCCGACCGCGGTACGGACGTGCCGGCCGTGCTGGCGGAGCAGTTGCTCGCGCTGGTCACGGAGCAGTGCGCGGTGCGGCCGACCATCCTGGTCATCGACGACCTGCAGTGGGCCGACCAGGCCAGCGTCACCTTGTGGGCGCGGCTGACGAGATCGGCACGGCAGATGCCGCTGCTGCTTGTCGGGATGATGCGCCCGGTGCCGCAGCGGGATGACCTCCTGGCGCTGCGGCGGGTAGCGGGCGATGCCACCAGGGTCCAGCTCACCGCGCTCACTGGGGAGGCAGTGGCCGACCTCGTGGCGGCGCTGGCGGGCGGCCGGCCCGACGATAACCTGCTGCAGCTCGCTGACGGGGCGGCGGGCAACCCGCTCTACGTCACCGAGCTTGTCGCCGCGCTGGCGCGCAGCTCCAGCCTGACCATCACCGCCGCCGGAGCCGCCGAGCTGGTCAGCGGTTCCGCGCCGGGCTCGCTGTCGGCGGCGATAGCGGACCGCCTCGGCTTCGTGACCGGGCCCGTGCACGATGTGCTGCGGGCGGCGGCCCTGCTCGGCGTCGACTTCGCTGTGCGCGATCTGGCGACCGTGCTCGGCCGTGGCGTACCAGACCTGATCCCGGCGGTTAACGAGGCATGTGCCGCGGGCGTGCTCGCCGAGTCAGGGCACGGCCTCGGGTTCCGGCACCCGCTGATCCGGGCGGCGCTCTACGACGAGATGCCGCTATCGGTCCGTGCGGCCTGGCACCGCGATGCGGGGCGCGCCCTCGCGGTGGCCGGCGCTCCTGCCGACCGGGTGGCCAGGCAGCTGCTGTGGGCTGTCGGCGGCTCAGGCCCAGGCGAGCCGGGCGCGGTGGGCGCGGCGGGCGGGGCGGCCGAGCCGATGGATGAGTGGATGCTGGACTGGCTGGCCCGCACCGCGGACACCCTGGTCGGCCAGGCGCCCGGGGTCGCGGCCGAGCTCCTCACCAGGGCCGTGGCAAGCTCCCCGGCCGGCTCGGCCCAGCACGACTGGCTGACCTGCCGACTCGCCGACGCGCTGTACCGCACCGGTGATATCCCATCGGCCGAGCAGGTGGTCACCTACGCGCTCGAGCATGTCACCGAGCCCGACCTGCTCGTGGACCTGCACACCACGCTGGTGCAGTGCCGGATACGGACGGGATCGTCCGCGATCTCCCTGGCCACCCTGGACCGGGCGCTGGCCACCATAGGCAATTCCGCCAAGCACCGCGCCCGGCTGCTCATGCTCGTCGCGCGGGTGCACTTCAACCTCGGCGAGGTTGAAACGGCGGGCCGGGTCGCCACCAGTGCGCTCGAGGCGGCGTCCGAGGCCGACGACAGCTGGGCGATGGGATGGGCGCTGCACGTGCTGACGCTCGTCACCGGGGTCCAGGGGCACATAGTCGACACGCTGCCGCTCTTCGACCGCGCGCTCGCCGTGACCCAGTCCGATCCGGCCCTGACGGACCTGCGGCTGCTGCTGCAGATCAACAAGGCCGTCGCGCTCGGCAACCTGGACCGGTACGAGGAGGCAATCACCGCCGCCGGGCAGGCGCGCTACCTGGCCGGCCAGGTCGGCACGGCGGTCCGGCTGGCGCAGGCACACGGAGCCCTCGGCCAGCTGCTGTTCGAATCGGGGCGGTGGGACGACGCGCTGGCCGAGGTGGAGACCGTCAATGAGGACCTGAAGGAGCCCTCCGCGGTCTGCAACGAGCTCGGCATTGCCGCCGTGATCGACTTTCACCGCGGGGAGATCGACGCCGCCCGGCGGCATCTCGCCGCGTCAGTCGCGCACACCGGGCGAATCCAGAACCGGGTGATCGGCCCGCTCGCGCTGGCCCGGAGCCTGGACCACGAGCAGGCCGGCGCGCTGCCCGAGGCCCTGGGAGCGCTGACAGACGCGCTCGACGACGGTGCGGCAGAACCCAAGGAGATCGAAGACCTGCTGGCCGACGCGGTCCGCCTAGCCACGGAGACCGACGACTCGACGACCGCGCAGGCCGTTGCGGGCCGGGCAGCCGACCTCGCCGCCAACTCGACGATACCGCACCGGCAGGCGAACGCGCTGTACTGCGGTGGCCTGCTGGACCACGACGCCACCAGGCTGCTCGCGGCCGCCGGGCGCTACGGCGAGGCCAGCAGGCCGCTGCTGCGGGCAAAGGCGCTTGAGGCGGCCGCCGGGTACTTCGTCGACGACGACGACCGCGGCCAGGCACGAGCCGCGTTCAGCGATGCCGTGGAGGTGTATGCCTCGCTGGGCGCGGCCACCGACGTCGCCCGGCTGCAGGCCACGTTCCGCGGCCACGGCATCCGCCGCGGCCCGCACGCCAAGCACCGCAAGGCGACTAGCGGCTGGGACAGCCTCACCCAGACCGAGATCAAGATCGCCGCCTTCGTGGAGGAGGGCCTGTCCAACCCCGAGATCGCCGCCCGGCTGATGCTATCGCGGCGGACGGTGGCGACCCACGTCTCGCACATCCTGAAGAAGCTCGACGTGAACTCCCGGATAGACATCGCCCGCGAGTCAGCGCTGCGCCAGGCCTCGAAGTAGCGCGGGAGGGGCTCAGGGCTCGCAGTTGCGGGCAGTGGGGACGGTGAACCGCCGGGGGGGCACACGGTTCACCGTCCCCACATCTGAACCCCCTGCGGGTTCGCGTTCGCCGCCCTCGGCCCGATCGGGGTGGAACGCGAGCGTGAAGTACACGGCTTTACCCGCAGGGGTGCTGTAGCAGCCCCACTCATCCGACAGCGTGGCGACCAGCATCAGACCCCGCCCCGTCTCGGCCTCGGTCGAGGCCTCGACAAGCACCGGCATGGACCGCGACGTGTCGTGGACATCGACGCGCAGCCGGTCGCGGGAGCAGGTCATGGCGAGCGTGATGGTCGCGCCTGCCTCGTGCGTGATGGCGTTGGTCACAAGTTCGCTGGTGAGCAGGACTGCGACGTCCGGGTCCACGGAGATGTCCCACACCCGGATGGCCGCCCGGATCTGGCCGCGAGCCTCGCCGGCCGCGGTCGGGCCCGCGGTCAGCCGGACACGGCACAGGCGCAACTCAGTCGGACGTGTCGGCGCCATCGCGTTCATCGGGTTCCTCAGTGGGCCGGTGGAGCAGGCCCGGGAGGAGCGCTGGCCACTTTCACGACTCCTCCCGGGAGTCCCGAGCGCCTTGCTGAAATGCTCGGTACCGCTTGCATGAAAATGGTGCTGCAACTTTCAGTACAAGACATCGGTCAGCTGACGGATTTTGAACGATGGATGCGAGCAACCTGACGGAGGTCAACCTCCGCCGCGGCCGGCTACCGCGATGTGCCCGGGATGCGTCATGATCCGGCCATGGCGCCGCAGCGCGGCAGAACCCCTGGCCGCGCGAAGTCCATGGTAGCGGAGGTGCCATGAGGAATCAGGCCATCGGCCAGCCGGACGTCGGATCGCTCGCGCTGGCCGAGCCGACCCAGCACGTCAGGTACCGCTGGATCGTCGGCCTCACCCTGGCCAGCCTGGGCATGTGGATGGCGAACCAGACGCCATCGCAGGTCATGCTCGCGCTCCAGTTGCAGGACATCACGCCCAGGCACAAGATCGTCGCACTCGGGGTGGTGACCGCGATCAACGCCGTCGCCTCCGCCCTGGCCACCCCGGTCGTCGGCGCCCTGTCCGACCGCACCGCGCACGGCCGGCGGCTGGGCCGGTTCAGCGGCCGCCGGCACAGGTGGACGCTGGTCATGGTCCTGCTGGCCGCCGTCTGCCTGGCGCTGATGGCAAAGGCGGGCACGGTGGTGGCTGTGACCCTGCTGTGGCTGCTGTTCGGCGTCTTCCAGAACGGCGAGTACGCCAGCCTGAGCGCGGCCGTCCCCGATCACGTGCCGGTGCGGCAGCGCGCCACGGTGTCTGGCTGGGTCGGTATGCCGCTAGCGCTCGGCCTCGTGCTCGGCACGGTCCTGGTCGTCGAGGTCTTCGACCAGGACCTGGTCACCGGCTATATCGTGCTTGCGGTGCTGATGGTGGTGCTGATGGTGGTGCTGGCACTGCCGTTCGTGCTGCCCGTACGCCATCGGCCCGCTGATCGCGGCCCCCCTGGTTTCGCTGGCCGGCTACCCGGCCCTGTTCGGGGCGACCGCGGTGGTGGCCATCGCGGCCTCGATCGGCGTCTGGCGGATCAAGAGCGTCAGCTGAAGCACCCGCCGCCCTGCCCCGCCCTGCGCCCGCCCGCGAGCCCCCGCAAGGATTGTGGATACTTACCCCCCGCCGGATGGGAGGTAAGTATCCACAATGATTCGGCGCCTCCAGCTCCCGAGGAGGGAGTGCCTTGTGGGTGCGTTGTGGTTAATCGGGGTGGCCCCTGCCATCTGCTGGAGTGTGGTACCACTGCCCGTTCTGAATAATTTTTAGAATCTTTTTCCGAACGAGCAGTGGTATCACTCTTGCGCAGCCAGGAGCTCCAGGTCGACGGTCGTGCCGAGGCGCTTGGCGAGCAGGCAGACGCGATCGCGGTCCCGGGCGCTGAAGATGCCGTGCACGCGGGCGAACCGGATGTGGTGCAGCGCGCCGCCATGTGGCAGGCCGTCCTCGCGAACCAGCCTGATCCGCTTGCCACCAGGCCAGGCCAGTTCCGCGGTCTCCGCGTCTGACTCAGTGAGCTGGCCATCCAGGACGTCACGGAAGAGCCGTATGGCGCCGCCGAGATCGACAACGTGATGCTCGATGAGATCGAGGCGAGTCGCCGGGCCCGGCTCGGGGAGGTCACGCGGCGGTGCGGACAGCGGCGCCGGGCCGCCCTGCTGGGCGACCTGGATGACGATGCCGTGCGCGCTTCGCGGGTGCAGGAAGGCCTCTTTCCAGTCCGGGTCGGCCAGGTTGACCCTGACCGGCTCGATGCCCGACGACCGGATCCTTGCCAGCGTGCTCTCGATGTCGTTGACCGCGAAGTTGAGGTGGTGCGGTCCCGCGCCGCGGGCGATGAGGAACCGGTCGAGGAAGCCGCTGCCCGGCTCGCCGGTGGGCGTCAGCAGCTCGATCTTGGGGCCGGCGGCGAATTCCAGTTGGCCCCACCAGAATCCCCCGGAGTCGCTGCCGTAGGCCCACCGCCCGCCGAGCACTCCGCCGAACAGGTCCCAGCCGTCGGCCAGTACCGGCGTGCCGATGGCAAGATGATCAAGGACCGCGGTCACGGAACCTCACGTTACTGTGTCCGGCGCGGGCCCGGGGAAGGCAACGAGACATATCGCGTTTAGCTCGGTTTGCCGTTACGATGTGGTCATGACTGACGCCCGCTCGTTTCCGTCCGCGTCCGACACCAAGCCCGCCCGCGACGAGGGGCAGCTTGAGCTGCGCGCCTCGGACGCCGACCGGGACGCCGCGGCGGCCGTGCTCAGCAGCGCGCTGGCCACCGGCCGGCTGACCTCGACCGAGCACGCGGAGCGGCTCGACGCCGTCTACGCCGCTAAGACCCTCGGCGAGCTTGCCCCGCTCACCCGTGACCTGCCCGCCGACACGGCCGAGGCCAGCGCGGGGGTGGCGGACCGAGCCGAGGTCTCCGCCAGGTTCAGCAAGGTGATCCGGTCCGGGCGATGGGTGGCCGGCCGGCGCACCCGGTTGACCGCGCGCTTCGGCGCGCTGATCGTCAACCTGTCCGATGCCGTGCTGCCGGGCCGCGAGATCACGCTGGAGATCAACGCCTTCTGCGGCAAGCTGATCATCACCGTCCCCGAAGGGGCGCACGTCATCGACGAGGGCGGCGCGCTGTTCGCCAAGCGGGCCATCTACGGCCGCAAGGACGCCGAGGACGCCGACGGCCCGGTGATCCGCCTGGTTGGCGACGCCCGGTTCGCCAAGGTCGCCGTGCACCGTGGGCACTACGACCCGCACGACGCCTGGCAGCGCCTGCAGGAGCGGTAAGGGGGCGGCGGCTCAGGTGGGCGGGTAGCCGACAAGCAGGACGCCGTGGCAGTCTTCGGCCGCGGCGCGGTAGACGTGCGGCCGGTCGCCGCCGTACCTGGCGAAGTCACCGGGGCCGAGCGTCAGCGGGTCGTCGGCCGGGCCGACCGTGATCGTCCCGGCGTGCACGAACACCCGCTCGACCACGCCGCTGCCGTGCGGGCTGCCTAGGTGCTCGGTCCCGGCGGGCAGGAACATGTCGAAGACCTCGACCAGGCCGCCGCGCTCGATCCGGTCGAGTAGCCGCAGGTCCAGCTTCCCGCCCTGGGTCGACCCGCGTACCCGCGCGCCCTGCAGCGCCCTGACCACGACCACTGTGGTCTCGCGCCGGTCTTCGAGCAGGTCGCTGAAGGCCACGCCGAGCCCGAGGGCCAGCGACCACAGCGTCTCGATGGTCGGATTGCCCCGGCCCTGCTCCAGGTTCGCCAGCGTGGCCTTCGCGACGTCCGCACGGGCCGCCAGGGTGGCCAGCGACATCCGGCGGGCGGTACGGAGCCGGTGCAGGTTCGCCGCGATGACCTCGCCGACGTCACCGGACGGCCGTTCCTGAGCTTCGTTCGCCATGCCAATGGAGTATACCGATGGACTAATAAAATGGTACGCTGATCCAACTCCGCCACGAGTCGAGGAGCGAGGAATGCTGAGAACCGGCAAGGACTACGTCGAGTCGCTGCGCGACGGCAGGGAGGTGTGGATCGACGGCGAGCGGGTGCAGGACGTCGCCACGCACCCGGCGTTCGCGCCGATCGTGAACGTGCGTGCGAGGATCTACGACCTCGGCCACGAGGCGGGCACCGCCGGCCTGCTGACCTACATCGACGAGCAGACCGCCGAGCGGTGCGCGACCACCTCGCGGCCGCCGCACACCCGCGAGGACTGGCGGGCCAAGCGGGCGTCGGTCGACGCCATCCTGGACGAGGCGGGCGGCGTGGTCACCCGGGTGGGCGACGAGACGGTCGGCGAGATGTGGTCGCTGTTCGACGGGCAGAACGTGCTGAACGAGATCAACCCGGCGTTCGCCGCGAACATCGCCCATCACGTGCGGCGCGCGCAACTGCTTGACCCGTTCCACGTCTCGGCGAACACCGACCCCAAGGGCAACCGCTCCATGCGGCCGCAGGACCAGGATCCCGACGTCCTGCTGCACGTCGTCGGCGAGACCGACAGCGGCATCGTGGTGTGCGGCGCCAAGTTCGAGACTGCGGCGGCGTATGCCAACCAGGCGTTCGTGAAGCCGACCATCGGCGAGTGGAACAACGAGGTGCTCAGCGACTACGCGGTCGGCTTCCTCGCCGACATGGGCGCTCCCGGCATCAAGCACATCTGCCGTTCTGCCTTCGCAGCCGGGCGCGCACCCGACGATTACCCGCTGGCCAGCCGGTACGACGAGATCGACACCATGATCGTCTTCGACAACGTGGAGATCCCCTGGGAGAACGTCTTCTTCTACCGGCACACCAAGGCGGCGGCGTTCATCCGCGCGACCCTGCACAGGTACAGCATCTTCCCGTACGTCCAGCGCTACTTGCGGTTCGCCGACTTCCTGCTCGGCGTCGCCTACGCCAGCGCCAGGTCGACCGGCGTCACCATGCACCAGGGCGTGCGGGAGAAGATCGCGCAGATCGCCTGCTACCGCGAGGGTGTCAACGCGCACCTGACCGCGGCGATCGAACTCGCCGAGCCGAGCCCGGGCGGGCTGCTGATGCCGAACCAGCAGATGATGTACGCGGGCCGGGTCTTCGCCTCCACCCAGCTGCCGGGGGTCATGCACGTCCTCCGCGACCTGTGCGGCTGCCAGGTCAGCCTGATGCCGAGCAAGGCCATGTTCGACACCCCCGGCGCGGGCGAGTGGTTGCGGAAGTACTTCCGCCTAGGCGAGATCCCCGCCGAGGAGCGGCGCAAGCTCTTCGCGCTGGCCCGTGACCTGCTCAATTCCGATTACGCCGGGCACCGGCTGACGTTCCAGCTGTTCGCGCAGTCGCCGCCGTTCTCGCACCTGCTCGCCGTCTATAACAACTACGACTTCAGCGGCCCGCTGGACCTGGTGGCCAGGTACTCCGGCGTCGCGGACGCGGTGCGCAAATGACTGAGCCCATCACCGTCGGCGGTCACCTGCGGATCCGGCCGTTCAATACCGCCGACAGCTATCCGGAGCAGCGGCTCGACAACGACCTGTGCCAGGCGGTGGTCGCCGGCAACACCGTCTACCTGCGCGGCCAGGTGCCGCAGGACCTCGACACCGGCGAGAGCGTGCACGCCGGGGATCCCGCCGGCCAGGCCGGGCAGGTGATGGCGAACATCGAGACGCTGCTAACCGAGGCGGGCGCGGCCGTCGAGCACGTGGTGAGCTGCACCGTCTACCTCACCGACATCAGGCACCGCGAGCCGGTGTACCGGGTGCTCGGGCAGCGCATGGCAGGCGTGTACCCGGTGTTCACCGGCCTTGTCGTGTCCGCGCTCGCCCGGCCGGAATGGCTCGTCGAGGTCACCGTGGTGGCGGTCAGGCCATGACGTTCTCGCTGGCGGGACGCTGCGAGCGGACCGGCGCGGTCGGCGCGGTGATCGCCTCGGCCAGCATGGCGGTGGCCGCGCGCTGCGTGGCGGTCCGGGCCGGAGCGGGCGCGGTGTGCAGCCAGAGCACGACCGACCCGCGGCTGCGCGGTGAACTGCTCGACGCGATGGCCGGCGGCCTGGCCGCCCCCGACGCGATCGCGGCCGTCGCCGCGCGGGCCCCTGACATCGCCTACCGGCAGCTCGCGGCCGTCGACGCGGCCGGGGGCTCCGCCTGGTATTCCGG
>JBOHCG010000265.1:0-10104 GCA_050698735.1 Streptosporangiaceae bacterium | reverse complement strand
CGCCTTCGAGGATCGCCTGCCCGTCCAGCAGGGCCTTGCCGTACAGCTGGACGCCGGAGGCGCTGACGTTGTACAGGTTCGCCGAGGTCAGGATCGCGTCCTTCATGTACGCGTTGACCAGGACGGCGGCGGTCTGGGGCTGGTAGGTGGCGAGCGAAGCGATGGCGTTAATCGTCTCCAGCCGGATCGTGTAGGTGCTCTGGGCAGCACTGACCGTCCACACGCGCCCGGGCGCGGACGGTGACGCCAGCACCGACACCGGCGCGGTCAGCGTCACCCCGGCCGCTTTGAAGGCGGCGATTACCCCGGTCGGGTCGCCGGCGTTCAGCGCGTTCAGGAATGCGGTATAGGCCTGCTGCCCGGATGAATCGTCGACGACGCGGAATAGCACGCTGATCGACCCGAGCTGGGCGCCTGCGAGGTTCGCTCCGGTCATCGTCGCGTTCGAAAGATTGGCCCCGAACATCGGGATGTTGCCGGTCATTGTGACCTTGGTCAGGTTGACGTAGCCCATCTCGGCGCCGATCAGCTTCGTGTTGTCGAGCTTCGAGCCGGTCAGGTCGGCGTGCGTCATGAGGACGTGCGAGAGGTCGTGGCCGCTCAGGTCGACGTACTGCAGGTGCGCGCGGGTCAGGTTGGTCTTGGCGCTGACCGTCGCGTCGGACAGAACGATCGACGGATTCGTGGGCGGGTTGCTCAGCTGCACGCCCGTCAGGTTGGCGTCGATGAGCGTAAGCGTGCGGACGCTCGCCGCGGTGAACACGGCCGACGTCAGGTCCGCGCCGGTGAAGTCGACCTGCACGATGCTGCTGCCAAAGCCCGAGAGGTTGGTCCCGATCAGCTTGGCGCCGCGAAGGCTGGCGTTGTTGAGCGACACGCCCTTGGCGCTCGCGCCACTGAGGATCGCCCCGTTCGCCTGTATGCCATTCATCACCGCGCCGTTGAGGTACGCCCCGGTGAGCACGGCGTTCTGCAGCGTCGCGCTGCCGAGCGTGGCCATGCCGAGCTTGGCACCGGACAGGTCGGCGCCGGTAAGGATCGCCTGGTCAAGGGACATGGCGGAGAGGTCCGCGCCTGCCAGGCCGGCGCCGGTGAGGTCGACCCCCGAGAGCTGCAGCAAGCTCGTCAGGTCGAGGCCGGCCAGGTACACCCATGACATGTCCATGCCGCTTTGCGGAGCCAGCTGGTCCAGGCCCGGGGTGACGATCGTCTGGGCGAACTGCGCGCCGGGACCGGAACCGGCGGCAAGGGCGCCCTTGGCGTCTGACCACGCCTGCGCCGGGGGGCCCTGCCAGGTCACCGACACCTGGTTGCCGGAGCCGGCGGTGATCGCGAACGTCGCCGGGCTCGCGCCGCGGGCGAGCGTCGCCGCGAAGGTGGTACGCCCCCCCTGCGTGGTCGCGGCGACATACTTGCCGCCGGTGGCCTGGAGGATGCAGCTCGCAGGCGTGCCGTAGGCGTTGAAGCGGGCCTGCGCCGCGGCCGGCGCCGTGCCCACCATCAGCTGACCCGAGCTGGGGTCTGCGTAGACCGCGTCCCTGGCCGCGGTCGCCAGCGACCATTTGCCGATGAAGGGCATGTCCATGGCGCTCACGCTCCGTCCGGCCAACCCGCGCTGCTCGCAACGAAGCGCGCGATCTCGGCGATGGTCGGGTCTCGATAGATCTCAAACAGCGGCAGCTCGACCCCGAGCGTGGTCCGCACCTGGGCGGACAGACGCGCCGCCTCCAGCGAGCGCCCGCCGAGCTCGAAGAAGTCATCGAACATCCCGACCTGGTGGTCCAGGATCGACGTCACGATCGCCGCCACCGCGCGCTCGGCGCGGGTTCGCGGCGCCACCCGAGGTCCTGCGTACGCGTTGCGATCGAGCACCGGGGTCGGCAGTGAGCGGCGGTCGACCTTGCCGCTCCGGTTGCGCGGAACCGCGGACACCACGGTGATAGTCGATGGCACGAGGTGCGGCGGTAGCCGGGCTCGCAGGTGACGCCGGAGCTCGGCGCTCGGCGGCAGCGCGCCGTTGCTCGGGGTCACGTAGCCGGCCAGCACCCGGGTCCCATCGGTCGCCTCGGTGACCGTGACCGCGCAGTCGCCGACCGCGGGGTGCTGGGCAAGGACGGCCTCGACTTCCTCGGGCTCGACGCGGATGCCGCGAAGCTTCTGCTGGTCATCGATCCGCCCGATGAACTCAAGCGCGCCATCGCCGCGGTGGCGGACGAGGTCACCGGTGCGGTAGAGCGTCTCGCCGCCGAGGAACGGGTCCGGCACGAACGCCGCCGCGGTCTGCGCGGGATCTCCCAGGTAGCCAAGGCCGACGCAGGTGCCGCCCACGTACAACTCGCCCGGAGTTCCCTGCGGCACGAGCTGGTGGTGGCGATCGAGCACGTACAGGCGAGCGCCCCGGATCGGGCGGCCGATCGGAACGCGCGTCGCCGCCGCGGATGGCGGCCAATTCAGCACGTGGTGGGTCACGTCGTCCGAGCATTCTGTGGGCCCGTACGCGTTCAGCAGCGGGACCCGCGGATAGAACCGCATCCAGCGCCGGCACAGCTCCGGCGGCAGCGCCTCGCCGGTCAGGATCGCCCAGCGCAGCGCCGGCAGCGACGGCCGGCCGGCCGCGCGCTGGACGCCCTCGTCGAGCAGCGCCCCGAGCACCGAGGGGACAAGTTCCAGGACGGTGACGCCGCGGGAGTGCACTTCGCTCAGCAGACGCACCGGGTCGTTCGTCACCTCATCGCGCAGGATGCGGACCGCGCCGCCGACGAGCAACGGCGCGAGCTGCTGCCAGATCGAGATGTCGAACGTCTGCGGTGCCGTCTGCGCGACCACGTCCGCGGCGCTCAGCCCGAGCGCCTCAAGCTTGGCGTACAGATGGTTGATCATCCCGCCGTGTGCGATGAGCGCCGCCTTCGGCGCGCCCGTCGAGCCGGAGGTATAGATCGCGTACGCGGGAGCGCTCGGGCCCGGCGCGAACGGCGCGCCGAGCGGGCCAACGTGGGCGAGCGCCGCCGCCAGCGTCGCGGGGTCGATCGCCAGCCCTCGCGTCGCCTCGGCGGCGCGCTCCAGCCCGGGCCCCACAAGCAGGTGCCCGGCGCCGCTGCGCAGGAGCATTTCGCGGTGGCGGCGCTCGGGCAGTGCGGGGCCCAGCGGCAGCGCAACCGCGCCCGCGTCGAGGATCCCGAGCAGCGCCGTCAGGTAACCTGCGCCACGCTCCGCGAGCAGCGCGACCACGGCTCCGGGCCGAACCCCCGCGGCCCGCAGGTACGCGGCGACCGCGCCGGCGCGCCGGCGCAACTCGCGGTAGGTCAGAAGCACTTCGCCATCGAGGACAGCGGTCGCGGCCGGCGTGCGCTCCGCCTGCCGGGCGAACAGTTCAGGGAACGCCTCGCCGACCGGCTCGGCAGCCGCGCCTGTGCCCCATTCGGTCAACAGCCTGCGCTCCTGCTCGGCGAGGATCGGGACGGTGCCGAGTGAGCGCGCCGGATCGGTGCTCATGCCCTCGAGCAGGCGCAGGAAAGACTCGGCGTACCTGCGCACCGTCGGCTCGCCGAACAACACCGTGCTGTAGACGAAGTCGAGGCGCAGCTCAGAGCCGGTGTCCCAGACGCTCAGCTCGAGGTCGCCCACGCAGTGCCGAACCGCCTGCGCCTGGAGGTCGGGGGCGACCCGGAACAGGTCCGAGGGTGCAGGCTGTGGCTGGAAGCTGAAGAACGTCGCGACCCGCAGCGGTCGCGACGGGTCCACCGGGGCCCGCCGGAGCTCCAGCAGCATGCTCAGCGTGAAGTCCTGGTGCTCGAGCGCGCCGAGCACGCGGTCACGGGTACGCGCCAGGTGCCCGGGCACGGTTGGGTCATCGTCGGCGCGCGATAGCAGCGGGAGAACGCTCGAGCACTCCCCCACGACGGTGCTCGCGCCTGGGAGTTCCCGGCCGGCCGCGGTGAAGCCGAGCACGAACTCGTCCTGGCCGCTTAGCCGGTGCAGCAGGGCCGTGTAACCCGCCAGCAGCGCCATGAACAGCGTTGCCCCGTTCTCATGGCCGAGCCGGACGAGCGCGCGGCGGAACTCAGGGCCGATCGTCGCTGTGTGCGTCGCGGCGTCAACGGAAAGCCGTTCGGGGCGCGGCCGGTCCGACGGCAGCTCGAGCACGGGAAGGTCCGCGCCGACCTCGGCGAGCCAGTAGCGCTCGTGCGCGGCCATCGCCGCGGGGGTGGCGCGCTCGGTGCGGGCGCGCCGGTATGCCGTATAGGAGAGCGGATCCGCGGGCAGCTCGGCGCCGGCAAGTGCCCCCGCCAGCTCGGCGGCCAGGATTTGCATCGACGCCCCGTCGGCGATCAGGTGATGAGCGACCACGACCAGGCGCGGTGGCTCGGTGAGCAGGAGGGTTGCACGCCACAGCGGCGCCCGGTGCAGGTCGAACGGGCGCATGCGCTCGGAGCCCAGCCACGCCGCCAGGTCGCCAGGGTCTGCCACGCTGCCGAGCTCGACCTCGACCGCCGGACGGATCCGGGCACCCGCGCCGTCCCGGTCGAGCTCGGTTCGGAGCGACTCGTGGCGGTCGGTCAGCACCTGCAGAGCTCGCCGCAGCGACGGCTCCTCCGGCTGGCGGGTAAGTTCGAGCACGGCGGTGAGGTGGAAGGCCGCCGACGCCCCGGGCGCCAGGGCGGCGAGCTGGAGCACCTCACGCTGCCCGTCGCTGAGCAGCGCTGACGCCTCGGCAGCGGCGGCGCCCGCAGGCAGCTCCGGCAGCCGCGCCTCGATCTGGTCCAGGCGCTTCAAGATCTCCCGCAGGAGCGCCTCGACCGGAGCGGAGAGGGCCGGAGCGGAGAGGGCCGGAGCGGAGAGCGGGAGCGCCGCGATGGGCGCGCTCGCCATCGACCCGGCCGTCGGCGTGCCGTGCGCGTGGGGCAGCCGCTTGACCTCGGCGGCCAGCTCGGCCACCGTGCGCTGCTCGAACAGGACGCGCACGGGCAGCTGCACGCCGTACGCCTCGGCGATGCCCGCCATGATCCGCGCGGCGGCCAGCGAGTCACCGCCGAGCGCGAAGAAGTCGTCGTGCACGCCGACGTGCGGGCGGTCGAGGGCCTGGCTCCACAGCCGGGCGAGCTCGCGCTGGACGCTGTCGGGCGCGCCGAACTTGCGCTCGGCGGTCGTCGTCAGGCTCCCGGCCAGCCAGGCATCGCGCACCTCGTGCCGGCGCACCTTCCCGCTGGGCGTCCGTGCGATCGACCCCGCCGCGATCAGTGCGACCGCGTGCACCTGAACGCCCTGGTCCTCGGCGACCGCGGAGCGGATCCGGGTAAGCAGCGCGAGCCGGTCGGACCCTGGTGCGTCGAGTGCTTCCTGCACCACGACCAGTCGCTCCTCGCCGTCCTGCTCCACCTGGAAGGCGGCTCCTCCGCCCGGGATCAGGGCCGGATCGAGCGTTTGCACGGTGCGCTCGAGGTCGGCGGGGTGATAGTTGACGCCGCGCACGACGATCGCGTCCTTGAGCCGGTCGGCGACGTAGAGCTCGCCGCCGTCGATGAAACCGAGGTCTCCCGTTCGCAGATACGGGCCTCCGTCCGCGTCCGCCGGCAGCGCCCCGAACACCTCGGCGGTCTCCTGCGGCCGCCGCCAGTACCCCGCGGCGAGGCTGCGCCCGGCGACCCAGACCTCCCCGAGCTCGCCCTCGGCGCACAGCTGCCGGGTGCCCGGATCGACGACGATGGCACGCTGGCCCGCCAGCGTCGATCCCACGCTGACCCGGCCCCGGCAAGTCTTGACACCCTGGCGGGCGCTCACGCACAGCACGGCCTCGGCCAGGCCGTAGGAGGGCAGGAAGGCCGCCCGGTCAAACCCATAGGGGGCGAGGCGCGCCGCGAAGCGCTCGAGCGTCGAAGCCGAGATCGGCTCACCGCCGGTCGAGGCAATCGTCCAGGCGCTGAGGTCCAGGCCGGAGATCGCCGCCGGCTCCACCGTGCGGGCGCAGAGGTCGTAGGCGAAGGCCGGCGCGCCGCTGTAGGTCCCGCCCTCGCCGGAGATCGCCGCGAGCCAGCGCGCGGGGTCGCGCAGGAAGGTCGACGGGGAGAAGAAGATGTACGAGATGCCCATGTACAGCGCGCTGAGGACGAAGCCGACGAGGCCGTAGTCGTGCTGGTGGGGCAGCCACCCGACGAGGACCGCCTGATGCCAGCTCGGCCCGCCACGCAGCCGGTAGTACTCGAGCTGTTCCATCAGCGGGCCGTGGTTGATCATGACCCCGCGCGGCCGGGCCGTGGAGCCCGAGGTGTACTGCAGGTAGGCGAGGTCATCGGGCCCGGCCGTGGTCGGTCGCGGCTCGATATCGGCCGCCGCTGCGGTCTCTGCGTCCTGGCCCTCGAGCTGGGCGACCCAGGATGCGCCGCGCAAGACGGGCAGCGCCCGGGCCTCGGGCGGCAGCTGGTCAAGCGTGCGGGCGGTGCCGACCACTGCGGCGGGTCGCACGTCCTCGGCGATCGCCGCGAACGAGTCGAGGTAGCGACGGCTGAGACCGCGGTGGGGAGGATGAACCGCCACCGGGATCGCCCCGGCGTACAGACAGGCGAAGAAGGCGACGGGGAACTCCAGCCCGGCGCGGTGGACAAGCAGCACGGGCCGCCCGGCCGGCAGCTCGCGCGCCAGCACCGCGGCGCGCGCGTGCACCCCTCGCCAGCTGACGCTGGCGGCGGTTCTGTCGGACCGCAGGAACTTGTAGGCGATAGCGTCGGGCTCGTGATCGGCGCGCCAGGCGAGAATCGCGCCGAGCGACGGCAACGCGGGCGGTCGCTGCGCCACGCTAGCCCGCCGCGGGGCTCAGCGCCGTGACGACGAGCTTCACCTGGTAATCGGGGCCCGGGACCGCGGTGATTGATACAGATCCTGACGCGCCGTTGTTCCCTAGGGCGCCGATCCCGCCTGGGGATCCCGTCCCGCCGTCGGACTCGCGCGTCCCGTCGCTGCCCAGGCCGCCCTGCCCCGGCGTGCCTGGCTGGCCGGGGTTACCCGGCTGGCCGCCTTGGCCGGGGATCGATTGCACGGATGGCGTCGCCAGCGCCTGGTCGTAGACCAGGGAGACGATAGCCGCGTCGCCACCGTTGCCGCCGGTGCCCGCGTGTCCGCCGGCGCCGGGTGCACCGCCGGTGCCACCGGCCAAGCGCGCGGAATACTGCTTCTGGCAGGCGGCGGGCTGAGTGCCCGCGTTGCCTCCGTCGCCGCCCGTGCCGCCCTGGCCGCCGTCGCCTCCGGCGGCTCCGCTGCCGCCGGTCACGGTCACCGCCAAGGCGTCCTTGGCGGTGAGCTTGGTGATCGTGAACGTCACCAACGGAGGGCTCTGCCCGTTACCGCCGCCGCCGGCGGGAGGCGCCCCGGTGCCCGCGTGGCCAGGCTTGCCCGGCTGCGCGGGCGTGGCGCACTTGTTCTTCTGCGGGTTGGTCGTCCCATTGGCTCCGTCGACGCCGTTGAGCCCGTCGGCGCCGTTAGTTGGAGGGGTGGGGGCGGGCGTCCCATCGGCTCCCCGGACGATCAGCGTGCTTGGCTGTGGTGAGTTCATCTTGACCGCCCGGCTCAGCTTGCCTGCGGGACGCCGTTGATGAAGATCTGGCCGTTGGTCCCGCTGGTCGCGGTGTCGGGGCCGGTGCCGCCGCCGCCTCCGGGGGGTCCCTGTCCGCCGCGGCCCTGCCCGCCCGCCCCGCCGCCACCGCCGACGCCCGGCATGCCCTTCTGCCCGGCGGACACGCTGCAGTTGAAGGTCGGACTTCCCGAGCTGTACCTGATGTAGATCTGGCCGGCGTTGCCGCCGTTGCCGCCGGTGCCGCCTGGGCCGCCTGGGCCGCCTGGGCCACCGAGTCCCTGCTGCGTGGCGCCGCAGTTGCCGTTCGCGGGGCCGGCGTTGCCGCCGTCCTGCCCCGGCCCGCCCAGGCCGCCCGTGCCGCCGTTGCCGCCTCGCCCGCCCTTTGTCGTGCAGGTGTAGTTGCCCTCCATCACGGCGATGGTGATCTGGACTTGCGAGCCGCTGCCCCCGTTCGTCCCGCTGCCGCCGGTCTGCCCGGTGTTCCCCGTGGTGCCGTTGGCGCCGTTCACCCCCTCGGTGGAGCACGACTTGTCACCGTTGGTGCCGGACGTACCGTCTGTGGCGCGTGGCAAACCGCCTGCCTGCGGCGGGATGCCCGTGAAGTCCTGGCCGTCGGAGCCGACGTTGTTGAACGTGTTCCCGTTGCTCATACCTTCGCTCCTCCCCTCGCGCGGACGGGGTCGTTCACTCGTTGATCATCTGCTGGCAGGTCACGGTGCAATCGGTCTCCACGATGATCTGACCGCCCGGCT
Source organism: Streptosporangiaceae bacterium (assembly GCA_050698735.1). Classification (GTDB taxonomy): domain Bacteria; phylum Actinomycetota; class Actinomycetes; order Streptosporangiales; family Streptosporangiaceae; genus Palsa-504. Next base: position 1,788 of record JBOHCG010000265.1, on the reverse strand, counting down.
GGATCGTGACGATGCCGAAGTTGCATGCGACGTTGTTGCCCGAGATGACCAGCGGGCTGCCGGGTGCGATGGTGAGGTTCTGTACCGCGAAGGCGCCGGCCTGCAGCGGGAAGAAGTTGTTGTTCAGCACCGTGGTGTAGCTCGACACCCGGGAACTGTCGCCATAGACGTACGCGGCCAGTGCGTCGCGGAGGTGGCCGCGCTCGGTGGGACCGAGGTCCTCGAGGGCGTGTGCGTTCTTCTCCCGGGGCCATTCCGGCGGCGCCTGGAGGTGATGCGGCATCGCACCGGACTCGTAGTCGGCGTCGGGGATCCCGGCGAGGCGCTTGAGGTCGTCGATGTGGTTGACGGTGATCGGCTGGTGCGGGATCGCCGAATCGTGCGCGGGATCGTTCGAGAGGTACGTGGAGCCGGGCGAGTCACCTGTGTTCAGCGACGGCACAACGTGCGACGGATCGAGTCCCAGCTCCCTCAGCCTGTCGTCAAACGCTTGCCGCTGTTCAGGCGTGAATTCCCCTGCCATAATGGCCTTCCAATTCAAGCGGATCTTATTCTGGGCCACCGGGCTCGCAAAGCGGCATGGCTTCGCGGGCGACGATCGGTATTGCGCCACGGGACGGCGCAATACCGATATGATGAGCACTAAGTAGGGTGCGGGGTCTGCGTAATGTGTCGAGCCCCGGCCGACGGTTAATACTGCAGATAAGCTCATATGATCACGCGGCTGGCGCCAAGTCAAGAGCCCAACCATGCACGATTGGGGCGACTGCGGCTATCGCGCGTCACGTATAACGAAATGATTGCGACTGTTTTCGAAATAGGCCTCAGATCGGTATGAGCGGGAGCCTGACTGGCGGTCGGCATCCGCCGTGGCAGGCGATCTCATTTGACTATCAACAGTGTGACGCATTGCGACCCTGCTAGTTCATTGCGGTTTCTTCAGCAGGACCCACTCAATCATCCAGCGAGCGATTAGCGGGGATACGAGCCGCAGCATGCGCGGACCAGCTCCCCGCGGCGGGGCACTGACGATGCCTAGTTACTAGGGACATCTGTTGTCTGCTGCCAGGCTGCCAATCTGGGGCAAAATGGTGTATAAGAGTATTTAGTATTTTATACTATGACTTGTACCTTCCGGCCGCCCCGGCGAGCGGCCGGCGCTGCGCGTCTGCCGCCAGACCGCGGTCGGCCGACGTGACCTGGAAGCGGCGAGCCGTGACTGCAATGCAGGTCGTGGATCATTGGAGCGAGTTTGCACGGCAGGCGTTGTGGCCGTAGGGCAGATTCTGGTCACGACCGAAGCGCCGATAGGGCACTCGCCCATACCCGGCAGGTTTTCCGCGGTGATTCAGGCGAGGTTGATGAAGGGCGAAATTAACCATGGGCTACATTTCATAGCGGCTGGAAAGACCGATAATTGTGCGCAAGGATCAGTCGGGCAACTTGCGTCGGCCCTGCCGCTGAGCGCTGGGCGGTGAGCTTAATTGGGCTGATTGTACAGCTCGCCGACCTGCTCGGGCGGCGCCGCATGCTGGCCGCCGGACTGGTGCGCCCGCGCTATTCAAATCGCCCGGCGAGCGGTAGGCCTGATATCGCACGGGAAATCGCTTAAGACCACGGAAGCGACCGGAAATCCAGATAATCCTACGGGCCGGGCCGCTCCTCAATGCCACGGGGATAAGGCCGGGACTGTGCGAGACACGGGCCGTTTGCGGCTACTGCGGGTGATATCTGCTGGTCCCGTGCTGGGTTCCCTGCGAGACGGGTGAGGCTCCTGCTAGAAGAGGG
>JBOHCG010000264.1:0-10114 GCA_050698735.1 Streptosporangiaceae bacterium | reverse complement strand
GTGCCGGGCGGGCGGCGACGGTGGCGGCGGCCATCCGGCAGGCCCCGGCCGGGGTGGCCGCGGTGCCCGGCTGCCCGGCTGCCCGGCTGCCCGGCTGAGAGGCTCTGTAGCCCAGCCAGAACTCCTCGCGCTTAACACCCCACCGGGCGTCCAGGTCGTACGGGGAGGCGATCCGGGTATGGCCGGGCGGGAGACCGTCGCCCTCAGGCTCCTTCTCCCGCCGCTTGATCACCTCCCGCCCGTCCTCGCCGATAACCCGCGTGTAGTTCTGCACCAGCACCCGGCGCAGCACATCGATCGCCGGGACCTCGCGCAGCCACGCCGGGGAGGAACTGTCATAGACGGCCTCCAGCAGCGCGTACCCGTCCCTGGCGTAGGCGATCGCCAGCTCATCGCGCTTGGCCTGGGACGCCGGCGGCCGCCAGGAGGTCATCGGGGTGCCGTGCCGGCGGGCGAAATCGCTCACGCAGATCCGCTGCTCCAGCCACACCGGGTGCGCCGCGGCCAGCGCCTCCAGCGCGGCCCGCACGCTTTCCCCGGCCAGTTCCAGCCGGTTCAGCGCCGCCACCGCCGCGATCACGTGGGTAGAGTCGGTGCGCTGCTTGCCGCCGGCCTTGACCAGGCCGTCTGCCGTCAGGCGTTCCAGCAGCGCATCCAGCACTGCCTGCTCCAGCCCCGCATCCGCCACCCGGGTCCGGAACTCCACCGGCACCGTAGGATCGAACCCCGGGTCGTTCAATGGCAGGCCCAGCAGGTACTGCCAGTCGATCCGGGTCCGCACCGCCTCGGCCGCCGCCCGGTCGGGCAGGTTCTCCGCCCGCTGCAGCACTGTCACCAGCGCCAGCCGCGACGGGGACCAGCCTGGCCTGCCCCGGGTCCCGAACGCGGCGGCGAACGCCTCATCCTCCAGCCACTGGCCCAGCCGGTCGCGGATCTGCACTGCCAGCGGCCGCGGCCGCCTGCCCCGGTATTTCGCCGCGATCGCCGCCGCGATCTGCGGATCCGGCTCTGGCCAGGCGGCAGGCTGCATGCACATGACATACCCGATTCTGCGGCCGGGACGAGGGGGAAGGAACGACCGCCGGCACGATCATGGTCAAGGTCACAGCCGGAACCGAGCACGCCAACCGGCGTGTCGCGAATTAACCAGCAGGATCACAGCAACGCCGCCCTGTTCTTGCCGCCGACAGGGTCCCAGCCGGACCAAGCACTGCCGGAGTGTCATCATGCAGCACGGCAAGGAGACCAGGGCAGCGAGCACGAGAACCGCTGCTCTGCACCGCGCGATCGACGGCGGCCTGGCGTGACGCCTCCCACAGGTGAACTCGGTGGCCGCCGGAGCGGTTAGGCTGGGTCAGGGAAGATGTCCCGCGCCGTGATCGTGATGGTGTCGGAGTCATCGGGCGTCACGACCTCCGATCGGGCGCACACGATGTAGTGCAGTTGGTCGACGTCGGGGGTGATCGAGGCCGCTTTCGCGGTGAGCCTGGCCCTCAGCCGGGCTCCGTTAACCGACTTCCCCCACTTCGCTTCCCCGACGGCGACCGGGACACGGGTCAGTTCGGGCTGGGCGAGCAGGACGGCATCGATTTCGACCTGATTCCGGTCGGCAGGTCGGTCACCGGATTGCCCGGTTCCCCACCACGGGCCGATCTCGACGATATTCTCCAGCCCCAATGTGCCGTCCTCGGCCTTGCGCCACAGGCACTCGCGGAAGGCCTCCTCGTACGGCAGGCCCAGATGGCTGTCAAGTTCACGCTCGATCGCCGGTACCGCGATCCGCCCGCGTCCCCGCTCGATCTCGGTGCGGTGCTTGAGCACGGGCCCGAGGTAGAACGCGAGGAAGTTGTCAGCGATCCGGTAGATCGCCCGGCGGGACTTGCGTGGGTCGTCTCCTGCTGGCACAAGGCGCGTGATGAGCCTTGCTTCCTGCAGCCGGTCCAAGGCTCGCAGCGGGTCGAAACCGACTGCTCCTTTAATCTCGCTGTACTTGGCGGCACCCGTCGCGAGTGCGTAGAGAACCGCGCCGCCTTGGTCCGAGCCGATCTCGGTCTCCATGATGAGCCGTCCTTCGGTCAGCAGCGGGCCGCCCGAATTGCCGACCAGGTAGAGCAGGTTCTCAGCCACGGTCCTCCCCTGCTGCCACCAGCCCAGGTACAGTGGCATCCCGCCGACCAGCCCGTATACCAGTGCGCGGGTTTCCGGCGGCAGCCTTGGAAGCATCATCGCTGCCTCATGGGGGCGGAACGGGAACACCGGGAGCGTTAGGTTGAACCTCCCGTAGAGCGGCTCACGTGTTCCCTGGATCGACCACATGGTCCGTACGGCCGACCCGCACAGCAGCAGGCGCAGCTGCGTCCGGCCCCGGGTGTTATCGAGGAACGCGCGCAGCAGCCCCGGCAGTGTCGGCGACCCGTGCAGCAGCTCAGGGAACTCGTCAAGCACCAGCAGAGCGGGCTCGCTAGCGGCTTCCGTGGCCAGGTGATCGAGCGCGTCCCGCCAGTCGTGATAGGGATTGGCTTCCAGGTCACGCAGGCCCTGCAGTCCGGCCAGCCGCACCGAGGCGGTCAGGCGCCGGAGCTCTGACGCCATGGGGTCACCAGCGGCGGTGTGAAACACCACGCGACGCAACCCTGATGCGAACTGCTCGATGAGCGCTGTTTTCCCGACCCGCCGCCGACCCCAGACAAGCGCAGGGCGGTCGTTCGCGTCCTCCCGCCAGTGCGTGAGCTGAGCGAGTTCATCGTCCCTGCCAACGAATGCCATGAAAGTTAGCCTACATTATCTGCAGGCTAATTCCGATTAACCCTCATGACGTGTTGGCTGCTTCTGATGACGGCGGCAATCCGTCGGGAACTCTTCACGGTAGCCGCGCGCGGCGTCACCTCAACGGGGGCGACGGGCGGGTCCTTGCGACCGGGGACCGGACCACCGGAGCGTGCGACGTCGATGAGTGGGAAGACACAGTGGCGCTGGCCGCGGGCAGCTACCACACCGTCGGAGTCACGGCATCCGGACGGGTCCTCACAGCCGGAGACAACAGCCACGAGCAGTGCGACGTCGGCGATTGGCAGGATATCGTCGCGGTAGCGGCGGGTTCCACTCACACCCTTGGCCTGCGTGCCGACGGTACGGTCGCCAGCGCAGGGAACAATGCCAGCTCTCAGTGCGATGTCGACTCCTGGTCGGGAATCCAGGTTCCAAGAGTCGGAACCTGAGGTAGGCGCGTCCGGGAAGGTGACCTCTGACCGGGTGAGCGGTAGTCCATCAGGCTCACCAGACGAATGTCTCAATCCCGTAACGGGGTCGCCTGCACCGTTGCGCATCCTGTACCGCCTGACCAGGGGAAACAGACAACCGTGCCGCCTTGCAGCTCTTGAGCTGACAGCAACGCCGTTCTGTGTCTTGCCGTCGGCAGGGAACCTGGCCAGATCAAGCACTGCGGGAGTGTCGTCACATAGCACGGCAAGGAGACTACGAGCAGCGAGCACGAGAACCGCCCGGGCGGTCCTAAGATGGACTGCAGGCACAACCAGCCGCCGCGCAGATCAGGTTTTTATGTGGCCTGGTGGGGCCTCCGGGGAGCCTTTTGGTCCATGATCCGGTTTTCCCAGGACCAGGTGGCGATTTCTACCCGGTTGCGGACGCCGAGCTTGTTCTGGATGCGGGTGACGTGGGTCTTGACCGTGCTGAGCGAGATGAATAGCTCGGCGGCGATCTCCTGGTTGGTGCGTCCCTTGGCGATGCTGCGGGCGATGTCGAGTTCTCGTTCTGAGAGCTGGTTTCTGGCTTCAGCGGCAGCAGGGCTGCGGGCTGGGGCGAGCTGCCTGAGGAGGCGGACGGTGACTGACGGGGAGATGAGGGCGTCTCCGGTGCTGGCGGCCCGGACGGCTTCGATGAGTAGGGCTGGCCCTGCGTCTTTGAGCAGGAAGCCGACCGCTCCGGCGCGCAGGGCGCCGTAGACGTACTCGTCGGTGTCGAAGGTGGTGACGATCACGACGCGGAGGGGGTCGGCGACGCCCGGGCCTGCCAGGGCACGGGTGACTTCGATTCCATCCTGGCCGGGCATGCGGATGTCGACCAGGCATACGTCCGGGCGCAGTTCCCGGGCGAGGGCGACGGCCTGGATGCCGTCTGCGGCTTCCGCGGCCACGGTGATGCCGGGCTGGCTTTCCAGGATCAGCCGGAAGCCGCTGCGGATCATGGCCTGGTCGTCGGCCAGCAGGACTCGCAGGGTCACGGTCGGCCCTGTGCGGGGACAGGCAGCCAGGCCTGGACCGCCCACCCTGCGCCGGGCAGCGGGCCGGCGCGGAGCTTGCCGCCGAGCGCCTCGACGCGCTCCCGCATCCCCACCAGCCCGTAGCCGCCGCCGGGGCGGTGGTGGCGGGAGGCCGGGGCGTCGTCGGTGACCTCGACCATGAGCTGCTGCGGGTCGTGGGTGACGGTGACGACGACCGAGCGGGCGCCGGGTGCGTGACGGGCGATGTTAGTCAGCGCCTCCTGGACGATCCGGTACATGGTGCTGGCCACCTCGGGCGGCCAGCCGGAGGCCGACGCGCCCGCGGGCAGCCGCAGGTCGACCGGCGGGCCGTGCTCGGCGAACCGCTGTACGAGCTGGCTGATCGGCTCGGGCGGCGGGCCTGAGGCGGTGTCATCGGGGTCGCGCAGCAGCCCGACGAGCTGGCGGATGGCGGCCAGCGTGCCGGCGCCGGCGGTCTCGATGCTGTCCAGCGCGGACAGCAGCGTCCCGGCGTGGTCTTGTCCGGCGAACCGGGCGGCCTGGGCCTGCACGACCATGCCGGTGACGTGGTGGGCGACGACGTCGTGCAGTTCCCTGGCCAGGTCGAGGCGCTCCTCACGGCGTGCCGTCTCCAGCGCCTGGCGGTGCAGGAAGTCCAGATAGCGGAGATAGAGGCCGACCGCGAGCGCGGCGGACCAGGCGGTGGCCCCGGCCAGCGCCCACAGGACCCGGTGGTCGAACAGGCCGTCAGGCCCGGCGGTCTCGCTTACCCCGATCACGAGCGTTCCGGCAACCCCGATGATGGCGGCCGTGCGCAGCGGCAGCATCCGCACCGCCGCGGCACCGAGCACGAGCAGTCCGGCGAGCCCACCGCCGAACAGCGGCCCCTGCGGGACGGCCCTCAGCGCGACCGCGAGCCCGGTGACGGCGAACAGGATCAAGCCGGCCACCGCCGCCCGTGCCCGGTTCCGTCCGCGCAGCAGGGCGCTCGCGCAGATCACGACGCCGGCACCGAGGCCGAACGGCCAGGCCTTGTCTGTTCTGGCGGTCAGCAACGCGCTGAGCGTGATCGCGGTGGCCATCGCCGCGCCCAGCGCGACGTAGGCCCCGGTCCCGGCCCGCCGGGGCAGCCACTTGAGCACGTCCATGCCGCCAGGTTACGGCGGTGCCGCCTCGGCGGTGTCGGCCGAAAGTACGAATCCGGCCGGGAAGGAAGCAGACCTTCGGCCGATACCACTGCAGGGTCGGCTCCCGCCAGGGTGGGGTGCATGATCCCCGGACACCCGCGACGCCCTCAATGAGGAACCGATGAGACACAAGAGCATGCCCGCCGCCGGCTTGGATCTGATCCGGCTGGACGGCGTGACCAAACGGTACGACAACGGCGCGGCGCCCGCGGTCGCCGACGTGAGCCTGGCGGTGCGCGCGGGCGAGGCGGTCGCGATCATGGGGCCGTCGGGCAGCGGCAAGTCGACGCTGCTCAACCTGATCGCGGCGATGGACCGGCCGACCAGCGGCGCGATCCGGGTCGGCGACGAGCGCGTGGACACGCTGTCCGAGACCGCCGCAGCCCGGTTCCGCCGCCGCCAGGTCGGGATGATCTTCCAGTTCTTCAACCTGCTCGATGACATGACCGTCATCGACAACGTACTGCTGCCCGCCCAGCTCGCCGGGGCGCGGACCGCCGCGGCGCGCCGGCGCGCCCGGGAACTGCTGGTCACGCTGCGGATCGCACACCGCCAGGACGCGTACCCGGCGCGGCTGTCCGGCGGGGAGCGGCAGCGGGTGGCGATCGCCCGGGCGCTGATCAACAAGCCCGCGGTGCTGCTGGCCGACGAGCCGACCGGCGCGGTCGACACCGCCACCGGGGAGGAGATCGGCGCGCTGCTGCTGGAGCTCAACGCCTCCGGGCAGACGCTGATCATGGTCACTCACAACCCGGACCTGGCGGCACGCTATACTCACCGGATCATCGCGATCGCCGACGGGCGCGTCGCCTCCGACACCGGGGCACTGCGGTGAGCGCGGTCTTCCCGGCGGCTCGCAGCGGAATCAGCGGCCGCAAGATGCAGGCCGTGATCATCGCTGCCGTGGTGCTCGCGGCCACCGCCACCTCAGTGGTCGCCCTCGGCCTTCTCGCCAACGCGCACGGCCCGTTCGACCGCGCGTTCGCGCGGCAGAACGGCGCCGACGTCACCACGGTCGTGGATCCGTCGGTCGCCACATCGTCGCAGATCGCGGTGACGACCAGGCTGGCCGGCGTGACCGCCGCTGCGGGACCGTATTTCGGTGTCTGGGTCACAGCGCAGGTTACGGTGCCCGGGGTGCCGGGCACGTCCTCGAATTCGCTGCGGATCGTGGGCCGGTCCTCGCCGGGCGGCGCGGTAGATGACCTCACGCTGGACGAGGGCAACTGGCCGGCCAGCGCCGGGCAGATCGTGATGGCCCGCGGCGCGGGCATATTCACTGGATCCACCGTCACGGTCGGGCCGCAGAAGCTGACCGTGGTCGGGATCGCGGATTCGGTCACCGGCACCGCGGATGCCTGGGTGCTACCGTCGGAGGCAACCGCGCTTGCCGGGCGGGTGAATCCAGTACAGGGACAGATGCTGTACCGGTTCGCTGACGCGGGGACCACGTCGGCGATTACCGCGGACATCGCGGAGTTGCGCGCCGCGCTGCCCCGGGGGGCGCTGCTGAACGCCGTGTCCTACCTGGGCGTGCGCCAGTCCGAGGAGAGCAACATCGCGCCCTGGGTGCCGTTTATCATCGCGTTCGGCGTGATCGCGCTGGTGATCTCGGTGCTGATCGTGGTCAACGTGGTCGGTGGCGCCGTGACGGCGGGGACGACCAGGATCGGCGTGCTGAAGTCCATCGGCTTCACCCCGGCGCAGGTGGTGGCCTCGTACGTGCTGCTGGTCGCGATGCCCGCGCTGGCCGGCGCCGTAGGCGGGGCCGTCGTCGGGAACCTGCTGGCGATACCCCTGCTCAGGACGAACGCGTATGTATACCAGGTGGGCACGCTCACCGTCCCCTACTGGGTCGACATCGCGGTGCCGCTGGCCGCGCTCGCGCTGACCGTGATTGGCGCCGTGCCGTCGGCGCTGCGCGCCGGCCGGATGAGCGCGATCCAGGCGATCGCGAGCGGCAGGGCGCCGCGATCGTCGCACGGATATCTCGCGCACCGGTTGCTCGCGCGGATGAATTCGCTGCCCCGGGCGGTGACCCTCGGGCTGGCGGCGCCATTCGCCCGTCCGGCCCGGACCATGGTGACCGTGGTCGCCATCCTGTTCGGTGCGGCGGCGGTGACGTTCGGCGCCGGGCTCGCGATCTCGCTGGACCGGGTCGTGCTGGACAACCCGAGTACGGCCCTTCCCGTGTATGTGTCACTCAACCAGGCCGGCCCGGGACAGCCCGCGATGACTGCGGCGCAACAGCGCTCTGTGGTCTCGGTCCTGGCAGCTCAACGGGGCACGCTGCGCTACCTCACGGAAACCGACGACGACGTGAGCCTGCCCGGGCTCAGCGACTCGGCGTCGGTCACCGCCTATGGCGGCGGCAACCCGGCCTGGAGCGGTTACGCGCTGATCTCCGGCCGCTGGTATTCGGGTTCCGGTGCCGCCGAGGTCGACGTGAACACGCTGTTCCTCACCGAAACGGGCACCTCGGTCGGCTCGGCGTACACTCTGGACTCCGGCGGTCACCGGGTCACCGTGCGGATCGTCGGCGAGGTGTTCAATCCAGGCAAGAACCTGGACATGTACGTGAGCCCCGCCACGCTGGCCGCGATTGACCCGAGCACCACCCGGCCGCAGCAGTACGACGTGGCGGTCCAGCCAGGCACCAGCGCGTCGGCCTATGCCGACACCGTGTCCGCGGCGCTGGGTAACTCATACCAGGTTTCCGCCTCCGGCGGCACCAAGACGCTGACCGCGGTGCTCGCCCTGGTCGCGATGCTGACGATCCTGATCATCGTGGTCGCCGGGCTTGGCGTGCTGAATACGGTCGCGCTGCAGATCCGGGAACGAGCACACGACATCGGGGTATACAAGTCGATCGGCATGACCCCGCGGCAGACCCTCGCGATGATCGTGTGCTCGGTCGCCTTCATCGGGCTCATCGCCGGGATCATCGCGATCCCCGCCGGTGTGTACCTGCACCACGGTGTGGTTCCGGTCATGGCGCACGCGGCCAGTTCCGGCTACCCGCTTTCGCTGATCTCGGTATACACCCCGTGGGAACTCGTGTTGCTCGGGCTGGCCGGCCTGATCATCGCGGTGGCCGGGGCCCTCGGCCCGGCCGGCTGGGCGGCGCGCACCCGCACCGCCTTCGCCCTCCGCGCCGAGTGAGGCGGCAGTGGCGCGGGCACCGTAGCGTGACGACGCGACCGCTTGTACCCTCGCCGTCCGTGCCCGTCCGCGCACCGCACCGCCCCCGGAACCTGGGACCCCACGGACGCATAGCGCACGACGCCAGCACGGAATCGCACCTCGGAACACATAAGCGCAGGTCAATAGCATATCACCCGGATGGAGGGATCTCGTGTTTCTGAGTTAGTCGGCTTGGGCTTTGCTGGTCAGCGTGCTGGCGGTGGTTTTCCGGGCCTTGCCGTCACCTGGGCTGATGGCGTTTATTCGGGCTTCGGTGAGTGCGTCGCGGAGCGCGGCGTGCATGTCGGCGGCCGACGGGGTGGCCTTGGCCGTGTACCACGGGCTGCGCTGCCGGCGGCGCTCGATGCCGGCGGCCGGGTCGCAGGAGACGGCGTTACATCTGAACCTCCGAGAGTTCGCGATTTCTGAAGGTGCTTGGGCTGTGCCTGAGTGCCGGGTTCGGCGAACTGCATGGTCGCGCCTTGTGCTTGCTGGCTAGCGATCTCTCACCGGCCGGTCTGCGGCGCCTCAGGCCGGCCGGGGGAAGGGCGTGGCAGGACGCGGGCCATCGTGAGGGAGGTTTGCTGGGTGAGCTGTACCTCGGTCTGGGACCGGAGGTGGTGGCGCAGCTGCTCGGTGAATTCCCGGCGGATGTCATCTGGCCAGTTCAGCGAGGTCGCTCTGGTGTTCTCCACGCCGACGACGGTCTCGGCAGGCCGGACGATCCGCTGCGTGTGCGTCTTGTGGATGGGCGTCTCGAACAGGCCCGTGCCCGCGATGACCTCGGTGCCGGCAAAATGCGGCTGCCTCACCCGGGCACGCCCGTCGTCGCTGCGGGCGGCCCACATGCCGAGCAGCGCAGCGCCCAGCGGGTTGTCGTAGCGCTCGCCGGTCTCCAGCAGGGCGAGCCAGCCGCCGGGGCGCAGGAGCCGGGCAGACTTGCGGAACCCGATGTCGGGGTCGACCCAGTGAAATGCCGTGCCCGAGACGATCAGGTCGAACGAGGCTTCGGGCGCAGCGAAGTCCTCGAAGGAAGCGACCTCGAACGAGACGGCCGAGCCATCAAGTCTGCGCCGGGCAGCGTTGATCATCGACGGGCCGAGGTCGATGGCCGTCAGGCGGAACCCGAAGCGCGCCAGGCACTCGGTGAGCTGGCCGGTGCCACATCCGATTTCAAGGACGGTGCTGCCGGCGCCGCGCCCGGCGGTTGCCACGGCCAGTTCGACGATGTCGCTGGGGTACCCGAGCCGGGAAGCCTCATAGAGCTGGGCGACGCTGTCGAACAGCGTCCGCTGGTGCCGCCGTTTGCTGCGCTCCTGCCCGCTTTCTGCTCCCATGCCCACAGCCCGACAGTAGAGCACCGCCCGGTACCCGACGTGGGACGAGTCATTCGCTCACCGAACCTGCCGGGGCATGGAGGACCCGGCTGGAAGTGGCCGGCCGGGACCGCCCCCGCCGGCGTCTGCGCAGTAGCGGATGGCAGTGGGGTCGCTGATCCCGAACA
>JBOHCG010000263.1:0-10136 GCA_050698735.1 Streptosporangiaceae bacterium | reverse complement strand
AGCCGCCAAGGGAGGCGCCGAGCCCTGGCGCTGATCAGAATCTCGTACCACGAATCTTCCGTGGTTCCTGACGCAACGCCATTCACAGGCTCCCCACCCCGGCGCCTCCCGGGGTCATGCCCCCCCCTCGACCCACTTGCCCCCCTCCGCGACATACCTGGTCCGTTTTCTACCGTCGCCGGATCCGCGGCAGCAAGCCCGTCGGCGTACTTCGGGTCTATTCCAGCAAACCGCAGTTGCCCCGGCCGCCGAAGGCGCAGTTCAGCCCCCATAACCGGGTGATTTATGGAAAACTAGCCGACAAATTATGTCCGACCGCGCGAAGGAACATCCGACCATGGGACGCCCGCAGCAGCCGCTGGAAAGGGACGGCACGCCGGTCCGCGAGTTCGCGTTCTGGCTGCGCGATCTGCGCAAGCGCTCCGGCCTCACCTACGCCCAGCTGGCCAAGAGCGCACACTACGCGACCAGCACGGTGCAGGAAGCCACCGCCGGACGGCGGTTTCCGACCCTCAAGCTCACCGTGGCCTTCGTCACGGCCTGCGGCGGAGATGTGCCGGAGTGGCGAGCCTACTGGGGCCAGATCCAGCGTGCCCTGGATGCCGACGCACCCGATGGCTTGGCCGGCTCGATCTCGCCTCCCTGGGCCGAACCGGCTCCCGACGCGGCGAAAGCCGGGGCCGCGATCGGGGCCGCCTCGGCGGCGGGCGACGGGGACGATTGGTTCGTCGAGTCCTTCGCTGCGCTGCTGCGGCTCGATACCGAGCCGATCGAGGCCCTGGAGCAGCGGGTCATCGTCGCCACCGCGGACGGCCTCGGCGAGCTTGCCACATCCATCAGCGTCCCGCGGCACCCGACGGACTCCGACCGGGCCCACGGGCTGGAATCGGTATTGCTACACGGCGGGTCGCTCGAGCTGCGCGAGCAGCCTTACGAAAGCTATTTCAGGAACGTCATCGTCCTGCCCCGCGCGCTGCGGGCAGGCGAGCGTCACGAATATGCCCTGCGGCTCCGCATTCCGGCAGGCCAGCGAATGGCCAATCATTACGTGTACGTTCCCTTTCGCCGAAGCGATCACTTCGAGCTTCGGGTGCGCTTTAATCCGCAACATCTGCCGCAAGCCGTGTGGCTGCTGGACGGAGTGCCAACGGCCGTTATTTACGAGCGCTCGCCCAATAAGGAAACCTTGGTGCCCGATCGCTTCGGCGAAGTGCACGTGACCTTCCGTGCGCTGCGGTTGGGCCTCGGCTATGGCTTGTGCTGGCAGGAATAGCACGGTACCCGCGCTGGCCGCGCCCTGGAGTTAACCAGATGTCGCCCGGTTTCCAGCCAGCCAGGCGGACGGATTCCCGGTTTGGATGGCCGTGCCCGGCCGAGATCGGCCCGGGCCAGTCATCGAAGGAGGGAACCGCACATGCAGCCTCATGTGATTCAGATCCTGCTCGCGCTGCTCAGCTGGCTGGCCTAGCGAAGCAATTTCGCGAGTGCGGTCCTGGAGGGCTCGCGCCTGGCCCTCCAGGACCATTACCCGATTATCGTGAGTCGTTGCGGATCGGGCTTCATGTGGGCCATGCTCGGTCTATGCGGGTCGCCCCCGACGTGCCGACGCTCGATGAGATCGTCGCCGACCTGAGGACGCTGCGGGAACGCGGGCTGGTTCGGATACGGCATACCGACCTCGACGATCTGACGCGGGCGGCTGGCCGCACCGGCCTGGCCGAGGCGCCAAGCGGCGGTCCGGGCGCGGTCGAGGCGATACTGCGCGCGGCGGTGGAGAATCTGGGCGGCGGGACCCTCGGCGGCGCCGCCGGGGCGACATTCGGCCTGGGCCGTGGCGAGCGGGACATGGCCGCTCAGGACCGGCGCCGCCGCGCGGCTCTTACCTACGGGGTGAGCGTCGAGCGTTTCCGCAAGCACCATGAGCGGATCGTCCTCGAGCAGGTCGCGGAGGAGATACTGAAACTCTGCATGACCTCCGACACACCCGGCAGATTCCCGGCCGCTCCGGCCGAGTTCGCCAAGCAGATCAGCCTTGCGGGCCAGGTCGGCGAGCATCGCCTTCCGATCGTCGTGCACGTCGAACCCGTCGAGCTGCTGTCAGGCGTGGACATCCTGGTGGTGCCCGAGAACATTTACCTTGAGCTGCCGCAGCACTTCAAGTCCTCGGTCTCCGCGGCGGTGCGCCGGGCCGCCGCGGTCAAGGGACCGGACGGCGAGATCGTTACCGACGTGATCGCCGACGAACTGTCGGCGTGGGTACGCCGTTACGGCCGCCCCGGGCTTCCGGTGGCCGCGGGCACGGTGGCCGCGGTGTCTCCCGGCCAGCTGGCCAGCCAGGGGGTTCGCCGGATTTACCACGCGGCGATCGCGGTGCCGGTCCCGGGCACCAACCATTACGACGTCGAGCCAGCCGCTATCGCGACCAGCGTTCGCAACGTGCTCGCCGCCGCTGGGGCCGAACGCGACCGGTTCAGCCCAGCCCTGGCCTCGCTCGCGTTTCCGCTGCTCGGCGCCGGCCGCGGCGGTCTCGACCCGGCCACGAGCTTTACCTGGCTGTGGACGGCCCTGGAGCGTGAGGTACGGGAGAACGGCCCCTGGACGATCCATTTCGTCACCCGCCGCCGGGCATCGGCGGAACTCATCATGGCCAAGCTGGCCGAGGCCGGTGTCATCTCCGCGCTACCGTGAGGTACGTGCACCAGCCAAGGCAAACCGAGACCGGGATCCGGCTCGACGCCGGCGACGGAACGTTCGTGACCTGCTCGGTCATCGAGCGCACCCTGTGCCACCTCGACGTCTGACCGGCCAACCTGGTGGATGACGCGGGGACGTCGGTCCTGCTGGACTGGTCGTTCACCGGCGACGGCGCGATCGGCGAGGACGTCGCCAACCTGATCGTCGACAGCGTCACCGACGGCCTGATGGATGCGGCGCTGCTGCCGGAGATCGCCGACGCCGCCACCGAGGCCTACCTGGCAGGCCTGCGCGACGGCGGCTGGCCGGGCCCGCCGGACCGCGTCCGGTCGGCCATCGCCGCCTGCGGCGTCGCCAAGTACAGCTGGTTCGCCCCCGCATTCATCGGCCGGGCGGTCCACGACAACCTCGGCCCCAGATCCTACGGTCAGGACCCCTCGGCCGCCGCCGCGATCCAGCGCCTGATCCCGTGGTGACCCTCCTGGCCGCCTAGACCACTGCCACCGAGTCCCTCTGGTAAACCCCGCCGCGGGCTACGCCGGGGTCGGATCCGTGGCGAGGACTTCGGAGACCCGTCGCAGCAGCTGCTCGGCGTCGAATGGTTTCTCGATGATCGGCAGATCCCTGTCGATCTCCCCTCGCTCCCACAGGTCCCGCGGGAAGCCGGACATGAAGAGGAACCGGAGGTGCGGCCGGATGGCCGTGGCCCTCTCCGCCAGCTGCAGGCCGGACATCCCCGGCATGACCACGTCGGTGATCAGCAGCTCGACCCGGTCGTCCGCGCGGATCATGGCCAGCGCCTCATGCGGGTTGTCGGCCGCCTGCAGCCGGTAGCTGTAGTGCTCGAGTATCCGGCCGGTGACCTGACGCAGCTGCGGCTCGTCCTCTACCAGCAGCACCGTCCGGCCCGCGCCCTCCGTCCTGGACGGGGCTCCCCTGGGTCCCGCGGCGGCCGAGCCGACCGAATCGCCTGCTTCCGGCAGGTAGACCCGGATGGTCGTGCCCACGCCGAGCTCGGAGAGCAGTTCGATGTCGCCGCCGGCCTCCTTGGCGATCCCGTAGATCGTGGCCAGCCCCAGCCCGGTGCCGCGGCCGGCGGGCTTGGTGGTGAAAAACGGCTCGAACACGTGCTGGCGGGCCTCCTCGGTGAAGCCGGTTCCCGTGTCGGTCACGCTGAGGCATACGTAGCGGCCCGGCCTCGGCACGGTCGCTGCCTCCGGGCCGAAGTCATGCTCCGAGGTCTCGATGAGCAGGGACCCGCCTTCAGGCATCGCGTCGCGGGCGTTCACGGACAGGTTCAGCAGGACCTGCTCGAGGTGGCTGGTATCGATCCTGACCCGGTGCGCCCCGTCCGCCAGCCGCATGCCGAACTCGATGTGCTCACCGACCGCGGACCGCAGCAGCCTTTCGGTGTCGCGGACCACGCAGTTGATGTCGACCACCTCACCGTGGCTGAGGTCGCGACGCCCGAAGATGAGCAGTTGCCTGGTCAGCGCCGCGGCGCGCTTGGCGGCGCTCTGTACCTCCTCCAGATCCTGCAGCAGGTCTGGCCTGTCCCCAGCAGCCTCGGCGATGAACGCTGTGTAGTTGAGGATGACGCCGAGCAGGTTGTTGAAGTCGTGCGCCACCCCGCCGGCCAGCTTGCCCAGGCTCTCCAGCCGCTCTTGCTGGGACAGCCTGCGCAGCATCTGCGCCGCCTCGCGCTCCGCCTCCACCAGGCGCTGCGCCCGCCCCTCGAGCGTCCTGCGCAGCATCATGAAGATGATGGCGTCGACCGACAGCGCCATCAGCACGCCGATCAGGATGAACCACCGGTAGCTCCCGTCCGGCACGCCGCTCGACCAGTGCAGGACCACCGAGGTCAGCATCAAGATCAGGGCCACGCCCAGGGTGAGCGTCACTACCAGCTTCGACGCCCGGCCGCCGAGGAAGGACAGCCCGAACGCAAGGAACATGAACGTCACGAACGTGAACAGCAGCGAGAGCTCTGGCACGAGCAGGCCCATGACCAGGAGCAGCACCAGGGCCGAGACGGGATAGACGGCGGCCACGCCAGGCGTCATCCGGCCGCGGGAGATCCGCTGCAGCACCCAGGTCCAGGTCGCGGCCATGGCAACCCCGGTCACCGCCACCCCGGCGGCCCGCGCGCTGTGCAGCCAGGCCGCCGCGCCGCAGATGATGGCCGCCCACGCCACCGCGCACACCAGGCTCAGCCGGACGATGGCCCGAGCCCGGCTGGTCTCGTCCGGGTCGTACCACCCGCCCTCGACCTGCGCGGCCTGGCCGGTCCCGTCGCCCAGCCCGGCCGCCTGCCCCGTTTCCATATCCTGCTTCCTCACAGCGTCCGATCGGCTGGAGTCATGCGCCCCCGATCTAGCCAATTGTAATCACACAATCACTTTGAGTGCGTGGATGTGTCCCTCCTACCGCCGCCAAGTTGGTCATCGGTGCCTATTGATCTTGACATCAGGAGTATGGTGCCGCTCGGGTCAGCGGACCGGCCAGGGAGGTGCAGGCCGATGGGCAGGCGCCGCCGTGGCAGGGGTACTGCTGGTCTCGCATCATGGCGCGCCCGCGCCCTCGGCCCGGCAGTACCTGGGGTTCGACGCCTGCCTGCTGACCGGCTCGCGCGGGCTGACCGGCCCGCAGGCGGCGCAGGCGTGGGCCGGGATGCAGGACGCGTCTCTGGCCACCCGCGATTGATGGGGCCGAGGCGATCCCCCGGTAGGCCCGCCCCTTCCCTTTACCGTTAGCCAGGCGGTGTGTCATGAGACGGGCCGACTGAAGTGCGCCCTGCGCCCGATGCGGCGACGTGCCGCAGCGACGGGGTGGCGGCGTGCCACCGGTGTCCTGGCGATCCTGCTGGCGGTGTGGCTGCCGCTGCAGGCGACGATGTCACAGACCGCCGAGGCCGCGCCGCTTAAGCTGCCGACCCGGTCCGGAGTGCGGGCCACCCTCGACGATGCGGTGCGGTTCCTTGCCGGGGATCGCCAGGTGCCGTGGACCCTTCGCTGAACGCGACCACGAGCGGCTCGACGACCGTGCTGAGCCCGTATGACGCCGACTTCTCCGGTGACGCGATGCTGTATTCGGGCGCCTACGACTCCCCGGAGCAGGCCACGCCGAGTCCGGCCCCGCCGCTCGCCACCCCGACGGTCTCGGCGACCCCGTCACCCTACGGACCTGACAACTGCGACAGTTACAACTGCGCGGAGTCGTTCCTCCAGTTCGGCGGGCTGAGCAGCACGATCGCCGGCGACTCGGTCACCGCGGCCACGCTGAACGTGTGGGACGCGTACGCGCAGAACTGCTCCTCGCCCGAGCCGTTCTGGGTGTCGCCGATCGAGGAGCAGTGGAGCGTCACGGGCAACAAGAGCTGGCCCGGGCTCCAGACCGGCACAGAGATCGGCGAGTCCGACACCACCGCCCCGGGCGCGGCCTGCTCCAACACCACCGCGAACCCGACGGTGGGCGGCTGGATGAACGTCAACCTGGACCCGGGCGCGTTCAACCCTTCCTCCGGGTCGCAGTTCCCCGGCCAGCCGCCCGCCGCCCAGTACGGGCTGGCGCTGTCCAGCTCGGACTATGACGACAACCAGTGGAAAGAGTTCGACTCGTTCAACACACCGAACGCCCCTTACCTCTCGCTGACCTATACGCCGCTGGCCGCACCGCAGATCAGCGCGGTGTACCCGCCGGATAACTACAACTCCCCGTCGCTTGCCCCGGTGCTGATGGCCTCGGGCACCGAGGCGTCGGGGGTGACCGCCCCGCTGAAGTACGAGTTCACCGTCTACAACTCCTCCGGCGCGACGGTCAACTCCTCGGGGTACATCAGCGCCAGCCAGTGGACGGTGCCGTGGGTCGCCAAGACCAACGACAGCTACACCAAGGACCTTCAGTGGGGGCAGGTCTACTACTGGACGGTCCAGGCCTACAACGGCACCACCTACAGTCCCGTCTCGCCTATCTCGTACTTCTCCACGAACGTGCCCCAGCCGGTGCTGACCTCCGACCTGTCGCAGAACACCGACGGCCCCGGGTTCAACGCGGCGGACGGGGACTACTCAACCGAGGTCACCGACGCGCAGGTCAGCACGGCGGGCCCCGCGCTGTCGGTCGAGCGCTACTACAACAGCAGGGACCCGCGGATCAGCGCCGCGTTCGGCGCGGGCTGGTCGAGCATCCTGGACATGGGGGCGGTGCCGGGGCAGGTCGACCCATCGGGCAACACCCACACGATGGTGGTGACCTACCCGGACGGGGAGGAGGTCGCCTACGGGCTGAACGCGGACGGGTCCTACGCCCCGCCGCCGGGCCGGTACTCCATGATGGCCAACCCGAGCGGCGGCGGGTACACGCTGACCGACAAGGACGACACGAACTACAACTTCGGCGCCGTCCCGTCCTCCGGCGGCCCCTACACCCTCGGCGGGGTCAGGATCGGACCGCTGACCTCGATCACCGACGCGTACGGCAACACGCTGACGCTGACAAGGAACTCCTCCGGCGAGGTCACCCAGATGACCTCCGCGTCCGGCCGCTCGCTGTATTTCACCTGGTCCACGCCCACCGGGGCGGAGTACCCGCACGTGGCCACCGTGTCCACCAACGACGTGGTCGCCGGGAACTCCTCGACCGCCCTGACCTGGACCTACGGCTACACCGGTGACGAGCTGACCAGCGTGTGCTCGCCGGGCGGCCACTGCACCTCCTACAGCTACACGACCGGCTCGGACTACCCGGCGGCGGTGCTGGACACGGACCCGCACTCATACTGGCGGCTCGATGAGTCCTCGGGCACCGTCGCCGCCAGCTCCGAGCTTGTCAACGAGGGCGCCGACGACGCCACCTACTCCGGGGTCTCGCTCGGCCAGCCAGGACCGCTGCCCGGGTCGGCCGCCACCTCGGCCGGGTTCAACGGCACGTCCTCCTACCTGCAGCTGCCCACCAACCTGGTCTCCGGGGCGGACGTGCAGTCGTTCGCGATGTGGTTCAAGACTTCCGCGCCGGGCGGGGTGCTGCTGTCGGATCAGGCCTCGCCGGTCACCGGCGCGCAGTCGGGGAGCTACGACCCCCGCCCGACAGGAAGCGTGTACGCGCAGGTGGCCTACGACGACGTGACCGGCGCCTGGTCCACCGTGGCCGACAGCAACGGCGGCACCTGGACGGCCGGCCCCACCACCGTCACCGGATCCAGCCAGGAGTACGCGGGCTCGGTGCTCGGCAACGACCCGACCGACTACTACCGGCTGGACGGCACCGGCACGAGCACGGCAACCGACCAGGTCAACGGCGGGACGGCCGTCTACAACGACGTCACGGAGGGCGTGGCGGCGCCGTTCCCCGACACGACAGCGGACTCCTTCAACGGCACCTCGTCCTACCTCGCGCTGCCCGCCGCGGACCAGGTCACCACGGGCCCGGGCACGATCCAGCTGTGGTTCCAGACCACCGCGAGCGACGAGGTCCTTTACTCGGCCAACGCGGTGCCCGCGGGCAGCGCCACCACCAGCGGCGCCTACATGCCGTCGCTGTACATCGGCTCGGACGGGAAACTGATCGGCAGGTTCTCCAATCAGTACGCGGCCGAGGTCATCACCTCGCCGAACGCGGTCAACGACGGCCGATGGCACTTCGTCGTGCTGTCGGCGAGCGCCACGAGCCAGACCATGTACCTGGACGGCACCGCGGTCGGCACGAACGCGGGGACCCTCACCAACTCCGGCGCGACCAGCTACGTCTACCTGGGCACCGGCTACCTCGGCGGAAGCTGGCCGGACGAACCCGATCAGAGCTCGACGAGCAGCACCGGGTACGCGTCGTACTTCGCCGGGTCGATGGCCGAGTTCGCGGCGTTCTCCTCGCAGCTGAGCTCGGCCCAGGTCGCGGATGAGTGGGCGGCGGCGAAGGCGTCGCAGGGCCTGAGCCCGGTGCTGACCGCCCAGGTCACCGACCCCGGCGGGCACACGCTGAGCTGGAGCTATGACCCGCTGAACGGCTACAGGCTGATCGCGCAGACCGACGGCGACGGCGCCACCACCAGGTACGGGTACGACTCCGAGGGGTTCCTTTCCACGGTCACCGACCCGGACGGCGACGTCACCTCCTACGGGTACGACGTGCGCGGCAACATGGTCTCCCAGACCAGCTGCCAGGACCGGGCGACGCAGGACTGCTCGACGTCGTATTACGACTACTATCCCGACGACACCACCGAGGACCCGACCCCCGATCCGCGCAACGACATGATGACCGCATCGATGGACCCGCGGTCCTCCTCGGCCACCGACACCCGCTACAAGACGAGCTACGGCTACAACGTCCTGGGCGAGCTGACCAGCGTCACCGGCCCGCCGGTGCCCGGGTACCCGTCGGGTACCACCACGAGCATCGTGTACACCTGCGACTGGTACTACGAGTACGGCTCCCTCGAGGTCAGGCTCGAACCCGGTACGACGTGCGTCGACGCGGCGAACGGCAACCCAGAAGAAGACAGCAACCCGTACCCGCCGCCCGGGCTGCCGTACACCTCGACCACCGCGGGCGGGGCGGTGACCACCTACCTGTACGACCTGGACGGGGACGTCGCGCAGGTCACCGACCCTGACGGGCAGGTGACCAAGTACACCTACGATGGCCTGGGCCGGGTGACGGCGCAGACCGTGATCTCCAATTCCTATCCGGACGGCCTGACGACCACCTACGCGTATTCTCCCGACGGCCAGGTGACGACCGAGACCGACCCGGCCGTCACCGACAGGGTGACCGGGGCGGTGCACACCGCGCAGATCGGCACCAGCTACGACGCGGACGGCGACGTGCTGTCCCAGACGGTCGCCGACACCACCGGCGGGGACGCGTCGCGGACCGTCTCATACACCTATAGCGACCACGACCTGCTCGCCACCGCGACCGACGCGGACGGGAACACGACGAGCTACACCTACGACGCCTATGGCGACCTGGCCTCGGAGACCGACCCCGGGGGCGGCGTCACCGACTACGGCTATGACGCCACCGGCCAGCTGCTCAGCGTCACGCTGCAGGACTACACGGGCAACCCCGCGGACCCGACGTCGCCCGCGCCGCTGGTGGAGGAGTCGCGGGCCTATGACCCGGCCGGGCGGCTGGCCTCGATCACCGACTCGATGGGGCAGGTGACCTCCTACGGCTACACCGACAACGGGCTGGTGGCCTCGATCACCCGCGGCGACCCGGCCACCGGCCAGTCGTACGTGGAAGAGGCCGACACCTACGACGCGGCAGGGAACCTGATCGCCCAGGCCACCAACAACGGAGCGACCACCACCGAGTACACGGTCGACGCGGGGGACCAGGACACCTCGCAGACGCTCGACCCGTCCGGCCTGGACCGCACCACAAGCACCAGCTACACCCCCGATGATTACGTGGCCAGCCAGACGCTGACCGGCGGGGGC
>JBOHCG010000262.1:0-10142 GCA_050698735.1 Streptosporangiaceae bacterium | reverse complement strand
GGGTAGCCCCCCCGTGATCGGGGGGGGTTTGGGGGGGGTCGTCCCCCCCGGGCCAACACAGCGCGCGATGACGCACGCCTGGCTGCTGGTGGGCCCGCCTGGCTCGGGCAGGTCGGTGGCGGCGCGGGCGTTCGCGGCAGCGCTGCTGTGCCCAGACGGCGGCTGCGGACACTGCGCGTCGTGCCGCCAGGTGCAGGCAGGCACCCACGCCGACCTGCTGCCGATCCGGCCCGAGGGGCTGTCCTACGGGGTGAAGCAGACCCGCGACCTGGTGCTGCGCGCGGCCGGCGCGCCGATCGGCGGGCGCTGGCGGGTCGTGCTGTTCGAGGACGCCGACCGGTGCACCGAGCAGGCGGCGAACGCGCTGCTGAAGGCGATCGAGGAGCCCGCGCCGCGGACGGTCTGGCTGCTGTGCGCGCCGTCGGCCGAGGACCTGGTGCCGACGATCAGGTCCCGCTGCCGAGTTGTCACGCTCGTCGTGCCTGCCTCCTCGGCGGTGGCTAATGTACTGGTGACGCGGGACGGCATCGATCCCGCGCGGGCGCTGGCCGCGGCTCGCGCGGCGCAGGGACACGTGGGCCGCGCCCGGCGCCTCGCGGTTGACCCCTCGGCCGCGGCGCGGCGCGCCGATGTGCTGCGGGTCCCGCTCGAGGCGGTGTCTCTCGGCCCGGCGCTGGCCCTGGCCGCGTCGCTGGTGCGAACCGCCGAGGAGGAAGCAAAGGCGGTCACCGAGGAACTGGACGAGCCCGAACGCGACTCGCTGCGCAGGGCCTTCGGCGAGGGCTCCACCGGCAAGGGCGTGGCCAAGGCCATCCGCGGCATGGCAGGCGCCATGAAGGACCTGGAGGACCGGCAGAAGTCCCGCGCCACCAGGGTCAAGCGCGACACCCTGGACCAGGCCCTGCTTGACCTGGCGGTCTTCTACCGTGACGTGCTCATGGTCCAGCTAGGCGCCGGCGTGGAGCTAGCCAACGCCGACCGCGACGCCGACCTTCGCCGGATCGCCGCCGGTACGTCCCCGGAGTCCACTCTCCGCCGCATCCAGGCCGTCATGCGCTGCCGCGACCGCCTCCCCCTGAACGTCGCCCCGTTGCTGGCCGTAGAGGAAATGACCCTCTCCCTAATCGAAGGCTGACCGCGCCACTGGCGACTGACCCAGCCCCGCGCGTCCGGGCTGGCCTGATCCGGGCTATCGTCCGTTCCCACGCTTCGGGGGACAGGTGCCAGGCGCGAGAATCGACCTCCAGGGCGACGCCGGCGTCCGGCCACCAGGCGTCGGGCTTGGCAATGAAGGTGTCGCCGTCAAACAGGCTCGGATTGAGCAGCGGCATCGGCATGCGGGATCGCCTGATCAGGTCGCGCAGGTCGCCTTCGGCAGCCGATCGGACGCCGTCGCTGACCTCGGTCAGGACGGACCGGAACATCGCCGAGCGTCTCACTGGTCCGCCGTTCAGCTCGTCGCCTAGCTGGCGCAGCGTACAGCGGCCCAACTGGACGGCGTCAGCGACGACGCCCCGGACATCGCGGAGGCAGTCAAGCTGCCTCGCTGTGTCGGCTACGGCACGGGCGACAGGAGCCAGCCGGATGGGTCCGCTGGACAAGACCTGCTTCGGCATGCGCCTGGTTCGCTCAAGCTGGACAAAGGAGACGCCGCGGCGCTGCACCTGCACCGGTACCAGGACGTGAATCAGGTCCAGGCTCGGCGGTCTGATGCTGTAGTGGAATAGGGCCATCGGGCCGGTGATGACGCTCCCGGGTCCTGCGTAAAGCTGGGCTGCCATCTCTTTCTGGTTCAGGCTGGGCGCTCCAGTGACGGTTAGGTGCACGCCGGGCAGCAGGACCTGCCACTGGCCGCCCTCGCGGACGCGGGAGTGCAGCATCCTGTCGGTCATGCCGAGCTTGAGCAGTTGCCTGCGCGCGACCACGCTGAGCTGCTTCATCAGGAGGTCGGGGAGGGCTGTTGGTGCCATGAGGCGAAGCATGACAGCAGGGTCTGACAACCTTGCGCATTCAAGCAGTTACCGGGACGTGGCGGAGAAACTTGGCGTTGGGCGGCAACCAATCGAGGGTAAGCGCGTTTAGTTGCCGTCACGGCCAGAGAATCGCCGCGAGCTTGCGCCCTCCTTCCCGGTCGGCTACCCGGGTGGTTGGATGCAGATGG
This sequence comes from Streptosporangiaceae bacterium, assembly GCA_050698735.1. GTDB lineage: Bacteria > Actinomycetota > Actinomycetes > Streptosporangiales > Streptosporangiaceae > Palsa-504. Next base: position 7,981 of record JBOHCG010000262.1, on the reverse strand, counting down.
CTTGGTAACGGGCAACCGAACGGCGGCTCGTTCGTGCAGTAGGTATGGGACACGACCCGGCGGCCGGATGGGCGGGAGGGCTGATGACCGGCAGGCCCGCCGACCCGGCCGCGGGCACGGTCGCGGCCGTGTTCCGCGAGCATCACGGCGAACTCGTCCGGGTGGCGCTGCTGATGGTCGGAGACCTGGCCACTGCCGAGGATGTGGTCCAGGACGTCTACGCGAGCCTGCACAAACGGTCGCTCAGCTCGTGGTGAGCCTCGCGGTGGCGCTGACCGGCGGCCCGCGGCCCGCCGCGACCCGCGACGGCAACAGCCCGGCCGGCGTCGGGAGCCCGCAGCCACCCGGCTACTTCGCGGACCTTGCGGGAGGACAATTCGGCGAAGCGACCGGCGTCGCCGTTTATGCCACGTCGGACGGGAAGCTGATCGGGCGGGCGCGGCCGCCGAAGGTACCCGGCTGGTCTGTGCTTGCCGATGGCGTGGCCGCGGCGCCCGGCGGCTGCACGTTCTACGCCGATTACGACGCCGTGCATTCCGGCAAGTCACCCCTCGTCGAGCAGGTCTGGGTCTACAGCCTCAGCGTCACAGGCGCCGGTTCGGTCACGCCGATGACCAGGGTCAAGGGCGGTGTCATGAGCGGCCAGGCCGGGCTTGGCACCGGCGGCCCGATGGCCGTCTCGCCCGACGGCGCCAAGCTGGCCCTCACCGCCGACACGACCGTCGACCTGAACTACAACACCCAGGGCTACTCGGACAAGATCGTGGTCATCGACCTGCGTAGCGGGCAGCAGAGCGTCTGGCAGGGCGGCATGTACCGGGCGGGCAAGGTGTTCTCGATCCCGAGCCTGTCCTGGACCGTCGACGGGCAGTCGCTGGTCTATCTCGCCCTGTGGTGCAACTTCCCCGGGCCGACGAATCCCTGCACGGGCACGTCCGGGCCGGACGGGTACCGCGATACCCAGGTCCGGTCGCTCCGCGTGGCCTCGGGCGGCGGGACGCTCAGCAGCGGACTCCTGCTGCTGCGCCAGTCGGCTCGCTACCCGGTCATCGTGGCGGCCGCCGCCGGGCCTGACGGTTCGGACCTCAGCCTGCTCGTGCTGTCCGGCCGGGTAAACGCATCAGGTGAATGGTCAAGGGTCGCCGTGGAGCACGTCACGATAAACGGATCCCTGCGTGGCGTCGACTACCGCGCCGCCACGCGGGGGGTCGGTGGCAGGCCGGACTGGACCTGGCTGAGCGCGGATCCCACCGGCCGGTACCTGCTCTTCTCCTACCAGGCCACCGCTGGGTTCGTCACCGGCTGGATCGGCCAGGGCAGGGTCCATCTCCTGCCGGTCAAGCAGCCGTATCTCGGCTACCTGATCACCGCCTGGTGAGCAAGCCGCCGTGAGAAACGGCTGGCCGGATGCGGGAACCACGGCTCGTTCGGCAAATATAAAGAAATGGATACGGCGGGGAGGCGGTCCGGGCGGCGGGCACCGTAGTCTGGCCTTGTGGGCATGATGATGGCGGTCAGCTTCGAGCGGTACGGGCGGCTGTACTACCTCGACCCGGGGGAGTACTCGCCGGGGATCGGCGACAAGGTGCTCGTGCCCACCGACTCCGGGCCGGAGGTCGCCGAGTGCGTGTGGGCGCCGCAGTGGGTGGCCGACGACATCGACGGGCTGCCGGTCTGCGAGGGGCTGGCCGACGAGGAGGATCTGGTCCGCGACGAGGAGAACCGGCGGCGGCGGGCCGAGGGCCGGCTGGCCGCGCGCAGGCTGATCCGCGAGCACGAACTGCCGATGAAGGTCACGGCGGTGGACTACGTCGGGTCTGAGAACGTGTTCATCGTGTACTTCAGCGCGCCGCACCGGGTCGACTTCCGGGCGCTGGTCCGCGACCTCGGCGGCCGGCTCCGCGCCCGGGTCGAGCTGCGGCAGATCGGGCCGCGGGACGAGGCGCGGCTGCAGGGCGGGATCGGGCCGTGCGGGCGTGACCTGTGCTGCGCCACCTTCCTGAAGGACTTCGAGCCGGTCTCGGTCCGGATGGCCAAGGACCAGGACCTGCCGGTCAACCCGCTGCGGATCGCCGGGGCGTGCGGGCGGCTGATGTGCTGCCTGAAATACGAGCACCCGCTCTACCAGGAGTTCCGCAAGGACGCACCGCCGATCGGGTCCTCGGTCACCTCGCCGGCCGGGCCGGGGACCGTGGTCGGGCACAACGTGCCGTCGGACACCGTGGTGCTGAAGCTGGCCGCGGACGGGCGGGCGTGCGCGTGCCCGAAGGCCAGCGTGTGCGGATCGCGGCAGGCGTACGAGGCCACGTACGGCAAGTCGAAGGCGGTACGGGAGGACCGGTGAGGCTCGGGCGGCGGAGCCGCCGGCGGCGCTGGTCGGCCGCGGTCGCCGCCGTGGCCGTCATCACGGCCGGGTGCTCGGGCGCCGCGACGGCGGCCCGCAGCCAACCGGAACCCACCACGCTGGCCGGGTACTACGCACAGCGGCTGAGCTGGCATTCCTGCGACCACGGCTTCCAGTGCGCAACGCTGGTGGTGCCGTTCGACTACGGCAGGCCGGGCTGGCGGCGGTTCACGCTGCCGGTGATCAAGCTGCCCGCGTCCGACCCGTCGCAGCGGATCGGCGCGCTGGTGACCAACCCAGGCGGGCCCGGAGGCTCCGGCGTGCAGTACGTGCTCGGCGCGCGCAGCGAGTTCCCTGCCGCGGTGCGGGCCAGGTTCGACATCGTGGGATTCGATCCGCGCGGCGTCGCCGGCAGCGTGCCCGCGCTGCACTGCCTGACCGGGCCGCAGCTCGACCAGTACCTGGCCGTCAACGACGAGCCCGCGGACCCGGCGCAGCTCACCGCGGTGATCAAGGTGAGCAAGCAGTACGCCGCCCGCTGCGAGGACAACTCCGGATCCCTGCTGCCCTACGTGGGCACCAGGAACGCCGCCCGCGACATGGACGTGCTGCGCGCCGCGCTCGGCGAGGCCAAGCTGACCTATCTCGGCAAGTCATACGGAACCTACCTGGGTACCTGGTACGCCCAGCTGTTCCCGCACCGGGTGCGGGCGCTCGTCCTCGACGGCGCGGTCGACCCTGACACGGCGTCGCTGGCGGAGGATGTTACGCAGGCGGAGGGGTTCCAGATCGCGTTCGGCTCGTTCGTGGCGTGGTGCGTTCGGTCGGGAAACTGCCCGCTGGGCGCCGGCGACGCGGTAGCGGTGGTGCAGGGGCTCGTCAACAGGGCCACGGCCGCGCCGCTGGCCAGCCAGCTGCAGGACGGGCAGGTCGCCGACGGGGAGATGCTGCTGACCGGCGTGGTCGCCGCGCTCTACAGCACGTACTACTGGCCAGACCTGCGCACGGGGCTTGCAAACGCGCTCGCGGGCGACGGCACCGTCATGGTCGAGCTGGCCAACCTGCTGTTCGAGCGGAACGCCAACGGGACCTACCCCAACCTCGCGGACGCCGACACCTCGATCAGCTGCCTGGACCGGCCGTGGCCGCGCTCCCTCGCCGCGTGGCAGTCGGCGGCGGCGACGGCCGGGCGGGCCGCCCCGTTGTTCGGCGCCTCGTTCGTCTGGGGCAGCCTGGCCTGCGCGTACTGGCCGGTGCCGTCGTACCCGCTGCCCAGGATCCGGGCGGCAGGCGCGCCGCCGATCCTCGTCGTCGGCACGCTGCGTGATCCCGCCACGCCGTACCGGGAGGCACAGGCACTGGCGGGCGACCTGTCCTCCGGGGTGCTGCTCGGCTGGAACGGCGACGGGCACACCGCCTACGGCGAGGGCAGCGCGTGCGTCGACACGATCGTGAACGACTACCTGATCAACCTGACCGTGCCGCGCAGCGGGATGGTCTGCCAGTTATCGCCTGAGCCGAAGCGATCTGCCCGTCAGGCCTGACAAGTTGTCCGGCTCAGACTGTAACGCGCGGGCTCGCGGGGGGACTGAAGATACGCATGCCTTGTACCCACGTGAGGAGAGAGATGAGAATCCCGCATCGCCCCGGGGCGGCCAGCGCAACGCACTTGCTGACACGCACGAGGCCGGGCCTGATACTGCTCAGCCTCGTGGCGGCGGCGGCCGCGGCTCTGGCTGTCCCCGCATCCGCGTCCGCCTCGAGCTTTCCGTCCCCGGTGGTCGGCTACACCTACCTCGACGGCAACACCGCCCCGGCCAATACGATCGACGGGTTCGCCCGGCACGCCGATGGCTCGCTCACCCCGCTCGCTGGCTCGCCGTTCAGCGCTGGCGGCGCGGGCCTGGGCACGGGCCTGGCCTCCCAGGGCGCGATCCAGGTGACCGCGGACGGCAGGTACCTGCTGGCTGTCGACGCCGGGAGTAACCAGATCTCGGTCCTGCGCATCACGGCGAACGGCGTGCCGGTGCTTGTCGGCCAGCCGGTATCCTCCGGCGGGATCACGCCGGAGAGCCTTGCGGTCTCCCCGCTCGGCCTGGTCTACGTAGCGAACCAGGGCAACGGCGGCAGCGGCTACTCCGGCTTCCGGCTGAGTCTCGTCTGCCCATAGGGACGGATTGTTCGGCCAGCTCACCTCGATCGGATCCTCGCCCTACGCCGACGGGCAGACCGCGCCGTGCTGGGTGGAGATCAGCCGTGACGGCAGGTACCTGTTCACCGTCAACACCGGCTCGGGCACCATCTCCAGTTATTCCATCAAGCCGGACGGCTCCCTCGTCCTGATCGGCAGCTTCGCCATCAAGGGCGGCGGAGCCGACATCGACGCCCACCTGGTCGGCTGCCCGCACTGCACCGAGTACCTGGCGCAGATGCGCGAGACCATCAGGGTAACCGGGCGTCTGACTCCCGAAGACCTGGCCCCGCAGGTGCGGGACGAGCTGGTGGAGGTGTACCGGCGCTGGCAGTCGGAGCAGAACTGAGCCTTCGGCCGCCGAGCGTTTTCGCGCCGAGCACTGCCGCCACCGGGATCAGGGTGAGCTGCGGGAGCTGGTAGCGCCAGTCGAAGGTGGCGAACGCGGCCGGGGGGACGAGGACGAGCACGGCGCTGGCGGTAAACAGCAGGCAGGCGTTCCGTTGTGCGGTGCGTGCGGTGCGCCGGCGCCTGACTGCGACAGCCGCCAGCGCGACGACCAGCCCGGCCGCAAAGACCGGGCCTGGGACGTAGAACCACCGTCCGTAGTCGGTGAGGACCTTGGCCGGGCCTGGCCTTACGGCCGGGGCGCCGTAGCCGAGCGCGCGCAGCGAGGCGTCGGCCTGCGGGTCGGGCCGGATATAGGTGTGGAACTGCAGGTAGGCCGGTGAGTAGTGCTCCGGGCCCGCGCCGCGCACCGGCGAGAAGCCGTAGATGAAGTCACGGCCGACCGCCTCGGCGTAGGCGAGCGGCTGGTGGCGCAGGATCCGCAGGCTGAAGTCGAGGACGACCGCGTCCCTGGACATGCCGGGCGGCGGATGGAAGGTCCACTGCGGGGACTGGGGATCCCAGGTGTAGAAGTCGGCGTCGCGTTCGGCCGGTGGCTGGGCGGGGCATAGCGGCTTCTCGTAGGCCGGCAGCTTCAGCCCGTTGCAGGAGGCGAAGTCGGCTACCCGGCCGTACAGGAACGCCCCGCTGAACGTGGTGAAGCCGGCCTCGCCGTGGTCGGCGTAGAACCAGCCGAGATAGCCGGCCACCGGGATGAGGAAGCACCCGGCCAGGGCGCCCAGCCGCCTGGCCATCAGCCGCCACGGCCTGATCGCGACGATCAGGTACAGCGCGGCCGGCACGATCATGATCAGGTCCTCGTCCCGGAACGTCACCGCAAGGCCGAGGAGCAGGCCGCAGGCTGCCGCCGGGCGCCAGCCGGGTCGTTGGTCTCGGGGCCAGGCCAGGATGGCGAGGGCGGCGGCGAGCAGGAAGACGGTCCAGGTGTCGGTCAGCACGTACTGCTCGAGCACCAGTTGCAGCGGGTCGAACAGCACCGGGATGGTGGCAAGCGCCGCGAGCCAGGGCCTGGCGCCGAACCTGATCAGGACGGCGTAGACGAGCACGGCGGTGGCCAGCCCCACCAGGTGCTGTACCAGCGGGATGAGCCAGATGGCGTGCAGCAGGATGGCGGGGGCGATCAGCACGGAATAGCCGCTCTGCCGCAGTTCGTCGACGGTCCACCGCCCGTCGGCGAAGGCGTGCGCGTACTGCAGGTACCGGACGCTGTCCGGGAAGATGAGCGCCGGGTGGTAGGCAGCGAACACGACGCCGCGGAGGGCTGCGCCCAGCACGAGGAGCGTCGCGAAGACCCAGTGCCGGCGGAGCGTCCGGGCCGTCAGGTAGAGGTCGCGGTGGCGGTCGCGGTCGCGGTCCAGCCGGTCCAGCCCGTCCAGCGCTCGACCGTCACCGCCAGCACCGGGCCCGTCGGCGGGGACTGCAGGTACTGCCGGTAGCGGCTGGTCAGCAGCCGCAGCGGTGCCGCCATCTGCTGCTGGTCCGCCAGGATCGCCGCCCTGCCATCGGCGCGAACCCACCACAGCGTTTCCCAATCGTCGGAGTACTCGTCGGCGAGCATGGTCACCCATGGATTCTCGCCGACGTTGCGCAACCGCTTCAGGGCGGTGCTGGTCTTCGGCTTCTGGTCGACGGCGGTGTAGACCATGTCGCCGTCGACGGCAAAGGTGACTACCACGATATGCGGCCGTCCCCGCCCGTCGGCGGTGCCCAGCCGCACCACGGGCACCGCGGCGAACCTAGCCCGCGCCTCGCCCTCGGCAAGCCTCACGCTGAGATAGTACGGTCCCTGCGCAGCCAAGGCTTCCGGTAGACTCGTCGGGTCGCTACGCCCCGTTAGCTCATTCGGCAGAGCATTCCCCTCGTAAGGGAAAGGTGCACGGTTCGAATCCGTGACGGGGCTCAAAAGGAATTCGCTGGGCGAACGATCTCCGTACCGCCCGGCCGCCGACGGTTCCGCGCTCAACGGCCAAGGTCCGGCCAGGGTTCACGGGTGCGATCGCACGGCCCGCCACCTGGCCGCCGTATCGTCATTCATTTTCGGCAGAACGAGCCGTGGTATCCCTCCAGCGCACACCGCGAGTGTCCGCTGCGCCGCCGGCCCTTCAGGCGGAAGCCGCACAGGATGCAGCCGCATAAATCGGATGCATCGCCACGTGCGGTGCCGTTACTATGCCGCCGTGTCTGAACTTGGTGCAGGTATTCCCGACCTGCCCTGGGGGTCGCTGTCTCATCGCCAGGTCCTGGCCGAGCTGGCCATCGAGGGCTGGGTGCCGTGCGGGGTGGGCGATTGGGCGGTGGCGCTGCGGTCCCCGGAGGGAACCGTCGTCGCGAGGGTGTGCCCGTTCGACCCCGCGTATGCGGCATTCGTGGACCTGTGCCGGGAGTGCGCCGGCAATCGATGGCTGCCGAGGATCGAGCTGACAGCCGACCTGGAAGGCGGCGGTTCGGTTGTCTTCCTGGAATTCGTCGCCCCGGTGGATCATCCGGTCGTCAAGGACTTCGCCGAGCTGTGGCGGTCCAGGGCGGACGATCCGGAGTTCCAGGAGGTAAACCGGGCAGCGCAGCGGCTCGATGCGGAATACCGGAAGTCGATGCCCTGGTGGGGCAGGTGCGACCTGGATGACGAACATATCTTCAGGGCAGCCGGCCGGCCGGTGCTGCTAGACGTCTTCTGCATGGCCGGGGCGGAGCTTTACCGTGCGATCCTCGAAGACGTCGCCGAGGTACACCGGCGGATTCCGCGCGAGCGGATGCGCTACGCACTGGAGATCCCGTATATCGCCCGGGAGAATAGCGCCGCCGAGATCCTTGCCCTCAAAGAGGCCTGGGCACGCGTCGGCGAATGAGCGCTGTCCAGATCGCAGGCGCTCTTGGGCTTGCTACGCGACGGTGATGTTGGAGGCGTGCAGGGCGGCGTACCAGGCGGTGTAGTCCTGGGGGGTGGTGCCGTAGCCGGGGCCGGGCTGGAGCAGGTTGGCGACGGTGATGAAGTCGTTGAGCATGGTCTTGTACTCGGCGCGGTGCAGGGCGGGCAGCAG
>JBOHCG010000261.1:0-10167 GCA_050698735.1 Streptosporangiaceae bacterium | reverse complement strand
CCTGCTCGTCTGCCGGATCGCCCGGCGGATGACCCGCTCTACGCTGCTCGGCTGCATCGCCGGGCTGCTGATGTCGCTGGACGGCCTGGAGTTCGTGCTCAGCCGCACCGGCATCCTGGACATCTTCCTGATGACGTTCGTCCTGGCCGCGTTCGGCTGCGTGGTCATCGACAGGGACAAATCCAGGACCAAGCTGGCCGAGGCCGTCGCGCGCGGCGACCTGGAGGGATCCAGGCCGCGGCTCGGCTTCCGCAAGTGGCTGCTGTTCGCCGGGATATTCCTCGGCCTGGCCGTGGGCACCAAGTGGATCGCGGTCTGGTACATCCTCGCCTTCGGCGCCCTGACCATCGCGTGGGATGTCGGTGCCCGCCGGGCCGCCGGGCTGCGGTACTACTACCGCGGCGCCTTCCGGGAGGCGGTCTGGCTGCCGCTGACCTTCATCGTGGTCCCGTTCGCCGTCTACCTCGCCAGCTGGACCAACTGGCTCGTAACCAACACCGGCTACGACCGGGACTATGCCCAGCAGCACGGCGTGAACATCCCGATCATCTCGCCCCTGTACTCGCTGTACGAGTACCACCTGCAGGCGATCATCTTCGGCATCGGCCTGCGCACGCCGCATCCCTACCAGTCCCAGCCCTGGGACTGGCTGCTGATCACCAGGCCGGTCGCGTTCTACTACCAGTCCTACTTCGCGCCCGTCGCCGGGCCGTCGCACTTCTGCCCCTCCAAGGGGTGCAGCGGCGCCATGTGGTCGCAGGAGGTGCTCGCGCTCGGGACCCCGGCCATCTGGTGGGGCGCCATGCTCGCCCTGCTGTTCTGCCTCGGCTGGTGGCTGCTGCACAGGGACTGGCGGGCCGGCGCGGTGCTGCTCGGCGTGCTGGCGGGCTGGGGACCGTGGTTCCCGCTGGTGACCCGGACCAAGTTCTACTACTACGCGCTTGAGTTCGAGCCGTTCCTCATCTTGTCGATCGTGCTCTGCCTGGGGCTGATCCTCGGGCCCGCGACGGCCACCGTGTCGCGCCGCGCGGTCGGCGCGGGCATCGTCGGCGCGTACGTGCTGTGCGTTCTGCTGATGTTCTGGTACTTCTACCCGATCCTGGGCGCCAAGCTCATCCCGTACTCCGACTGGCTGAGCCACATGTGGTACCGGGTGGGCAAGGGCTGGATCTGAGGCCTCTTGCCGCGGTCACGGCTGTCCCTATAGTCACATCTGCACCTTGCGTCGCTCCTGTCGCAGGTCTGCGCCCCGGCTGTCTCAAACGCCTCAGCCCGTGGAGTGATTTCCGCAACATGGGGTACGTTTTCGGGCCTCCAGTACGTCTATATAAAATGAGACGACAACCACCGGGGTGAACATGAGCCAAGGCGAACACTCTAGCGAAGACCGCGCCCGATTCGAGCGCGATGTCGTCCCGCAGCTTGGCCAGTTGTACCCTGCCGCGCTCCGGATGACCAGGAATCCCACCGACGCCGAGGACCTGGTGCAGGAGACGTCCGTCAAGGCGTACGCCGCGTTCCAGCAGTTCACGCCGGGCACCAACCTGCGGGCCTGGCTGAACAGGATCCTGACCACCACGTTTATCAACGTGTACCGCAAGCGGCGCCGCGAGCCGCAGCAAGCCCTCGGCGGCGACCTGCAGGAATGGCAGATGTCCGCGGACCGGCTTACGCCGCCGGTGCCGTCGGCCGAGGCCGAGGCGCTGGACCGCACCACCGACTCCGACCTGCTGCGCGCGCTGCGCGACCTGCCGGGCGAGTTCCGTACCGCGGTCTACCTGGCCGATATCGAGGGCTACCCCTACCGCGAGATCGCCGAGATCATGGGCACCCCGGTCGGCACCGTCATGTCCCGCCTGCACCGCGGCCGCCGCAAGATCCGCGAGCAACTCCTGGCCGGCGGCCTAGGCCCCATGGGCCCCACCGCCCAAGAAGGCTAGGTCCTCGCGCGAGGCTCACCCGCCCGAGTTTCCGGCGTGTCGCACTCGCACCTCGAACGCGCACAGGCCCTGCACGCGGCCCGAAGGCACCAGCCCTGCACGCAGGGCCCGCGGCATCAGGCCGGCCTGGCTGTCCCAGCCGGCACATTGTCACACTGTGCCGGCTATAGCCGGCACGTTGCCACATCGAGCCGGCTACGGCCTGGTGACTTAGTGATCGAAGGGGCAGATGCGTCGGGCGCGGCGCGGCGCGGCGCGGATGGGGGCGGCTGGGACCTGCGACCGGTCAGTGGCCGTAGAGGGTGAGCAGGACTTCGCCGGCTCGCCATTGGTGCAGGACGTGCAGGCCGGCGTTGGCAAGCAGGGCCAGCTTTTCCTTGTCGATGGCGGTGTAGGGCACCGGGAACTTGCCGTTGCTCTGGCCGGAGACGACCCAGACCCGCTGGACGTTGGTGAAGCGGCTGGCCAGCAGGGCTGGGCTGTTGATTTCGGTGCCTGCCAGGGTGTTCGAGGCGACCGCGGACCGGGCCGCCGCCAGGTCGCGGAGCTTGCGGAACGGCGCCGGGTAACCGGTGCCGAGCACGCGCGCGTTGAGCGGGAGGTAGAAGACCACGTCGCCGGGGCGCTCGTTGGCCGCGACGATGGCCGAGGCCAGCCGCAGGTTGTCCGGGCGCTGCGAGGTCTGCCGGATCGTCGCCTGGGGCCCTACCAGCAGCACGGCAATCCCGAGCGCGACCACCGCGGCGGCGGCCGGCGGCAGCCAGGCCCGCCAGGCCCGCCAGGCCCGCCGCAGCCGCGGGCTGAACGCCAGCCTGACTAGGCCGACCATGCCGGAGGCGACCAGGATGGCCAGCGCGGGCAGGCAGAACTCGACGTACCGCTGGTCGTAGACCGGGTCGACGAACGACACCGCGATCAGCAGGAACGGCGGCACCACCAGCCACGGCAGCGCGATCGCCGCGGGGTTCAGCGGGCGCCAGTCGTCGGCGAGGCAGCACGCGGTGACGCCGCCGAGGGCGAGCAGCCCGACCGGGGCGATCAGCTCCGACGAGCCCGCGAAGTCACGGCACAGCGAGGCGATCGTCTCGAAGTCCGGGCGGGTCAGCCAGGAGATCTGCCCGCGCTGGCCGTACGTGATGCGCAGCAGCGGGACGAGCACGACCACCGCGGCGGCCGAGGCGGCCAGCCATCCGACCGGGAACCGGCCGATCCGGCGGCCAGGCTGGCGGCCGGGCCGCACCGCGCCCGTCGTGGCGGTCAGCAGCAGCGTCACGCCGTGCGCGGCCAGGATCAGCAGGCCGAAGACGTTGAACAGGCCGGTGAGCGCGACGGCGGCGCCGTATGCCGACCACCACCGCCAGCCGCCGCCGGGGTAGGCCCGCAGCAGCAGGTAGCTGGCGATCGTCGCGACCATCGTGACGATCGCGTACGACCTGGCCATCTGGGCGTAATAGGTCATGAAGGGCGCGGTCGCGAATACCAGGCCGGACAGCAGGCCGGTCAGCGCCGGGACGAGCGTCCGGCCGCCGGCCGCCCCGTCCGGCGCCTGTACGAGCATCGCGGCCCGCCGGCCGATCGCCGCGGTGAAGCCGGTCGCGACGACCATGGCGCACAGCGAGGGGAACCGCAGCGCCGTCGCCGAGGTGCCGATCAAGTCAACGACGAAGTGCATGAGCAGGTAATAGGCCCCGTGCACCGCGTCCGTGCGGGCGAGCAGAGCGAAGATCTTGCCGACCGGCCGGGTGATCGCGTCCCTGGTGTACGCCTCGTCCCGCCAGAGCGAGGGCCCGCCGATCTCGTATCCGCCGACCACGAACGCGGTCACCGCGGGAACGGCGATGACCAGCCAGTCCGCCCATCGGGCCAGGCCCTTGCGCTCCTTGGGGACTGCCTGCCCCGGCTCGGCCGACCCGGGCTCCGCAAGCCCGCGCTCGGCCGTCTCCGACACTACTGTCCCTTCCGCGCCGGCTCCGCGGCCGGCAACGCCACGGCCACCAGGTTACCCAAGTCAGTCAGGGAGCGAAGAGGCGGTCGCAGACGCGCGCGGCGGCCTTGCCGTCGTCGAGCGGGCAGAACGTTGCCGCGAAGCGCCGGTAGGCCTCGCCGTAGGGGGCCGCGACCGAGTCGATGTCGCCGATCGCCTCGATCACCCCGGCCGAGGTGGACAGCAGCGGACCGGGGGCTTCCGCCTCGAAGTCGAAGTAGAAGCCGCGCAGGCTGTCCCGGTACTCGGCCAGGTCGTAGGTGTAGAACAGCATCGGCCTGCCGGTGACCGCGTAGTCGAACATGGCCGAGGAGTAGTCGGTGACCAGCATGTCGGCCACCAGGTACAGCTCGGTGATGTCGGGATAGGCGGTCACGTTGAGCGCGAACCCAGGCCGCATCCCGGCGGGCACGTCGTCGGCCATCTGGTGGTGACCGCGGACGAGGAACACATGGTCCTCACCAAGCGCCTGCCACGCGCGCTCCAGGTCGAGCCGCATGTCGAAGCGGTACCTGCGGCCGTTGGCGTAGACCTGGTTGTCGCGCCAGGTCGGCGCGTAAAGCACGACCCGCTTGGCCGGGTCCAGGCCCAGCCGCTCCCGCACCCTGGCCGCGAGTTCCGGCGTGTCGGGGCGGCACATCTGGTCGTTGCGCGGGTACCCGTACTCGCAGATCTCCCCCTCGTAGCGGAAGGCGCGGCGCATTATCGGCGTGCTGAACGGGTTGGGCGACAGCAGCAGGTCCCACTGTGCGACGTCCCTTGCCAGGTGGTCGAAGTACGCCGTGCCGCTGATGAACTGCGGGTTGGCGATGTCGAAGCCGATCCGCTTGAGCATGGTGCCGTGCCAGGTCTGCAGGTAGACCTGCCCGTCTGGCTTGCGGAACGGCAGCTGCATGTCGTCGTTGGCGATCAGGTACGACGAGCGGGCCAGCGCCTCGTAGTACTCCTGCGTGCCGCGCAGCACGCCCGTGCCGCCCTCGGGCACCGGCACCGACCAGTCGGTGACCGCCCACAGCTGCTCCCGGTCATCGCCCCTGCGGCGCAGTTCCTCGGCGATCCCGAGCGGATTATCGCCGCACTGCTTGCCCTTCCAGCTGACGAACATGATCTGGTCGCGGACCGGCGTCCGCCGCATCGCCGGGTAGAAGCCGCGGCGCAGCGCCCGCTGGCTGAAGTTGCCCTGCTCGACGCGGCGCAGCCGTGGCTCGGCGGTGATCAGCGGGTCGTCGTGGCCGGTGACGATCAGCCGGTACCACTTGCGCCCGGCGGCCACCCGGTCGCCGGTTACCCCGGCGAGCCGGTCGTGGTCGTACTTGAGTTCCGCCAGCGCCTCGCCGTCACCGCCGACCGGACGGACGTACAGGTTCCATTCGCCGTCGCGCAGCGGGACGGCCGAGCCGAAGAACGGCATCCGGTCCACGTCGAGCTCGACGCCGAACCGCCCGCCCTGCACCGCGAACGGGATGACGTGGGAATCCCCGGACCCGATCCGGCGCAGCACCATCTCGTAGCGCTCGCCGCCGCCGAGAAAGCCGCCGCGCAGCACCAGGCGGCCGTCCGGCTGCCAGGTGTGCTCGTCGATCACCGGGCGCGGGACACGTTCTGCCATCACGAAATCACCGTAGCGGCTCCGGCCGACCACGGCCTCCCGGTCGCCGAACAGGTGCCTGCTCTCCGACATGCCGTCCGGCCACGCCACCCGGGTCCTCGGCCTGCCCGGCGGCTTGACGTAGACGTCCCAGGCCATGCCGTCGTCGCCGACCCTCCCGGCCTGGCCCACCCGGTCCGCCACGTCGCCCTCCCCCGCCAGGTCGGCCAACGGGACGCGTCCGCGCCACCGGGGCGCAGCGGGTATGGGGGGGCGGGCAGCCCCTCCCCAGGGGGGTCTGGGGGGATGGGGTCCTCCCAGGAAAGAAGCGGGGGGGTTCGGAGGGTCGTCCCCCCGAGTCATAGGGAACGAGCGGCTCGCCGCGCCGCGGTTGCGGACAAGTACGAGCTCGGGCTGGCCGGCCGAGTCCGCCTCTGCAGCCAGCTCCACGTCGATCTGGACCGAGGACGCATCAGGGTCTGCCGGGTTTGCGTCGTGCCAGGCGTGCCCGGCCAGGAACGCGCCGACCCGCCAGGTGGCCAGGTTGAGCCCAAGGCCCGCCCACCTGGCACCGAACCGCAGGCCCGGCCCGGCCTGCCGCGGCTGGGGCCGTTCGGCCGGGCCCGGCACCGGGGTGTGCACGCGGGCCGGGCGCCACACGCCGTGGCCGCGGACGAGCATGTAGCACTGCCATTCCCCGACTCCCCGCAGCCGTCCCGGCCGGACCGAGAACCGGAAGCCCGACCAGTCGTAGTTGTAGTGTTCCTGCTCCGACAGTGCCGTCGCGTCCGGGTTGAGGAACGAGCGGACCGGCAGCACGACGGGCAGCCGCCGGCCCGGCGGGCGCAGCACGAGGATCTTGGAGGTGTTCCGCCGCCTGGCGACGTCAACCGACGGGACGTTGGCCCGGCCGGCGACGACCAGCCGCCCATCGTCCCAGCCGATGTCGTCTACCTGCATGTACGGGTCAAGGTCGCGCCAGTGCGGCCGGAAGACGCGGGCGGGCACCGGGACCGGGGAGTCGACCCGGAACGGGAGGTCAGCCAGAAGCCTGCCATGCCGGCGGACCATGGGTACCTGGCGCACCGGCTGTTCCATCATCCAGGCGGCCAGCTCGGCCAGCTGCGGCGTCGCCCCGATCCGCACCAGGTGATAGGCCAGCTTGTGGGTGGCGGGCAGGCTGCGCAGCACCCGGCGGCCGACACCCGCCAGGTAGCCGTCGACCAGGCCGGCGAACTCGGCCCGGTACTCCTCGGTGACCTTGTGCAGGTCCTGGACGTAGAGCCACAGGTCGTTCTTGAGGGCCTTGCGCTGGTGCGCCCGCAGCAGCCTGGAGGTCGAGTGCGCGGCGATGAACGCGTCGATGTCGTCCAGGGCCGTCATCCGGTCACGCAGGTTGCCGATGTCGGTGCGGCTCTGCGTGATCGACAGCCTGCCCTGTGCGCGCTCGCGCCAGTAGTAGACGATGTCGGGTATCACGTCCACGGCCCTGGCCAGCACGTGGGCCTTCGTCATCAGCCTGATGTCTTCCCAGACCACGCCCTCCGGGTAGGACAGCTGGTGGGCGTCCCAGAACGAACGCCTGAACAGCTTGTTCCACACCGACACGTCGTAGAGCAGCCGCGGGGTCTTGGTGATGCGCGTCCCGGTCTGCCTGCCCTTGATCGCCAGCGAGTGCAGCGCCGACGGGTTCAGGCCCTTGGGGCCGACCCGCCAGACGGCCCCGCTGACGAAGTCGGACCCGGACCGCTCCAGCGTGTGCAGCAGCAGCTCGTAGGCGTTGGCGGGCAGCATGTCGTCGCCGTCGACGAAGGCCAGGTACTCGCCGCGGGCGCGCTCGATGCCGCGGTTGCGGGCGCCGCCGGGGCCGCCGTGCTCGGCCCGCACGAGGATGAACCTCGGATCGGCGGCGGCCTTCGCCCGCGCGATCTGCGCGCTGTGGTCGGTGGAGGCGTCATCGACCATGATCACCTCAAGGTCGCCGAACGACTGGGCCCCGATCGAGTCCAGGCAGTCACCCAGGTCGCCGGAGTTATTGAAGAACGCCACGACGACGCTGATCCTGGGGGTACTCACCAACACTCTTTCCTCGAAGACGTCATCCGGCGGCGGGCATTGTCCCAGTTCACGGGGGGACTCCCCGTCCCTCCGTATCCCCCCCGGCCCAGCCGAGCGCCACCGGATCGTACACGCGTTCCACGTAGATCTGGTGCCACAGCGAGAATACGACCAGCAGCCACACGTGCCGCCAGCTCACATCGGGATCGCCGGCCCGGAAACGCTGCAGGATATCGAGCGCGGCGGGCTTGTTCAGCCACCGGCCGGTCTGCGCCGCGCGGATGACCCCCTCGGCGAAGCCGTACATGCCGCCGCCGAGCCAGTAGCCGACGGGAACAGGGAAGCCCAGCTTGGCCCGCTCCGCGGTGGCCTGGGGCAACAGGGCGCCCACCGCCTCCCGCAGCGCGAACTTCGTGGTCCCCGCGGCGGTCTTCTCCACCCGGGCCAGCCGCGCGGCGACGGCGAGCACCTCGCGGTCGAGGAACGGGCTGCGCAGCTCCAGGCCGTGGGCCATGGCCATCCGGTCCGCCTTGACCAGGATGTCGCCGGGCAGCCAGGTATTGATGTCCACAAGCTGCATGGTGGCGACGTCATCCAGGCCGGCCTCGGCCGCCTGCCTGTAGACCGGGTCGGTCACGTCGAACTCGCTGCCGTTGCCGTACCTGACCAGCATCCGCGCCTGGTCGGCGTGGTACACGTAGGCGCCGCCTATGTACCGCCGCCGCAGCGGTGTCGAGGTCCGGTTGAGGAAGCCCTTGCCCTTGGCCCCGGCCGGCAGCTCGGCGGCCACCCGGCTGATCGTCGCGCGCCCCCACGAGGGCAGCGCCTTCCCGGCGCGCACCACGCCGGGCTGGTAGTAGACGCCGTAGCCGCCGAAAAGCTCGTCGGCTCCCTCGCCGGACAGCACCACCTTGACGTGCTTGCGCGCCTCGCGGGCGGCGAACCACAGCGGGACCGCGGCGGCGTCGGCCATCGGGTCATCCAGGTGCCAGATGATCCTGGGCAGGGCGGCGGCGAACTCCTCCGCGGTGATCACGTAGGGAACGGACTTCACGCCGAGCGCCGTCGCCGTCTCAAGCGCCTGGTCGATCTCGCTGTAGCCCTCGCGCTCGAACCCGACGGTGAAGGTGATCAGGCCGGGATGGAGCTCGGCCGCGAGCGCGCAGAGGGTGGCCGAGTCGATCCCGCCGGACAGGAACGCGCCGATGGGAGCCTCGCTGCGCATGTGCACGGCGACCGAATCGCGCAGCGCCGTGAGGATCCGCTGCGGCGAGCTTGACGAGGGGGACTTGGCGGGCCGCAGTTCGGGGCGCCAGTACCTGAACACGTCGACCCGGCCGCCTGGCTTGGCGATCAGCACGTGCCCGGGCGGCAGCGACCGCACGGGCGGGGTCAGCGTGGCGGGCGCGGGCACGTACTGGAAGGACAGGTACCGGCGCAGCGCGTCCGGGTCGATCGCGGCCACCTCGCCGGAATCGGCCAGCGCCTTGCGCTCGGAGGCGAACCTGAGCTGAGGCCCGAACCTGGGGCGGCCGTCGGCCGTGGTCAGCGCGTAGTAGAACGGCTTGATGCCGAACGGATCGCGGGCGCAGAACAGCTCCCGCGTCCGCCGGTCCCAGATGGCGAACGCGTACATGCCCCGCAGCTGGCGGACGACATCCTTGCCGAGCCACGCGTACATCTCGAGCAGGACCTCGGCGCTTGACCTGCCGCGCAGCTGGGCACCGCGGGCGAGCAGCCGCTGCGCGAGCTCGACGTAGTTGTAGATCTCGCCGTCGAAGACCATCACGAAGCGGCCGTCCGCCGACTGCATCGGCTGGCGCCCGCCGGGCGAGGGGTCGATGACCGCCAGCCGCCTGAAGGCTAGCGCCAGGTCGCCGTCGGCGAAGTAGCCCTCGTCATCTGGCCCGCGATGGAACAGGCGCATGGCGGCATGGCCCACCCACTCGGTGTCGGGCCCCGCTCCGTCTGCCAGCGCCAGGCAGCCGGTTATACCGCCCATGGGTGCCACCAGACTTATCCGATACCGGATCCGTGCTCAACTGACCGGACCAGCCTACTTGGGCTGGAACCTGATGCCGCCGTCGAAGCGGACCACCTCTGCGTTCATGTAGTCGTTCTCGATCAGCGCCCGGACCAGCTGGCCGAACTCATCGGGCCGCCCCATCCGCCTGGGGAACACGACCGGCGCCACCAGCTTTGCCTTGAACTCCTCGGCGTTCTCGCTGAACCCGTAGATCGGGGTGTCGATGATGCCGGGGCAGATGGTGTTCACCCGGACCCCGATGACGCTGAGGTCCCGCGCGGCGGGCACGGTCATGCCGATGATGCCGCCCTTGGACGAGGAGTACGCGATCTGGCCGGTCTGGCCCTCGATCCCCGCCACCGAGGACGTGTTGATGATCACGCCCCGCTGGCCGTCGGCGTCGGCGGGCGCGGTCCCGGCCATCGCGGCGGCGGCGATGCGCATGACGTTGAACGTCCCGATCAGGTTGACCGTGATGACCCTGGTGTAGCTCGCCAGGCCGTGCGGGGTGCCGTCGCGGCCGACCGTCCGCTCCGCCCAGCCGATGCCGGCGCAGCTGACGGCGGCCCGC
>JBOHCG010000260.1:0-10190 GCA_050698735.1 Streptosporangiaceae bacterium | reverse complement strand
CCCCCCGGCCACTTCTGGCTTTACTTTGGTAGCCATCGGCTCAGTCGCCTTCGCCGCTAACTACCCGGTGTCGCGGTCGCCGCGGACTTGATCCCGGCGGCTCCCGAGGAAAAGGCCGAAGCTGCCGCGCTGGAACTCGGATTCGCGTACACCGAGGAGAACAGCGTCTGCAGGTCGGTGGAGACCGTCAGGTAGTTCGGGTTCACCGGGCGGGGCGCCGCGTAGCCGTTCAGCACCTTCACGTTCTGGAAGTACGGCGCCGCGGTGTACAGCGCGGAGGTGTACGCGCTGGGCAGCGAGGGCGGGTCACCGACCGCGATGGCCCGCGTGGTCTCGACCGACGCGCTGGTCAGATACTGGATGAGCTTCCACGCGGCCGCCTGGTGCGCGGACTTGGCGTTGATCGCCAGCATCTCACCGCCGAGCGCGGAGCCCGGGGTGCCCCCAGGTCCGGCCGGGAACGGGATGTACCCGACGTGGCCCTTGACCGCCGCCACCATCGGCTGTGCCTCCACGAACGGGTAGTTGATCGCGAAGGCCGTGTAACCGGACACGAACTGCTCCTCGACCTGGCCCTCTTGCCAGCCGGTCACCGCGGTCGGGGCGATGTGGTTGGTGTAAATCGCGGCGTGCAGCCAGTTCAGCGCGGCCACGTTACCTGGCGTGTTGACGTTGTCCGGGTTCAGCTTGCCGCCGAACGCCGAGTCCACCGTCAGGAACGCGGTGATAGCGCCCTCGTACTTGTCCGCCTCGAACGCGAGCCCCTCCTTCAGCGATTTATCCGTCTTCATCGCTGCCTCGGCGTCGGACACCACCTGCGCCGGGCTCGTCGGCGGGGTCTTGACCAGGTCGGTGCGGTAGAACAGCCCCTCCGGGTTATCGAACCACGGGATCGCGTACAGCGTGCCGTTGTAGGTGCCCGCCGCGACCTCCGTCGAGAAGAACTGGCTCGTGTTGACGTGGAACGAGGTCAGCGGCAGTATCCAGCCCGCCTGGGCGAACTTCGCCGGGTAGGTCACGTCCGACTCGAAGATGTCCGGCGTGCTCGACCCGGCGATGAAGTCGTTCTCCAGCTGGGACAGATACGTCGTCGAGTCCGAGGAGAGCACGTCGACGTTCACCTTGATATTCGGGTTGGCGGCCTCGAAGGCATTGATCGCCTTCTGCGTCTGCGTGCCCTCGCTACCGAGCCCGGATTCGGCGAACGTGATCGTCTGCTTGCCGCTCGACGAGGTCGGCGCACTCGAGCCCGAGCTCGAGCTGCTGCTGCTGCAGGCGGCGGACAGGGCCACAAGGCCGACGGTCAGCCCGACGGCACCGACCCGCCAGCGCATAGATCTACTGAATGTATTAAGGGAACCCATTTAGGACTCCTTTCTGGTCCCCGGAACCGTTGGCATGCTCATATTCGAATGAGTAGTCACTATATAACTCTGCGTATTCACTCGTTGCAGCCAAGCGTCTGGCCGCGTGCCGGCGAGGCGAGGGCATCCGGCTTTGTCCGGTCCGTTCGCACTCATCCGGGATCCTTGTGTGGTCTGTTGGGCTGGCCGGCCCCCGTGCGGTCAGCCCAAGTCCGTCAGCCGTCGCGGATTATCTGGGTCAGCTGTCCGGCCATCTCGGCCAGGGCAAGCTGCGGTTGTTTCTGGCCGGTCAGGGCCTGGTACACATTGCTGGAGATGGCCAGGCTGGCCTGGTCGTAGTTGGTGATCGCCGGCCTGGGCTGGGCCGAATTGATGGCCTGCTCGAGCACGGGAAGGAGATGGGGATATCTGCCGACAAGGCTCTGCGTGGTATAGAGCTGGGTCAAAACCGGGGGGAATGACCCCTGCTCGAACATCTCCTCCTCGTTGTCCTTGTCCGTCATGTACTTGATGAAGTCCAGTGCCGTCCGCTGGTGCTGGGAATACGAGCTGATTGCGAGGTTGGCCCCGCCGAGCGAACTGGAACCCGGGCCGTCGAGGCCGGGCAGCGCCGTGACCCCGAACTTCCCGTACACCTTGTTATCCGGGCCCGGCACGGACAGCGCCTGGTAGACATCCGGCCAGTTATCGAGGAACAGGAACTTGCCTGCCTCGAACGCGGCCTGGGCCGACTCCTCCTCGTAGGTGAGCGCGACCTTCGGGATCCAGCCCTGGCGGAACCCTTCCACCAGAAACTCCAGGCCCTTGAGTGCCTGGGGTGAGTTCACCGTGACCTTGGTGCCCTCAGGAGACAGGATCGACCCGTCGGCGGACTGCACCGCCGCCGCGAAGTTGACGGTGAGGCCCTCATACGGGGCGAACGTGCCGGCGTATCCGTACAGCCCGTACTTCGGCGCCACGGTCTTGGCGAGCTCGGCCAGCTGAGCCCAGGTCTTGGGGGGCTGCTTGCCCGCCTTGGCGAGAATGTCCGAACGGTAGTAGAGGAGATCCGCGTTGGTGTAGTCCGGGACGGCATACAGCCGGCCCTGGTACATGGCGGTGTCGACGGCCGGCTTGAGGAAGCCGCCGAGGTCGGGGAACTGGCTCTGGGGCAGCGGGATGATCCAGCCGTTCGAGGCGAACTCCGCGGTCCAGATGACGTCCATGTCGATGACGTCGTATTCGTCGCTCTTGGCCTGGAGGTTCGCGACCAGCTGGGCCAGCTGGTCGTTGGAGGCCTCGGGGAGCAGAAGCGGGGTGACCTTCTGGTTCGGGTGGTTCTTGTTCCACCCCGCGATCACGCCGGTCAGCCAGCCGATGTCGTCCTTGCCGATGGCGAAGGTGATCGGCCCGATACCGTTCGTCGACGGCGCCGAGCCGGCAGACGGGGAGCTGGCCTCCGAACACCCCGCCAGCATGAGGCCCGCAGCGACGAGCGCGATAACAGGCATCGCTCGTCGCATGAGGTCACCATCCCACCCAACGTCCTATAAAATTCGTACATGCATGTTATGCACGGCTGTTAGGTATATGTCAACCGAATCGCATAACGAGTCCGACATGTTTCGGGGGCGCGGCCGGGGGTGGCCGCGCTGGCCGGCGCAGGCGTCCCGCCGGCCGCGAGACGTGTGGCGACCTGCGGAATTCATCGGGCTTTGGCCCTACCTAGTTGTTATGCACAGCGATACTCTGAGCGCGGTGGCCCTCAGAGGACCATGGAGGTGACGGGACCGTGCGGCAGCCCTTGCTGGCGCTCCTCGCCAAAGAGCCGGCTCATGGCTACGAGCTGAAGCTGGCGCTCGAGCAGACCTTCGGTGAGGCGTACCCGTCACCGAACATCGGGCAGATCTACGTCACGCTGAAGCGCCTGGAGCAGGACGGGCTCGTCCGCAGCCAGGACGTGGAGCAGACGACCCGGCCGAACAAGCGCGTCTATGAGCTGACCGCCGTGGGCCGCGAGGCGCTGCGCGCATGGGTCGAGGAGCCGAGTGACGGACCCCGCATCCGCGATGAGTTCTTCATCAAGCTGATCCTGGCCCCGATGGCGGGACTCGCGGACCGGATGGAGCTTATGAACTGCCAGCGGAGGCATTATCTGGGCATAATGCGTAACCTGGCCGAACTGCACGCGGAAACCGATCCGGCGGACACCGCGGCCAGGCTGCTGATCGAGGGCGCCATGTTGCACCTCCAGGCGGACCTCGACTGGCTGGAACGATGCCAGGAGGAACTTGTGTGAGGCGTATAGTGCCGGCCCGGGGCGGTCACCCCGAGCCCCCCGCTCCACGGGAGAGCGATCTCACCGGCTCCGCCTTGGCGGGGACAAGCCAGCCGGCGCTGCTCCGGACCCGCAAGCTCGTCAAGGAGTACCGGGCCGACGGGGTCACGGTGCAGGCCGTGCGAGGGGTGGATATCGAGCTCGGTGCCGGCGAGTTCGTCGCCATCATGGGCCCGTCAGGCTCTGGCAAGTCCACTCTGCTGCACGTCCTTGGCGGGCTGGAGCCGGCTACGAGCGGCGAGATCTGGCTGCGGGGGCAGCGCGTCGACGGCTTGTCGATGGCCGGCTGGGCGATTCTGCGCCGCCGGCACGTGGGGTTCGTCTTCCAGTTTTTCAACCTGCTGTCCAATATGACTGTCGCCGACAACGTGGAGCTGCCCGCCCTGCTTGCCGGCGCAACCCCCCGGCAGGCGAGAGGGCGCCGGGAAGAGCTGCTGACCGAGCTGGGCATCGCGGACAAGGCGGGCATGGCGCCGGCCCGCCTGTCCGGCGGAGAGCAGCAGCGTGTCGCGCTGGCCCGAGCGCTGGCCAATGAGCCCAGCCTGCTGCTTGCCGACGAACCGACCGGCAACCTGGACAGCTCCAACACCCGCGACGTGCTGCGGCTCCTGCGCCGCGCGCACGATGGCGGTCAGGCGATCCTGATGGTCACCCATGACGGCCGGGTGGCCAGCCTGGCCGACCGGGTGATCAACCTATTCGACGGGATGGTGGCCGATGACGCCAGGATCGTCCCGATCCCGCGGGTCAACGGCGTCAAGAATGTCGTGGAGCTGAGGGGCTGAGGCTCGATGCGGGGCACGCTGCGGTGGACGCGCGCGGATCTGCGCGGCCGCCGCGGCCAGGCCCTGCTCACCATCGGAGTCGTGGCCGGCGTGGTGGCAGCGCTCTTCCTCGCCACGATGCTGCTCGAGGGCACCGTCAACCCTTGGCAGCAGCTGTTCGCCCGGACCCACGGCGCGGACGCGCTGATCTACTTCCAGAACGGCACTAACACCAACGACCTGCGGTCGCTGCCCGGCGTCCAGGCGGTTGGCAAACCATATCAGGCCGCGGCGGCGACGCTGGAGCAAGGGGCGGTGAAATCGCCCGTCGAGCTTCGCGGCATGACGCCTGTGCCCCCCGCGATGTCGACCCCGCTGCTCGTCGCGGGTACCTGGCTGCGCGCCTCGCAGCAGGATGGCGCCGTCGTGGAGGCCTCGTTCGCCGCGGCGGTACACGTCGGCGTGGGCGCCCAGATCGTCGTCGACGGAATCGACGGGACCTCGGTCTCGATGCGGGTAATAGGCATCGCTGACACCGCCGACCAGGGCTTCTACCCGCAGTGGACGCCGGGCCTCATCTGGGTGCAGCCGAAGCTGCTGACCCGGGTCGAGCCGTATCCGAGCGAGACCCAGGAGGTCGTCGGCCTCAGGCTCTACGACAGCTCCGCCGTCGCCACCGGCCAGGTCGTGCAGACCATCTGGAACCTCTACAACGGCCCGTACGAGAACTCGGCGGTGCTGCGCTACTCCACCTGGCAGCAGGTGCAGACCTCGATGGCAAGCAACGACCGGCTGCTCGGGCTGCTGCTCGCGCTGTTCGGGATCATCGCCCTGGTGGCCGCCCCGTGCGCGATCGCCAACGTCACCGCCGGCCGCGTGCTCATGCAGCGGCAGGACATCGCGATGCTGAAGGCGCTCGGGTTCACTCCCGGCCAGGTGGTGCGGATGCTGCTCGCGGAGCAGACCCTGCTGGGGGCGGCCGGGGCCGGACTCGGCCTGGGCGCCGCGCGGATCATCACCGCGGAGTTTGTCAGGCCGCCGGACGGGACGGCGGTGAGCCTGGCGCCGCTCTCCGGCGGCTGGGTGGCGCTGATCGGCGTCGGTACCGTGCTCACCGTGGCGATCGCCACGATCATCCCCGCCTGGTGGGCGGGCAAGGTGTCACCGGTCGCCGCCGTCCAGCCGAGCCCGCCGCGCGGGCACCTGTCGCTGATCGCACGGCTGGGCCTGCTCGTCCACCTGCCTGCCGCGCTCGTGCTCGGCGCCAGGGACTCGCTGACCCGGCGGCTGCCCGCGGCGCTCACCGTGGTCGGCCTCGCGATCCCCATGGTGATGATCACAATCGCGCTGACCTGCTGGTCGACCATCGACGGGTTCACCGGCAACCCGGGGAAGATCGGCCTCGCAGCGGCCGTCACGGTGAGCCAGGGCGGCCTGGACAACAAGCAGGCCGTCGCCCTGATAAGCCACGACGACCAGGTCCTCGCGTACTACCCCAGCGCCCAGTTCGACACTCTGCTGCCCGGCGCCAACGGCACCTTTACCGCCCGGGCCATGGGGTACTCCTGGCGGCCCTATCCATTCCGGGTGGTGCAGGGGCAGATGTTCGACGCGCCGAACCAGGCGGTCGCGGGACAGGGCTTCCTCGACGTGATGCACATCGGCGTCGGCGCCTGGATCTCGCCGACGATCGACGGCGTGCCCGTGATCTTGCATATCGTGGGCCGGACCATCGAGCCGGACAACAACGGAGACGTGCTTGACTTCGGGCTTGACGCGCTGACCGAGGCAGGCAGCGCGCCGCAACTGCAGTACAGCCTGCTGCTGAAGCCCGGGGTATCGGCCGCGGCGGCCCGGGC
Organism: Streptosporangiaceae bacterium; assembly: GCA_050698735.1. Classification (GTDB taxonomy): domain Bacteria; phylum Actinomycetota; class Actinomycetes; order Streptosporangiales; family Streptosporangiaceae; genus Palsa-504. Next base: position 3,886 of record JBOHCG010000260.1, on the reverse strand, counting down.
CGGGCTGCTCGAAGCGTCGCACGATCAGCTTGACGTGCAGACGGTGACCAATCCGGCCGACGGGCTGGGGGTCGTCCGGGTGGTGATAGCGGTCTCGGTGATCGTGCTGGGCGTCATCGGGCTGGCCAACCTGCTGACCGCGACCGCGGTGGGGGTGCGTGATCACAGGCACGAGGTCGGCGTGCTGGAAGCGATGGGGCTGACGCCGCGCCAGGTGATGGCCACCCTCGTGGTCAACACCACGATCCTCACCGCGATCGGGGTGACATTGGGAACCGCCGTCGGCCTGGTGATCGCGCCGCGGCTGATCAACATGCAGGGGAATACCAGCGGCATGGGGTCGGGCATCGCCTCGCGCCTGGGCGCCGTGACGATCGCGGAGATCCTTGCCGCCGCGCTGGCCATCGCCACGGTCACGGCGCTCCTGCTGGCCCGCCGGATTACCCGCAGGTCAGATCCGGCACACCTGCACAGCCCGGCTCGCCCGCCGCGTCCGCTGCCGCATGCCTCCTAGCCGCGCTTCCCCTGGCCGCGCTTCCCCTGGCCGCGCTTCCCCTGGCCGCGCTTCCCTGGCCGCGCTTCCCCTGGCCGCGCTTCCCCTGGCCGCGCTTCCCCTGGCCGCGATTCCCTCTCGCCGTAGTTTTCCCGGCTGCCGATCTCGTCGCGTCTTATAGTCGCCAGTGGTCGTGCAGTGTAGAGTAGCCGAAGCGCGGACCGAGCCGCCGCGGTTCCATGTCGGCCGACACCGGGAAGGATGACCAGGTGATACAACACGACGCCGGGCCAGCCGGGGTGGTGCCCGAACCCGGGGACTCCCTGGAGCCCACGCCACCGGCCGACGCTTCCGCAACGAGCGGCTCACTTGAACGGCGGGAACTGTCATTCCGGACCAGCGGCCTGTCCATTCGGCTGGAGATATCCGGCACGGCGGACTCACGACGGCTGACCGGCCAGCTGATTCCGCGCCAGTCGGCCGTGGTCGACATCAGGCACGGCGCAGGGGTGATCACGGTCGAGGCCGACGCGCTCGGGCGGTTCAGCGCGGAGTCCATCCCGCCGGGCCCGGTCAGCATGCGCTGCCGCCTGGGCACCCCCATCAGCACCGGCTGGATCGCCCTCTTAGTACTCCCCGCCGCCCGGCAAGCCCGATCGTTGGCAGTGTCCGGCGCTGGTTCATGATCCTGGCCAGAAATCGGCTATATAAGGGCAAAACTGGCCACGATCATGAAGGGCACCCTAAATGTCACAATGTGAAATTCAGGCATAATTTGACATAAGGGGCTCGCATCGCGGGGCTGGGGTAGGAAGGACGGCATGGGAGGCCTTCGCGAACGCATGGTGGACGTGGGCGGCCGGCGCCTGAACGTGGTCGAGGGGGGCATCTCATCCCGGCTGAGCAGCCCGATCTGGTCGCCGACGAGATCCTTGCCCTCGTGGCGCGCCATCCGGGTACCGCATAGCCGCTGGCGCGGCGGTTACGGCTTTCTTGCCACCACCACGCAGTAATACGCCTGGTCGGCGTTGGCGGGGACTATGTCGCCGGGGTCTGGCCGCCATTCCGGCGGCCAGGTCAGGCCGGGCTCGACGATCTGCAGGCCCGCGACTAGCCTGCGCACCTCGGCGCGGCTGCGGACGTGGGCCTGCTCCGTGGCGTGATCGAAGACCCGCTCGACGTCGTTGACCGCGGGGACGGTATCGGGTGTCGCGTGCGATATCGCGACATGGGTTCCGGCCGGGAACGGGTCGATGAGCCGGGCGATGAGCCCGGCCGGGTCATCCTCGTCGGCGACGAAATGCAGGGTGGACAGGAAGAGAAGGGCCGCGGGCTCGCCGAAATCTATCAGTCGTTCCAGGGTCGGGTCGGCGAGGATCTTGCCGGGCTCGAGCAGGTCCTGCTCGATGATCGCGGTGTTCGGGACGCCCTGAAGCATGGAGCGCGCGTGCGCGAGGACCACCGGGTCGTGATCGACGTAGACCACCCTGGCCGCCGGGTTGGCCTCCAGCGCGATCTCGTGGGTGTTGCGCACGGTAGGCAGCCCGGCCCCGACGTCGATGATCTGCCGTATGCCGGCCTCATTGACCAGGTAGCGGACGACCCGGCGCAGGAAGGCCCGGTTCCACTGGACGGCGAGCTTGACGTTCGGCAACTGGGCGATCATCGATTCGGCCACCGTCCGGTCGGCCGGGTAATTGTCCTTGCCGCCGAGCAGGTAGTCGTAGACGCGAGCCGCGCTTGGGATGTCAGGCCTGAACGTCTTGCGCCAGTCCTCGTCGAAAGTCACCAGCTGGCTCCCTCGTACCGTCACGATCCGTCTCCCGGGGTTAGTTCCGGATCCGCGGGGCGCAGGGCCTGGGGAATGCGCGTTTTCGCGCACGCAAATACCACGGCGATACCAGCCGTGCCCCCCACTGCGCGAATAGTACCCAGTTTGTGAATCGCAGATCAAGAAAACGGCCGATCAGGGCCCTGTGATTTCACTGTGCACGCGCTAAGGACACTCGCGGCTTTCTATGTGGCACATCTGGCTCAATAATCCCAACCGTCTCGTTATTCTCACGCGGTACGACGCGTATCAGATGACGTGGCGCGAGTGGCGCCGTGTGCCACGCGAGGCAGTTTGATTTACTGGCGGCCGGTTCGGCGGACGAATTCGAAAAGGAGCACGCCGGCGGCGACGCCCACGTTCAGGGAGGACTGGCCCGGGGCCATCGGGATGCGGACCCGGCTGGTGCAGGCGGCCAGCGTCCGCGGACGCAGCCCGGTCTCCTCGTTCCCCAGCACGAAGGCCAGCGGCAGGTCCAGGGGCTGGGCGAACAGATCGGCGTCGGCGTGAGCGGTCGCGCCGAGGGTCGCGAAGCCCTGCCCGGACAGGCCGCCCAGCCATGCTGGCAGGTCGGCGCAGGTGTAGAGCGGGATACGGCCCACCGCGCCGCGGGCGGCGCGCACGCAGTTCTTGTGCAGCGGGTCGACGCCGTCCTCGGTGACCACCACCGCGCCCGCGCCCGCGCCGTCGGCCGTGCGCAGCACCATGCCGAGATTGTCCGGGTTCTGCAGGTTCTCGCCGATCAGCAGAACCGACGAGCGAGGCGGCCGGAGCATGCCCACGTCGTCCAGCCTGAAGTGGACCGCGGCGATCACCGGCGGCAGCGGGCGGGTGCTGGAAACGGTGCCCATCAGCCCATCCGAGCAGCGGTAGCACGCGACTGCATCACGGGCGCAGGCGTCGGCGATCTCGCGGCCCTCCGGCACGGACGCGAACGCGTTGAGGCAGAGGACCGCCTCGACCGGCAGCCTGTCCTGCAGCGCCCGCCGCACGATGGTCGGGCCCTCCGCCACGAAGCTCGCCTCCGCGCGGCGCGACGCGGGCTCCCTGAGCGCGCGCAGGCGCTGTATCGCCGGGGTGTCCTTGGCGGCAAGTCGCGGACCAGCCATCCTGGCGTCAGGATCCGGGTGGCGCGCGCCCCGCCTGGACCCGGCGAAAACGGAAAGGCCCGCCCGGCCCGGCAGTTCCTTTCCGGTGAACAGGTCGCTGACCGTCGCGAGCATCCACCGATCGGTCAGGAACAGGACCCCGCTACCGTGGCCGGGAAAGCTGAGCAGCAGGTCGCGGAGGGCACGTTCCTCGCTGGCCGCCACGATGGCATGCCAGTTATCCCGCCCCGGCGTGCTCGCGCGGTAGACCAGCACGCCGGAGACCTCGCCCCAGCCGGAGACGAACGCCCGCGGCGCGGGCCGGGCTGGCGACTGTTCGGGCGCGGCTGCCAGGAGTGACGCGACGTCGGCTCCGAGCCCGGCGGCCGTTTCTTTGGCGGCAATGTCCAGGATGAACCGGAGCAACGGCTCGGTGAACGACGTCTGCGCTGCCACCGCGGGATGGTATCAGGC
>JBOHCG010000259.1:0-10191 GCA_050698735.1 Streptosporangiaceae bacterium | reverse complement strand
ACAGCAGCGCGGTCAGCGTGGTGCCCATGCCCTCGACCGCCGGGTTGGCGGCGATCATCTCCTGCAGGCGCGTGTTGGCGGTGGCGACCGCCGAGGAAAGGGCCGCCATCATGTCGGTGCCGGTCTGCTCGGAGTCGACCTCGGCCATGGCGCCGATCGTCACCGAGCTGGCAACCTCGCCGGCCGCGTGGCCGCCCATGCCATCCGCCACCGCGAGCAGGCGCGGCCCCGCATACGCCGAGTCCTCGTTCCCTTCGCGGAGGAGGCCGACGTCAGAACGTACCGCGTAGCGGAGTACTAGTGTCATCTGCGCAGTTCCAGAACGGTCTTACCGATGCGGATCGGCACGCCCAGCGGCACAGGCGTCGGCCGTGTCACCTTCTGCCGGTCCAGGTAGGTGCCGTTGGTCGACCCGAGATCCTCCACAATCCACTGACCGTCCTGCGGAAAAATCCGGGCATGTCGGCTTGAAGCGTAGTCGTCGTTGAGCACCAGTGTGGCATCATTCGACCGCCCGAGCGTGATCTGCTGCTGAGCTAGGTCGAGGCTAGTGCCCTTCAGCGCGCCGGCGGTAACCACGAGGAATCGCGGCGAGCCGCGGCTGGGTCGGCCGGGCTTGGTGGTCCGTTGCTGGCGCGGTGGCCTCATGGTCTGCTGCTGGCGCGCCCTGACACGCCGGGACGTGGCCGGGCCGCCGAGCAGGTCGGTGCGAACCACGCCGATGGCGGCTATCACGAACAGCCACAGGACGGCCAGGAAGGCCACCCTGATGATGGTGAGGGACAGCTCGCTCATCCGCGTCCTCGCCTCGGACCCTAGTAGCCGGTGCCTGCGTAGCCACTGCCCTGGCCGTCCAGGCGGTCCTGCCGGAAGACCAGGGTCGTGCGGCCCAGCGAAACGTGGGTACCGTCGCTGAGCGCGACCCGCCTGATCGGCTGGCCGTTCACGAACGTACCGTTCGTGGAGCCTAGGTCCACGAGGACCACCTGGTCATTCTCCACCCTTAGCTCCGCGTGGTGCCTGGACACGCCCGGATCCACCAGCCGGAGATCACAGTCCGTACCGCGGCCGAGCAACGTTACCGGCGTCTGCAGTTCGTAGGTGCGCTGGTCGTCGGGTCCGGGACGGCCGCCAGGTCCCGCCGGTCCCGCCGGAGTGGACACGATCAGCCGGGGGTGGCCGGGGAAGCCCCGCCCGCGCGCCCTGGGCAGGTCGCTGGCGGGCAGCCGGATCTCGCCACCCTCGATGGTCGTGCCGCGGATGACGCCGGACCGGATCCGGAACGTGCCCGTGGTCAGGTCGCCCACACCCTCGAAGCGCATCCGCACCGGGCCGACGAATGAGTAGCCCTGCTCCTTGGCGTAGTCCCTGGCCAGGTTGGCCAGCTCGATCCCCAGGCTCTCGGCGTACACGTTAAGGCGGTCATGGTCGCTCTCGGCCAGTTCGACGACGAAGTCGTTCGGTACCAGGGTGCGGCCCTGGGCCACGATGGCGGCCCTGTCGTCCATTTCCCGCTGCACCGCGCTGGCCACTTCGACCGGTTGCAGCTCGGACTTGAAGGCGCGCGCGAAAGCACCCTCTACCATGCCTTCAAGCCGGCGCTCGAAGCGCTGCAGAACTCCCAACGTGCCACCTCCCTTCCGTCCCTTGCCCCTGATCGTATCCGGGGGGCGGCAGCGCTCGCGGTCGTGCTAACCTAACTCATTGCCCCGGGCGGGTGGCGGAACGGCAGACGCGCACGGTTCAGGTCCGTGTGTCCGAAAGGACGTGAGGGTTCAAATCCCTCCTCGCCCACCCGTGTATGTACTCTTGCCGACCCTTTTATTCGCGTCCGCGCCAGGCGCGGACATTTTCCGGCTAACGGCACGATGATGACTGGGCAGCCGGCGTGACGGGCAAGCCAGCCTGGCACCGAGCCCGCGATGCGATGCCAGAAATGCGCAGGCGCGCCGATCACCAGCGCGTCGGCGGTAAATTCCCCGGCGGCCGCGGCAAGTTCCCGCGCCGGGCTGCCGCGCCGCGTGCGGACGTGCACGTCCACCTCGGCGTCCTGGGCTTGCCGCCCCGTCACCTGTTCAATTTCGCCGAGAAGCCATCGCTCGAGCGCTTCTGTATCCCGCGGCACGCCGACCACCTGCCCGGTCAGCGGCTCGCAATACACGCCGGAGGAGCACACGTACATCACGAGCAGCGGCCGGCCGAGCCGCTTGGCTACCCCGGCCGCGTACGCCAGGGCGTTGCGGCTGGAAGCCGAGCCGTCATAGCCCGCGATGACCGGGTGCTCAAGCCGGAGCGCGGGCGCGGTCGACTCGGCGTGCTCTTCCCGCCGGCGCCGTGCCGACGGGTCCTGGGCCGAAGGGCCCTGTCGCCCTGGCTCGCGCCGCTGCGACCGGCGTCGCTCCGGTCCGGGATGCGACGGGCTTGACTCTGCCTGGTCCATGGTGGGCGTCCTAGCGGAATACCGCATTCTGGTCAGCCATACCGTGATGGATGCCCCGGATGAACGGTGTTACTCGTACTTGAAAAGTACTATAGGTCAGGGCAGCCCACATGGTGAGTATCCCTGACCGCGCGGGGTTCGTGCCCCGTCGTTCGTGACGTGGCACGATGTTCAGGTGACCGCACACCAGGCGGAGGCGATCAGCAACCGGACGGATGCGACCGCGCGCGCCGTGATCGAATGCGCGGCCGACGCGATCGTCGCCTTCGGCACCGACCGTAACGTGCTGCTGTGGAACCCGGCCGCCGAGCGGATGTTCGGCTGGACCGCGGTGGAGGTGGTGGGCCTCGAGCCGCCGATCATCCCGGAGGAGCTGAAGGCGGAGCACAACGCCGTCCTGGAGCGGGTGCGCGGCGGCGGCCAGATCTCCTTCGCGACCCGCAGGATCCGCAAGGACAGCACGGTCATCGACCTGAGGATCGACACCAGTGCGCTGATCAACGGCCTCGGCGAGGTGACCGGCTGGGTTAACGTCTGCCACCAGACCGGCGAGGACGACGTGGCCAGGCACTACATGGCCGAGCGCGCCCGGGTGGTCCGCAGGCTCGGCGACGTGGTCGCCGACATGAACGCTCAGCGCGACCTTGAATCGGTGCTCGACCGCATCGCGGCCAGCCTGCGCGAGCTGACCAGCGCCGACGCGGGCGGGTTCGTGCTCATCGAGGACGACACGCTCAGGCTGGTCAGCACGGCGGGGCTGCCCGCACGGCTGCGCGGCCGGACCGCCACGCTGTCCAAGAGCCTGGTCGGCGAGCTTATGCAGTCGGGCAAGACGGTCATGATGGCGACCGGCGAATCGGGCGGCTTCGACGACCTGATCTGGTCTGCCCTGCCCGGCCTGCACACAATCGCGCTGAGCCTGTCGCACGTGGCGGGCAGGCCCTACGGTGCCCTGTACGCGCTGTACAGCAGGCGCAAGCTGAGCCATGTCGAGCTGGAACTGCTTGAGCTGCTGGCCGGCCACGCCGGCGTGGCGCTGACCAACGCGATGGCGTTCGAGGAGGTCGTCAGGCAGCGGGCGCACGAGCGCGCGGTCATCGACGGCAGCGCGGACGGCATCGCCGTGCTCGATGAGGCGGGGCTCGTGCGGCAGTGGAACCCGGCCGCGCACCGCATCACGGGGACGCCCGCGCCGGACGCGATCGGCAAGCCGCCGCCCTTCCCGCTGCCCGACCCGGGGGCGATGCTGACCCACAAGCTGCCGAACGGGCGGTGGCTCGATGTCCTGTGCACCGCGCTGGCCGACGGCGGGGAGCTCGTGATCGACTTCCGTGACGTGACCGCCGCTAAGGAGCTTGAGGAGGCCAAGGACCTGTTCCTCGCCACCACCAGCCACGAGCTGCGCACGCCGATCACCGTGGTGCAGGGCTTCGCCAGCACCCTGGCCAGCCGCTGGGACCAGCTCGCGGACCCGGAACGGCGCGCCGCCGTGTGCACGATCGCGGAGCGGGCCGGATCGCTCAGCAGGCTGGTCGAGCAGCTGCTGCTCGGCTCGCGGGCGGGCGCGGACCAGCTGCCCGTCAGCAACGGCCCGTTCGACCTCGGCGCCGTGCTGCGCGGCGCGGCCACCGCGTTCCGGCCGCTGTCGGACAAGCACATAGTGGTGGCCGACATTCCCGGTGACCTGCCCGCCGCGAGCGGCGACACGATGGCCACCGACATCATCGTCGGGCAGCTGCTCGAGAACGCGTTCAAGTACTCGCCCGACGGCGGCACGGTGCGGGTGCGGGCCCGCGTGACGGAGAACGACGCGGACGCGAGCTGGATCGAGGTGACGGTCGAGGACGAGGGCATCGGCATCGCCGACGGCGATCACGAGCGGATCTTCGACCGGTTCGTCCAGGGCGAGACCGGCGACCGCCGCAGGTTCGGCGGCGTCGGCATCGGCCTGTTCATCGTCCGCCGGCTGGCGCAGGCCCAGCACGGCGAGATCACCGCGAGCTCGCGCCCGTCCGGCGGCACGGTCATGTGCCTGCGGCTGCGGCCCGCCGCGCTGGGCGAGGGCTAGGAGCCGGGCGAGGGCCCGGGCGAGGGCCCGGGCGACGGCCCGGGCGCCGAATGCGGCGCAGGCCTCATGCGCTGTGGTCGTGGTCCTGGACCTTGTCGCGCTTGCGCGGCTCGCCGCCGGTGGCCTCCAGGTAGGCGTCGACCACCGCGGGGACGTCGTACCCCTGCATCATGATCTTGCCCTTCTCCAGCCAGATGACCCGGTTGCAGCTCGCCTCGATCTCAGCCAGGTTGTGCGCGACGAGGAAAACGGTGCCCGCCTCCCCGCGCAGCTCCATGATCTTCTCGTGGCTCTTGGCGCGGAAGTTCGCGTCGCCGGTGGCCAGCGCCTCGTCGATCATCAGGATCTCGTGGCTCTTGGCGGACGCGATGGAGAACCGCAGCCGCTGCGCCATGCCGGTGGAGTAGGTGCGCATGGGGTAGTCGATGAAGTTGCCGACGCCGGAGAAATCCACGATCGACTGATAGCGGTCCTTGACCTGCTGCGGGCTCATGCCCATGGCAAGGCAGCCGAGCACCACGTTCCGCTCGCCGGTCAGGTCGTCGAGCAGCGCGGCGTTGACCCCGAGCAAGGCGGCCTGCCCGCTGGTGTAGACGCAGCCCTGCTCGGGCGGGAGCAGGCCGGCGATCGCCTGCAGCAGCGTCGACTTGCCCGAACCGTTCCTGCCGATTATCCCGATCGCCTCGCCGTGATTGACCACGAACGAGACGCCCCTGATCGCGTGCACCTCGCGGACGGAAGGGCGGCGCTGGCGCTTCATCACCCGCATCAGCGCGGTCGCCGCGGTTCCCTTGTCACCGCCAGCGCCGTATACGCGGTAGACGACGTGCAGGTCGTCCACGACCACGGTCGGGTCTGTCGTGTTAGCCACGGCCATACTTCGTCTCCGACTGCCAGAAGAACGCGTATCCCACCACGATTGCCACGATCGCCCACCCGGCGCCCAGCAGCCACAACTCGTTTATCGTGACGGTTCCGTGGCAGTAGGCGCTGTTCTCCAGGTGAGTGCCCTTCAAGTCGTAGAGCTTGCACAGCGCGGCGTTGTATGGCTTGCTGCCCGGCCAGCCCGCCCGCTGGGTGACGAGGATCGCGTTGCGCACCAGGTCGATGAAGACCGCGGCCGGATTGACCTGCAGCAGGTAGCCGACCGTCGGGTGCTGCCTGTCGAAGCCGACCGTGGAGATGCTGTACATGACCCCGGAGCAGTACATCCAGGTCCGTACCAGGAACGGCATCAGCTGGCTGAAGTCGTCCGCTCCCGCGCCCAGCCTGGCGAGGAACAGGCCCATCCCGATGTTGAACACGGCCTGCAGCAGCAAGGCGGGGATGGCGAGCAGCCAGTACCAGGTCAGCGGCTCGCCGGTAGCCAGCACGATGACGGTGAGCACCGCCATGGACATGACAAGCTGCTCGAGTTCGATCAGCACGTAGCCGATCGGCAGGCAGCCCCGGGGGAATGGCAGCGCCCTGATCAGCGGCAGGCTGTCCGGTATCACCCGGGAGGTCGTGATGAACGCCCGCTGGGTGAAGTTGAAGACGAAGATGCCGGTGATGAGGAAGTCCAGGAACTTCGGCACCCCGCGGCTGGTGTCCAGGATGATGCCGAAGATCAGGTAGTAGACGGCGGCGTTCAGCAGCGGCGTGAGCACCTGCCACAGCTGGCCGAGCCGGGCCTCGGTGTACATGGCGACGTTGCGCGCGGTGGCGAAGCCGACGATGAAGTGCCGTCGCGCCCAGAGCTGACCGGCGTAAACAAGCACCCCGGGCCTCGCGGCGCTCGGCCTCAGCCCGTACCTGGCGGCCAGTTCGGCCAGCGGCTCATCGGGGAGATCACCCTGGCTCACCTCGGGCGGGGCCAGGTCGTCTGTCAGGGTGCCCGGGCCACCCTGGTCACGTGCTCGCTCCCTCATGCGCGCGAGCCTATGACGCGCTGCCCCGCCAGCGCGGTCCGGAACAAACTGACAACCTTCACGGACAGACGTTACCGTGCCCGCGGCAGGTGCCGGTGCCGTCGCGGGTTTCTGCTGAGACGTCGTTATCACTGCGATATCTGGAGTACTCATGTGTTTCCCGGGCGTCCTGACTGGGCATTTCCGGCACGTACCGGGTTCGCTATGGCCGAAACCCGGCCGGACCGACATGGAGGTGACTTAAGTCGAGCGTCCTACTGCTCCCGTTCGCTGCCGCGAGCGTCGGCGAGGCCCGCCGCCGCTTGGTGTCCGAGCTCATCGCGGCGGGCATTTACGGCACCGAAGCCAGCGACGCGGCGCTCGTGGTCAGCGAACTGCTCAGCAACGCGTTGCGGCACGCGGCGCCGCTGCCGGGCGACAAGGTCCGGGTTGGCTGGCGCTTCGACGCTGGGAGCCTGCGGGTCTCGGTGAGCGACGGCGGCGCGCAGACCCGGCCTGAGCTGGGCCAGTCGACGCCGTCCGCCACCGGCGGGCGGGGTCTGAGGATCGTGGAGATGCTGTCGCGGCACTGGGGGGCGCTGGCCGACGACGATGGCACCACGGTCTGGGCGGAGGTTCCGATCTCGCTGATGGCGCCGGTCATCGTCTCCCTGGCCGGCATCGAGGGCGGCCGGGGCGAGCTTGGCGGCCACGGCTGAGGCAAGCCGGCCAACCCGACCGGGCCGACGCGCGGATCGCCGTGCGGATCGCCGTGCGGGTCGAGCAGATCCGGCAGCCGTTTTGACGTAGCTGCCTGGCTTCTGTGCCTGCGGCGCGGTATGGTTCGGCACGTGGAGCTAAATGTCTCAAGCCGATTTCATGATGATCACACGATCGTGACCATTTACGGCGAGATCGATCTCTATACTGCTCCGCGCCTGCACAGCGAGCTCGTCGCCGTCATGGCCGAAGGCATGCCCACACGGGTGGTGGTGGACATGTCCGGCGTGGAGTTCTGCGACTCGACCGGCATGAACGTGCTGCTGTCCTGCCTGCGCCGGGCGCGCGAGCGGGGCGGCGAGCTGGAGATCTCCACCCCCAAGCCCGCGGTGCGCAAGATCCTTCAGGTGACCGGGCTCGACTCGGTGTTTACCCTGGTCAACACCGATACGCTGGCGCCCGCCGCACCGGTCGGGCTGAACCGGCCGAACCCGGCGGTGCCGCGCAACTAGGCCCGTTGGCCTAGGATCGGCCCCATGTCAGATGGGTCGTCGGCTGACGATGTCGCGGTGATCATTCCGGCACGGAACGAGGCCGATCGCATTCAGGCGACGGTGAGCGCCGCGGCGCGGCTTGCTGGCGTGGGACCCGTGGTGGTCATCGACGACGGCTCGCGGGACGGCACCGCCGCCGCGGCCAGGCAAGCCGGCGCGGCCGTCATGCGGCACGCGAGGAACAGGGGCAAGAGCGCCGCCATGGAGACCGGGGCCGAGGCGGTCCGCCTGCTGGACCAGCGCGAGCACCGCGACGCTCCCAGGTACCTGCTGTTCCTCGACGCCGACCTCGCCGATACGGCCGCGATGGCCGGGCCGCTGATCGAGCCCGTGGTCGCGGGGAAGGCCGACATGACGATCGCCGTCTTCGCCGCGACCGTGAAGCTCGGCGGCCATGGCCTGGTGGTCGGGCTTTCCGGGGCCGGCATCCGCCGGGCCACCGGCTGGCAGCCGACCCAGCCGCTGAACGGGCAGCGGTGCCTGACCCGCGCGGCGTTCGAGGCTGCGCGGCCGCTCGCGCCCGGCTGGGGCGCCGAGACCGGCCTCACCATCGACCTGTTGCGCAGGGGGCTGCGGGTCACCGAGGTCGAGGTGGAGCTCGCGCACCGCGCCACCGGCACCGGCCTGCGGGCACAGCTGCATCGCGCGCGCCAGCTGGCCGACGTCGCCCGGGCGCTCGCCGCGCGACGATGACCAGACGGTCGCGGGGCCGCACGGGACCCGCGGGGCTGGCGGCGATCGGAGCCAGCGTCGCGCTCACCGTCGCGGTCGCCGCGGCCGGGCCCTCGGTCATGGAGCCTGGATTGCCGGGCAGGCCCGGACAGCCGCCCTGGTCGCTCGGCGCGCATCCGTCGGCGTACCTGGTGGTGGGGCTGACCGCGGCCGCGCTGGCCGCCGGGACCCTCGGGCTGGTGCTCGTGCTGCGGGCGATCCGCCGTGGCTGGTCGGTCCCGGCCCGGCTGGTGCTGATCGCCGGGCTGCTGGCCGCCGCCGCGCTGACGCTGCTGCCGCCGTTCGGGTCCTCGGACCAGCTGAGCTACGCGGCCTACGGCCGGATGCTGGTCACCGGCCACAATCCGTACACCACCACGCCCGCTCAGCTGGCCGCGCTCGGTGATCCCGTCGCGCGGGCCGTGCAGGACTGGTTCACCACCCCGTCGGTCTACGGGCCGCTCGCCACCGGGATCCAGGGACTGGCCTCGCTGATCGGCGGCACCTCGGTGCGCCTCACCGTGTTCGTGCTCGGCCTGGCGAACCTTGCCGCCTTCGCGGTCACCGCGCTGCTGCTGCACCGGATGACCCGCAGCGACCCGGTCCGCCAGCGGCGCGCCGCGGTGCTGTGGGCCTGCAACCCGCTGCTGCTGCAGGTGCTGGTGGCCGGCGCGCACGTGGACGGCCAGGCGGCGGTCTTCGGCGTGGCCGCGGTCGCCGTGCTGTTCGGGCCCTGGAAGACTCCGGTGGCCCATTACCGGCGCGCATCCGGCGCTCGCGGTGATGCGCATGCGTCCAGTGATCATCTGAGCGGCCCCTGGTACGGTCGGCTCCGGGAAGAAAACTCCTCGCTGCCCCGCGCGGCGTCTTCAAGGGTTCCCTCGCTGCCCCGCGCCTTGGTCGCCGGAGCGCTGGTCGGGCTCGGGTTCGCGGTCAAGGTCTCCGACGTCCTGATCGGGCTGGGGCTCGCGGTCGCGCTTGTGCTCGGGCTCCGGCCCGCCTGGCGCAGGATGCTGCCGGCGCTGGCCGCGTTCGGGGCGGGGTTCCTGGCAGTCGCCGGCGCGGCGGTGGCCATCGGCGGGTCGGCGATGCTCGACCAGTCGTCGCGGGCCAGCGACATGGTCTCGATCGGCTCGCCGTGGCGGGTGATCAGGAGCGGCATTCACCTCGTGGTGGGCGGCACGGCCGCCACGGACATCGTCAAGGCCGGGGCCATCGCGCTGGCGGTGGTGCTGGCGGTGCTGCTCGTCCGCGGGCTGCCCTGCGGGTCCGCGTGGCCCACTGCCGGCGCGCAGATCGCCGGGGACGCAGCCGGCGCGCAGATCGCCGGGGACGCAGCCGGGACGGAGCGCGCCGGAGTCCCGGCCGGATACGCCGCCGTCGGCGTGACCTTCGCACTGGTCCTCGCCTGGCTGTTTGCCTGGCCCTACGTGCTGCCGTGGTACGACACGCTGGCGTGGGCACTGCTGCCGCTGGTCCCCCTCGGGGCGGCGTGCGGGTCCGCGCTCGATGGGCTCTACCTCATAGTTCTCGCGCGGACCGCGGCGCTCGGCTTCGGCTACCTGCCCGCCCGCCAGGCGGACGTGACGCTGCCGGCCGGCCTGACCTGGCTGCAGCCGTTGATCAGGCACGGGGTTACCCCTGCGGTGCTTGCCGCGGCGACGGTGTGGCTGGTGGTGCTGATGCTGCGCTCGCGGTCGCCGGGGCGGCCGCTGCCGGACGGGACAGGGGGCGGCGATACCGCCGCGGACCCGGCGGTCACCGCGCCCGAGGCGGCGAGGCCGGCGTGAGCACCGCCACCGGGATCCC
>JBOHCG010000258.1:0-10211 GCA_050698735.1 Streptosporangiaceae bacterium | reverse complement strand
GAACCCGCGTCGGCGGTGGCGGCCGCCCGCTGCGGCGCCACGCCGGGCGCCACCGTGATCGGCGGCGCGTTCAGCGCGGCCGTGCGGTCGGGCCGGCCGGCCAGCCGGTACACCTCAGAGCCGTCCACGGTCTCGACCTCGAGCAGCCGGCTGACCAGCGAGTCGAGCTCGGGACGGTGGCTGGACAGCAGCTCCGTCGCGCGCGCCTCCGCCTGCCGCAGCAGCTTGGAGACCTCCTCGTCGATGGCCGCCTGGGTCGCCTCGGCGAACGGGCGGCTGGACATGGGCCCGCCGCCGCCGCCGAGGAACACCGAGCCGCCCTCCGGGTACCCGATCGGGCCGAGCCGCTCGGACAGGCCGAACTCCCTGACCATCTTGACCGCCAGGTCGGTCGCCCCGGCCAGGTCGTTGGAGGCGCCGGTGGACCCCTGCCCGATGACCACGAGCTCGGCCGCGCGACCGCCAAGCCGGACGGCGAGCGAGTCGAGCAGGTAGTCCTCGCCGTACATGTGCCGCTCGACCAGCGGGAGCTGCTCGGTCACGCCGAGGGTCTGGCCCGCGGGCAGGATCGTCACCTTGGCCACCGGGTCAGCGTGCTCCGACAGCGCCGCCACCATGGCGTGCCCGGACTCGTGCACCGCCACCGCGTGCTTCTCCTCAGGCAGCAGCACGTTGGAGCCCTCGCGGCGGCCGAGGATGATCCTGTCCCTGGCCGCGCTGAAGTCGGCGGCGGTCAGCACGCTGCGGTTGGCACGGACGGCGAAGATCGCCGCCTCGTTAGCCAGGTTGGCCAGGTCCGCGCCGGAGAAGCCGGGGGTGCCCCGGGCCACCACGTTCAGGTCGACGTCGGGTGCCAGCTTCTTGTCCCGGCAGTGCACGGCCAGGATCGCGGTCCGCTCGCTGACGTTCGGCAGCGGGATCGTCACCTGGCGGTCGAACCTGCCGGGCCGCAGCAGCGCGGGGTCGAGCACCTCGGGCCGGTTGGTCGCGGCGAGCACCACGACCCCGGAGGAGGGCTCGAAGCCGTCCATCTCGGCGAGCAGCTGGTTGAGGGTCTGCTCGCGCTCGTCGTTGGACACCACCGCGCCGGAACCCGCGCGGCGCTGGCCGATCGCGTCGATCTCGTCGATGAAGATGATCGCGGGCGCGCGCTTGCGCGCCTCGGCGAACAGGTCGCGGACCCGGGCCGCGCCGACGCCGACGAACAGCTCGACGAAGCTGGACCCGGTGACCGAGAAGAACGGCACCTGCGCCTCGCCGGCCACCGCGCGGGCCAGCAGCGTCTTGCCGGTGCCTGGCGGGCCGACCATCAGCACGCCGCGCGGCACCAGCGCGCCCACCCGCGAGTACCGGTCAGGCTCCCGCAGGAAGTCCACCACCTCGGTGATCTCCGCCTTGGCGCCCTCGTAGCCGGCCACGTCGGAGAACTTGGTGTTGGGCCGCTCCTCGTCGAAGACCTTGGCCCTGGACCTGCCGGCGCCGAGCACGCCCTGCAACTGGCCGCCTGCGCCCTTGGACAGCCGGTACCAGAGGTAGCCGAAGATCAGCAGCGGCAGGCCGAGCAGGAGCAGCCAGCTGAATATCTCCGAGCCGGCGCCCGGCCCCGCCGTGGAGGCGGTCAGCTGGACCTTGTCCGCCTTCATCGTGGCCAGGAACGCCTCCCCGGCCTGTTCGGGGATGACCACCGTGTATTTGGCGTTGTTTTTGGTCAGCGTGCCGGTGCTCGTGCCGCCGGGCGCGGCGATGTCCAGCGTCTTGACCTTGCCCGTGGACGCTTCGGAAAGGAACTGGGTGTAGGAATAGGTCGTCGACGGCGTGGAGTGCACGGCCGGCAGGACCAGCCAGAGGAAGAACGCGGCGAGGATCGCGATCGGCCACAGCGAGTGCCGCCAGGTGGGCGGCGGGGGCGGCGCCTTGGACGTGGGCTTGTCACCGGGCGGCGGCGGTGTCGCTTGCTTGCTCATGGCTTGCTCCTTTGTGATGCCCAGTATGCCCGTTGTTCGAGGCGAGATGATCGGAGGACGGCCCTTTCAGCCAACACTCAGTTAACTCAGAGCTAACGTCACGGGACTCACGTGACCAGCACGGCGGCGCCGTCGAACCGGCCGGCCTTCAGGTCCTGCAGCGCACGGTCCGCCTTGTCCAGCGGGTAGGGATGGACGGTCACCGCGAGCCTGTGCTCGCCGGCGAGGCCGAGGAACTCCCTGCCGTCGGCCCTGGTGTTCGACGTGACGCTGCGCAGCTGGCGTTCGGTGAAGAGGTGCTCCTCGTAGTTCAGCGGCGGGATGTCGGACAGGTAGATGCCGGCGATGGCCAGCGTGCCGCCGCGGTCGAGCGCCGCCAGCGCGGGCAGCACGAGCTCGCCGACCGGCGCGAACATGATCGCGGAGTCCAACGGCTCGGGCGGGGAGTCCGCGGCGCCGCCGACGGAGGCGACGCCGAGCTCGAGCGCGAGCCGCCGGGCCTGCTCGCCGCGGGTGAGCACGTGCACCGTGGCGCCCTGGGCCAGCGCCACCTGGGCCGCCAGGTGCGCGCTGCCGCCGAAGCCGTAAAGACCGAGGCGCCCGCCAGGCGGGAGTTCGGCCCGCTTGAGCGCGTGGTAGCCGATGATGCCCGCGCAGAGCAGCGGGGCGAGTTCGGCGTCGTCGTAGCCGCCCGGCAGACGGTAGGCGTAGGCGGCGGGAACCGTCATGTACTCGGCGTATCCGCCGTCGGCGTCCCAGCCGGTGTACAGCGAGTGCGGGCAGAGGTTCTCCGAGCCGCGCAGGCAGAACTTGCACACCCCGTCGGTCCAGCGCAGCCAGGCCGCGCCCGCGCGGTCGCCGACCGCGAAGCCCTCGGTCTGCGCGCCAGGGCCTACCTCGACCACCTCGCCGACCACCTCGTGGCCCGGCGTGACGCCTGGCCAGTGCGGCGGCAGGTCGCCCTCGGTGACGTGCAGGTCGGTGCGGCAGACGCCGCAGACGATGACCTTCAGCAGCAGGTCGCCGGGGCCGGGTCGCGGCACCTCGTCATCCAGGCTCAGCCGCAGCGGGTGGCCGGTCACCGGTCCGGGCGTATCCACATGCCACGCACGCATACTCCGCACGCTACCCCGGCCCCGGCGCGGCCCTCAGCCAGGGCGGGACGGACCGGGGATGAACCGGGGATGGACCAGGGGGTGGCCCGGGGGTGACCCGGGGGCGGCCGCGAAAGTTTCACCGCCAGATCCACTGACCGACATTGAACCCCCGCCGCCGTCCTTACGTTTTACTCAGCAGAATCCCGGTAACAGTTCAGAGTTCGGGGTTCTAATTATTTGCGCTGGTAGGTAGCTTGACGCCAGAATCGGGACAACTACGCCGGTCTACGGGGGCTGGCGGGTCTGTTCCCGATGCGGCGGAACGAGGAACGTATGTCCGGCCGCTGACGTTGAAGTTGGAGGGGCACGTGATCATTCGTCGGCTGACCCGCGTGAGCGTCGGCGCGGCAGCGCAAGACGGGGGAAGTGGTGGAGCCGTGACCATCGCGCAGCGCACGGAGCCTGTTCAGCTCGAGCTCTCCCATTCGATAGGCGCAGACGGGTACCAGGTCGTCAGCGTGAGCGGCGAACTCGACATCGCCACTGCGGAGGCGGCCTACGCCTACATCAGCGAGGTAATCGACTCATGGCCGGTCCCGCTCCAGGTGGACCTGTCCGGCCTGACCTTCTGCGACGCCTCCGGTCTCGGGGCGCTTGCCAGGGTCGCCAACCACGCGCGGCAAATGGGCCGTCAGCTGAGGCTGACCTCGGTCCGCCCGTCACTGCTGAAGATCATGCGGATCACCGGCCTGGACGGCGCCTTCCCCGAGGTGCGCGCCGGGGTGCCGGAGCAGGCCCGCGCTTACGCACCGTAACTTTCTACCGCACGCGCCGATATAGCCGGGCCTGGCTGTGCAGGATGTTGCCCGCGGGCGTTAAATTTGGAGTGCTTCCGGCGTTAAATCTAAAAACCGCGAGCGGAGGGACTCACCCCATGGCCGAAGATGTTCAAGATCAGGCCGACGAATCTGCAGAGTCTTCAGAGGCAACCATCGCCGTGCACTGGCGCGAGGAGGGGTATTACCCGCCGCCGCCGGTGTTCATCGGCCAGGCGAACGCCTCCGACCCGGCGATCCTGGACAGGTTCGCGGAGGAGAACTTCCCCGAGTGCTTCAGGGAATACGCGGACCTGCTGCACTGGGACAAGTACTGGGACACCACGCTGGACACGAGCAACCCGCCGTTCTGGCGCTGGTTCGTCGGCGGCAAGCTGAACGCCAGCTACAACTGCGTCGACAGGCACCTGGCCGAGAACAGGAACAAGGCCGCGCTGATCTGGGTGCCGGAACCCGAAGATGTCCCGCACGTGGTGATCACCTATCAGGAGCTTTACCGCCGGGTGAACGAGTTCGCCGCGCTGCTCCGCGATTTCTGCGGCCTCAAGGCAGGCGACCGGGTCACGCTGCACATGCCGATGGTGCCGGAACTGCCCGTCGTCATGCTGGCCTGCGCCCGCCTCGGGGTGATCCACTCCCAGGTGTTCGGCGGGTTCAGCGGGGCCGCCTGCGGCGGCCGCATCGCGGACTCCGGCAGCAGGGTCCTGATCACCATGGACGCCTACTACCGCAGCGGCGAGGTCGTCGACCACAAGGTCAAGGCGGACGAGGCGGTCGCCGCGGCCGCCAGGGAGAACCAGGAGGTCGACAAGATCCTGGTCTGGCGGCGGTTCCCCGGCCAGTTCTCCTCCAAGACCCCGATGGTGGAGGGGCGGGACTACTTCGTCGACGACGTGCTCGCCGACTACAAGGACCAGATCGTCGAGCCGGTCTCCATGCCGGCCGAGGCGCCGCTGTTCCTGATGTACACCAGCGGCACCACCGGGCGCCCGAAGGGCTGCCAGCACTCCACCGGCGGCTACCTGGCCTACGTGGCGGGCACCTCGAAGTTCTACCAGGACATCCACCCGGAGGACACCTACTGGTGCATGGCCGACATCGGCTGGATCACCGGGCACTCCTACATCGTCTACGGCCCGCTGGCGCTCGGCACGACGAGCGTGATGTACGAGGGCACGCCGAACTACCCGGACGCCGGGCGCCCCTGGCGGATCGCGGAGCGGCTCGGGGTGAACATCTTCCACACCTCCCCGACCGCGGTCCGGATGCTGCGCAAGGTCGGCCCGGACGAGCCGGCCAAGTACAACTACCACTTCAAGCACATGACCACGGTCGGCGAGCCGATCGAGCCCGAGGTCTGGCGCTGGTACTACGAGTCGGTCGGCAAGGGCGAGGCGGTCATCGTCGACACCTGGTGGCAGACAGAGACCGGCGGCTTCCTCGGCACCGGGCTGCCCGCGCTGTACGCGATGAAGCCAGGCAGCTGCGGCCCGATGGCGCTCGGCATCTACGCCGAGATCCTCGATGAGGGCGCCGACCCGGTGCCCAAGGGCAGCGGCAAGGCGGGCAACATCTGCATCCGCAACCCGTGGCCGGGCGTCTTCGAGACGATCTGGGGCCAGCCCGAGCGGTTCGTGTCCACCTACTACGCCAAGTACAACAAGGACCCGGACAGCAAGGACTGGCACGACTGGCCGTACTTCGCCGGCGACGGCGCGGTGCAGGCCGAGGACGGCTACTACCGCATCCTCGGCCGGGTCGACGACGTGATCAACGTCGCCGGGCACCGGCTCGGCACCAAGGAACTCGAGTCCTCCGCGCTGAGGGTGCAGGAGGTCGCCGAGGCGGCGGCGGTGCCGGTGATCGACGACGTGCGCGGCCGGGTGGTCGAGATGTACGTCGCGCTCAAGCCCGGCTACACCGCGGGCCCGGAGGTCGAGGCCAAGGTCAAGGAGGCGATCGAGACCGACATCGGCAAGATCGCCAGGCCGAAGAACATCTGGATCGTGCCGGACATGCCGAAGACCAGGTCCGGCAAGATCATGCGCCGGGTCATCGCCGCGACGTCCAACTTCAGCGACGTCGGGGACATCTCCACGCTCGCCAACCCGGAGGTCGTGGAGAAGATCCGGCAGCAGGTGCAAAGCGCCAAGCACGCCAAGGGCGAGGTGCCGCGCGAGCTGACCGAGACCGAGGAGGCCGAGCTCAAGACCTTCGGCGCCGAGTCCTGAGTTCCTTATCCCCGTCCGCAAGCGGCGGGCCGCCGCAGTCCAGGTGGCCCGCCGCTTTCATTTATTTTGGCCGAACGGGCCGTGGTGCGCCCGTCGGGTCTGACCGCCGTCCGCGGCCTTGTCACGCTCAGACGGGCTGACCGACTTCGATGGTCAGGTCGTCGTTCAGGAAGCACTGGTAGCCGCTGATCGGGGCGGAGTCGCCTTCGGCCCGCGGGTAGGACCAGACGGCGTCGGTGAGCTTGCGGCCGTCGGCGCTGACCGACCAGTACGAGGCGGTGCCCTTGTACGGGCACACGGTGTGCGTGTCGCTGGCCTCCAGCAGGTCCTGCCTGACATCCTGCGCGGGAATGTAGAAGCGGTTCGGCAGCCCGGTCTCCGAGAGCAGCAGCGGGCGGTTCGTCTCCGCCAGCACCGTGTCGCCGAGAAGGACGCGGACCTTGCGTGATGACCGGCGGACGTCGACCCGGTGGTAGGGATCCCTGATGTGGCCCTCGACCCGCTCGTCCTCGTCGAACCACTCGTCCATGGCGTTCCAGTAGAAGCCCGCGTATCCCTTCAGCCACTGTGCCTCGGAGTTCGGCTCCGGGTAGGCCCAGATCGCGTTCTGCGCGACCTGGCCGCTATCTCCTTGGCGGGCGACGGTCACGGTCCAGTACGACGCGGTGCCCTTGAACGGGCAGAACGTGTGGTGGTCCGTTGGCGTTATCAGGTCGGCGCGGATGTCGTCGAGCGGCACGTACACCTGCGGCAGCAGCCCGGTCTCGTGCAGCAGCATGGCCCGGGTGGTATCGAACACGGCCTGGCCGCCGAACGTCGCCCGGATCCGCCGCGGGAACTCGTGCATGAGCAGCTTGTGCGCGGGCCCGTCGATCCGGTAGTTGACCGTCTGCGGCGCCTGTCCGGACAGCGGGCCGGACGAATGGGTCAGGGACAACGTGGCTCTCCTTTGCGGGTATCTACATGTCGTCAGGGACAGCAAAATCGAGCAGCCTGGTATGCCCGGGGGCGAGGTCCGGCCAGTCGCCGTCGAACTCGAGCACCGCCACGGCGGCGGTGGGGAACCTGAGGTGGGACTCCTCTTCGGCCAGGCTGGCGGCCAGGTCGGAGATGCCGGGGTCGTGCGCGACGATCAGCGCGGCCCGGCACCGGCCGGGCAGTTCCCGCGCGAGGTAGAGCAGGGTTATCGCGCTGGCCCCGTAGGCACGCTGCTCGAACGTCACCGACGGCGAGCCGCCCAGTTCCTTCGCGACTAGCTCCCAGGTCTGCCGCGTCCTGCGGGCGGTCGAGCAGATGACCGTATCGGGCAGGTAACCGTGCTCGCGCAGCCAGCGGCCGGCCACGGGCGCGTCCCGTCGCCCGCGCTTGGCGAGCGGCCGCTCCCGGTCCGGCACGTCCGGCCAGTCGGACTTGGCGTGCCGCAGCAGGATCAGCCTCCGCGCCCGGGGAGTCGTCTCGTCGGCCACGTGACCAGCCTGCCATGACGCGCGGCCCACTCTCCCCCGGCCCGCCGTCGCGGGCTAGGCTCAGGCCCATGAAGGCGACCACCAGGGTGCTGCTGACGGTGGTTGGCGCGCTGATCACCATCGTCGGGATCGTCTTCACCCTGCAGGGGGTTGGCTACGTGACCGGAAGCTTCATGACCGGCGCGACC
The DNA here is from genome assembly GCA_050698735.1 of Streptosporangiaceae bacterium. Taxonomy (GTDB): domain Bacteria; phylum Actinomycetota; class Actinomycetes; order Streptosporangiales; family Streptosporangiaceae; genus Palsa-504. Next base: position 2,429 of record JBOHCG010000258.1, on the reverse strand, counting down.
CAGTGGGCCGTCATCGGTCCGGTCATCGCCGTGGCGGGACTCATCCTGATGGGGTTCGGGCTGCTCAGGCGGCGCCCGGCGGGCGGACGGCGAGGAAGTTGACGGCGGTCACCCGCACGACCGTCTGACCGTCGGAGTTCACCGCCTCCGCCGTCGTCCGCACGATGCCGCGGTCCGGCCTGCTCTGCGATTTCCTCGCCCCGGCGACCGTGGCCCGAACACGGAGCGTGTCGCCCGGCCGGACCGGGTGAGGCCAGCGGATCTCGTCCACGCCGGGCCCGCCGAGGCTCCCGCCGGGCGGCAGGTAGTTCTGGACGAGCAACCGCATCACGACCGCGGTGGTGTGCCAGCCGCTCGCGACCAGTCCGCCGAACGGTCCCCCGGCCGCGGCCACCGGATCGACGTGGAACGGCTGCGGATCGAACTGGATGGCGAAAGAGATGATCCCAGCTTCGTCAAAGCTGGCGCTGCCGCAGTCGTAGCTGGCGCCGGGAACGTAGTCCTCGAAGTACCGCAAGCCGTGATCGTTCACATCCGCAGTATGGCAGCGTCTGGGGCTTATCAATGCGTAGATCACGGACGTGTTACAGAAAAAGCTCGATTTGCCTGCGCGGGTCGGACGCTTCCTGCCATGCTTCCGCAGACAGCACAGACCGCCAGACAGCGAGCGAAGGCTGAAAGGGTCGCAGAGTGTGACCTCACAGGCCCGCCGAGAGGCCCGCATCGGGCCCGAGTAAGCGGGCGCGGAACCTTAGTTGGGGAGTTCTGTGGATACACCCATGCACCGCCGCGCGCGGAAGATCCGCCGGACCGGCAGGCACACCACCCCGTCCCAGGTGGAGAAAGTCGCGGAGATGGCGGGCAAGGCCGCCCCCGCGGTGGCGATCGCCGGAGTGCTCGTCGGGTCGGCGACGGGGGCGAACGCCGCGGTGGTCGGCGCCGCCTCGGCCACCACGGTCGCCGGGCAGGTGCAGACCGACGCCGTGGTCGTGCACCACCAGCCGACCGCACGTTCCTACATCGTGCAGCGCGGCGACACGCTGTCGGTGATCGCGGAGCGCTTCTACCACAACCCGGCCGACTGGCGGGCCATCTACGACGCGAACACCGCCAAGGTGCACAACCCGAACGTGATCTACGTGGGCGAGAAGCTGACGATCCCGGCCAGCGCCGCCGCCACGTCGTACTCGCCCAAGCACGCCAAGGGCGGCACCACCCTTACCTCGTCCGTCACCCACCTGAGCGGCACGCTCGGCTGCGCCGCGCTCGAGACGCTCTGGGAAGAGGGCGGCGGCTCGCACGCCGAGGCCTTCACCGCCGCCGAGATCGCGATGGCGGAATCCGGCGGCAACCAGTTCGCCACCGGCACGGTCGGCGAGCGCGGCTACTGGCAGATCAACCCGGACCACGGCTCGCTGTCCACCTACGACCCGCTGGGCAACGCCAAGGCCGCCGTGGTCATCTCCGACAACGGCACCAACTGGTCCCCCTGGACCACCTACACGAGCGGCGCCTACCGAGGCCGCTGCTAACCCGGCTCCTCATCGGGCCTTCGCCGATCGCGCCCCTGCTGATCGGATTGGCCCGGCACCTGTTGTCCGTACCCCGCCAGCTGGCCGGCCACGAGCGCGATCTCGTCGGCCGGCAGCAGGCGCGGGCTCGACTGCGACCCTCCGGCCGCCAGCGCCCGCAGGTACACCTCGCAGAGCCATTCCAGGTAGCGCGAGCCGGCCAGGGCCGACCTGAGGTCGGCTCCGGTGATCACCGCGCCGTGGTTGGCCATCAGGCAGGCGGTCCGCTCGCGCAGCGCCGCCACCACGTTGCGGGCCAGCTGGTCGCTCCCGTAGATGGCATACGGCGCCACCGCGACCGGGCCGCCGAACATCGCCACGTAGTAGTGAATGGCGGGCAGTTCGTCCGCGAGGGCGGAAAGCGCGGTCGCGGCGACGGAGTGGGTGTGCACGATCGCCGCCGCGTCCGTTGCCGCGTAGACGCCCAGGTGCAGCGGCATCTCGGTGGTGGGCCGCAGCGGCGCCTGCACCGCGGTGCCGTCGAGGCGGTGCACGCCGACGAGCTCGGCGGTTAGCTCGGCGTAGTCCACGCCGCTCGGCGTCACCGCGACGAGGTCGCCGGCCCGCGCGCTCACGTTTCCCGCCGTCCCTACCACAAGCCCCGCCGAGGCCAGCTCCCCGCAGACCCTGACCACGTCGGCACGCAACCGTTCGAGCAGCATAGGTTCAACGGTATGGACACACCCGACGTGCTCGCGTGGCGGGACGGGTTCATCGAGGCCCTGGACCAGACCGCGCTGCCACACCAGGTCCGCGTGCTGCGCCTGCGCACCGTTGATTCGCTTGTCGCCGCGATCCGGCGGCTTGCCGTCCGCGGCGCGCCGGTGCTCGGCGCGGCCGGCGCGCTCGGGGTTGCCC
>JBOHCG010000257.1:0-10231 GCA_050698735.1 Streptosporangiaceae bacterium | reverse complement strand
CGCAAGTCAAAGAAAGCCGGCGACTTCCCCGCCCGGAAACCCGGCGAGCCAAGCGTCACCAACGTCACTCGAAGAATCCAGTTTCACCTGCTCAGCCCGCGACTGATCACCTAACGCAAGGCCATTGCGTCAAGGACCCGCGAGCAAGGGCGCGGCAATGCCCGCAGCAGCCGCGACTGGTAGTAGGTGTTGTGGTCCCACGCCAGAAAGCCCAGGCCACCGTCAGCGGCGTGCTCAAACATCAGGCATACCTACGGAGATTACAGAGGCCAGATCGTGGCAGAAGCCAGGCTCATGTACAGGGTCTGGTCGATGCAGACGAACCGCACAATCGTCAACTCCATCCATGCGGATACGGCAGCGCTGCTTGAGCAAACAACGCGCGCTCAACCTCGCAACGTATGAGGGCCCAGTTACAGCAACTGCTGGTTGAGCGGCCTCCTGGCTGCCGTGAGGCATTTTCGAACACGCACGTCGCAAGCCGTCAGGTCGCTGAGCCTAGGTGATCGCGTGCAGGCGGTTGGGCCTTGTTGACGGCGGTCGAGCGGCATCAGGTGCGCTGATGGCAATGCCCGCTCCGCATCGCACATTCGTAGATTAGCATCACAAAGCTCGCGCAAGGCGCCAGTCTGCGATATAGGTAAGCTTATGGCGGGCGCTGAGTGCGTGTAGAGACTATGCAGCTTGATCCGTCTGGCAGCCGCCAGTTGGGAGCCAGGTATCGAGGTACGGCGCTACTGAACGAACCGGTATGTCGACACCGAAGCAGTCTAAGAAGCGTACCTGTCATCCTGCAGGAATCGGCCACCAAGGCAGAGGAAGCGCCAGGATGGCGCGTAGCAAGCCTATCTCGACTGTCGGATGGAGTATAGTAGGATGCTTGCAGCTCGAATTCATGGAGTAAATGACCTCCGCATCGACGAGATACCTACCCCCGAACTATGCGAAGATGGTGTCCTCGTCAAGGTCTCCGCTGCAGGTATCTGCGGATCCGACGTCCATATGATAATGGGTCGAGATCCATGGGGCGCCCTTACCCAATTGCCAACTACGTTCGGACACGAAACCTCGGGAGTGGTTGCCGCAGTTGGCGGAGGAGTCAAGGACGTCTTTATCGGTGATAGGGTCGCCATTGAGCCCATGTTCAACCTTTCATGCTCTACTTGCGAATCATGTCGACTAGGGCGAACTAACCTATGCGCCAACCGCGGACGTTGGAACGGCCGCCAGGTCGGCGCAGGAGGATTTGCCGAATACGAGCTGGTTTCACGCAAGGCACTCGCCCCAATACCTGAGTCATTGTCAATCGAAACAGCGTGTATGGCTGATATATACGCGTGCGCTCTGCATGCGCTTCACAGTCTTAAAAACCGCACAAGCGACGGAATCGTAGGCGGAATAACTGTGATCGGAACTGGTCCTGTGGCCATGGCTGTCGGCCAAGTCGCTGTAGCGCAACAAGCGCATCCGGTAGTTATGGTAGGGCGTCGAAGCTTTCCACTTCGGGTCGCGCTTACTAATCGCGCCGCCGATGAGGTGATAGACATCTCCCTGAAATCACCTGGAGAGGTAGCGCGTTATCTACGCAACAGACTCGCACCACAAGTATTTGAGTGCGTCGGCGGAGCAAACCAACTAGCGCTTGCACTCGCAATCGATGCAGTTGCTCCAGGGGGGACGATCGGCGTTATAGGCGCGTTTCCGGACTGGCTTAGTGTTTCATATCCGATAGCCCAACTCAAGGAACTTACGTTCGTAGTCCTGAACTCGTACTGCGGAGTAGACGGGAAGCGCGAATTTGAGAGTGCACTAACCATGCTAGCAGACGCCGATATCAGTGCTAGTCCACTACTCACGCACAAGTTCCCCCTGGCGACAGCCCATGATGCTTTCGAATCCGTCAAGCGGCGAGGTGAGACCAATGCTATTAAGGTAATAATTCAGCCATAGCTATCGGCCTCGCGGCCTGGTTATGCGAGTGGCACTCGACGGGGATCAGGTAACGCTAGTTCCAATGGATTTGGCATCACACGGCCATCATCTGCGGCGGGTACGCTTGATCCGCTATCTCCGTGGACGGAGGAATCGCCAGCGAGCCAACCTGGCAGGATCTCCTATGCCGCTTCGCAGACGAAAAGCAAGCTCAGACTCTGCCTCGGGATGACGGTTCACTATCTCTGCTATGTATGATGTATCCAGGAGATCGCGAACAAACATGAGATCCGCGAACTCTTTAGTTCCTTGTGGGTCATAACCGTACGCTTCGAAGAATTCCTCCAATGAATGGTTCGGTAGACCTCGATGCCAGTTAAGAGCGACAGGCTGAGCTAGATCCCAAAGCCGTGGCCCTATACCTGAGGTCTCGTAGTCAGATAGGTACGCTCGGGATCCATCCATAAGAACGTTTTCCATGTGGACATCACCATGGATAAGGCATTGGGGAGCAGCAGCGGAGACCGAATGGAATAGCATTTCAGCTTCATCGCTCATTTCGATCAAGGCATTATAAATACCTCGATCATGCTGCTTCAGTCGACTGTACGTCTCCAGGCGAAGCCGGATAACTCCACAGGGGTCTGATAGACTGATGGCGCCTGCCGGTACCTTACACAGGTGAAGCCGCCTTAGAACATCTCCCAGCCAACACCAACTTCGCTCATGTGTACTTGGTTTCCGCAACAACGGCCAAAACGTTGCGCATCCAGATGGCGTTACGAAGGGTTTCATACTAATGAAATTAGCAGGCTGAATGAATGGCAAATTAGTTTCACCCAACTGGCGTGCAACGCGCTGCTCCAATGCTAGTACTCTTGCCGAAGTTTTGCCTCGCCCAACTCGCATGCACAGCTTAGCTGACGGTAGCGCCACGGTAGCGTAAGCACCTAGAGTTATCAGAGTTGCATTATCAATGTCAATTGATAGCTGGGTCGCGGCTTCCTCTACAACATCCAAGTACCAAGGCTGCGTCATGGGATTAGACTAAGCTCTTCGCCAGTCGATAAGAATCCCAAGTGTATTAGAGGTGCCGCGATCCAATCCGTCATATATATATACATGATCCTCAGGTCTCGCCACGACAGAAACAAGTCTCTCAATATTAAGCATCCCTCTTGAAATGAGCTCTTCCACCTTTCTCCATTTCTCATATTGCAGCAATGACCAACTCTGCCAACGAGCCGAGCCCGGTCCATACTCAAGTCCTCCGTGAACTGAAAGCCCTTTCCTAAAAATTTCCCGGACCAGTGCCGAACCATTGATCTTGGACTCGGAACGCCAGTGGGTCATCAAGACTAGTTGTCCGCGCATCCCGAGATGCGTAGGCAATGACACCGTCACGGTGGGGTCTCCCACTGTATCAACAATTGCCCGGAAGCCGTCGGGAGCTAGATCGGCCAGATGCTGCCCGAAATCCGTATCCTCGGGATCGAGAACCACTTCAATTCCGACGCTCTCTGCTACGTTTCTCCGAAACGGGTCTGGGTCGACACCGACAATCTTATGGCCCGCGCTTCGCAGAAGCTGAGCGACCAGATTCCCTACGATCCCAAGTCCCCATATGCCGACGACCGAATAGCTTTCAGGTCGTAGAAGCTGAATTGGGGTCATTGCAATGCCGGCAATGCGGACGAATGCCGCTGCTTGATCACTTATGTCTACTCTTGCGGCCATCACTGGCCGATTCGACCAGGCCCTACCCATCATCTCGTCAACATTAAGGACGCGGTGCGATTCGTGCCCGAGCATTCCGAGAACGCGATCGGCTATATTAAATTCGACGACACTTCGACCTTTTGTGATTATTCGGCCAACGCCAGAATATCCCATCCGACATGGATAACGACACCAGCCATCAGATGAATACACATCGGCATCGGCTGCCGAATAAATGGCCTTCTCCGTACCGGAACTGATCGCGCTGTATAGCGTTTCAACTACAATCTCCCGGTCTCCCACAGCGTCAAGATCGACTTGAAATGTCTCAAGTACAGAGGATCTCTGCGCGGCGACCAGCCAACGTTGAGCCGAGACCATTTTAGGCACCTCCAGTCCGCCTGCGAAGCTAATAGTATCCAAACTACCGGCTGAGATGAAGGAGTGTCCATCGATGACGTCCTGGCATGGCCAACTCAGACGAAGCAGTCTGGGATCATGACGCCTATAGCCAAGTCCTGGGCCAACGGACATAAACGCGGACTGCCAGGTCACAGCGACACATCCGTTGCCAACTACTTCGACCTGAAACCCGGGGCGGCGCGTCCCCACTGACGGCGCAGCTGAGGCTGGGCTCGACGCCTTGGCCAGGAGATCGAGGCCATCGTGTCCGTCCCTTACGGGAGCGACCGCCATCGTGGAGCCTTCATGCCGACGAGGCTACTGCGACAACCAGAGGGGGTGCGTCTTTGCGGAGGGTGTGAACTTCGAGGGTATTTGCCCGTTTGGGCGGGCGGGTTTGGGCGTGTCGGCACTTTAGGGGCATCTGCGGCGTCACCGTAGGTGATAGCCGCTGGCCAGCGAGGGTATCCGGGTCGTGCTCGGCGGCCTGCCAGGCGGGCCTGCGCACCAGGGTCCGTGCGTCGGCCGGCGGGTTTTGCCAGTGTCGGGCCTGCAACCCCCGATGCGAGGAAGGACCCCCGATGGCACTTCAGGTGAGCTGGACCCTGACCCAGGCCGGTGCTGGCGGTACCGTCACGCCGCTGCCGGCCGGGCTGGCGGCGGCGCTGGCCGCGCCGCTGGAGCAGTTCGCCCAGACGCTGGCGTGGACCTTCGATGAGGCAGGCGGCGCCGGCCACGCCGAGCGCGAGCAGGTCCTGACCGAGGCTGGCCGGGAGGGCCAGCGGCGGCTGCTGCAGGCCAGCTTCGATCTGGACGCCCTGCGCGAGGAACGCATCACGTCGGTGACCAGCGCGGCAGGGATCCGGCACGGCACCGTGGACCGCGGCCGGCGGCGGGGCCTGTCCACGGTGTTCGGGCCGGTGCGCGTGGAGAGGCTGGCCTACCGCAACCGCCGTGAGCCCGACCTGTACCCGGCCGATGCCCGCTGGTGCCTGCACACCGACCCCTGCAGCCTGGGCATGCGGGCCCTGGCCGCCCGCCACCTGGCCACCAGCGGCTGGGGCGACGCCCAGCAGGCCATCAAGGCCCAGACCGGGACCGAGCTGGGCCGCGCCCAGATGACCGGCCTGGCCACCGAGATGGCGGCCTGGACCGGCGACTTCTACGAGCTGCGCGCACGCACCGCCCCCCCAGCGGCAGACAGCGACGTGCTGGTGATGCAGGCCGACGGCAAGGGCATCGCCATGCTGCCCGCGCACCGCAAGACCCACGGCACCACCGACGCGGCCCACCCGGGCATCAAGCGCCTCGCCGAGGTCGTCGCCGTCGCCGACCTGACCCCCGCCATCCGCTGCCCCGAAGACATCGCCGCCCCGCCCGCCCGGCGCGCGGCACACCCCGGGCCCAGAGCCCGCAGCAAATGGGTATCAGCGTCCATCACCAGCGACATCCCCGCCATGATCGCCGCCGCCTTCGACGAAGCCGACCGCCGCGACCCCGCCGGCACCCGCCAGCGCATCTTCCTGGCCGACGGCAACAAGCAGCAGATCACCGCAGCCCGGGCCCAGGCAAAAGCCCGCGGGCAGAAAGTACCGGTCTTCATCGACTTCATCCACGCCTCCGGGTACCTGGGCAAAGCAGGCGCCCAGCTCCACCCCGGCGACCCCGTCGCCGCTACCCAGTGGGCCGACGGGCAGCGGCTGCGGCTGCTGCACGGCCGCGCCCCGGCCGTCGCCGCCACCCTCAGGGCCCAGGCCGCCGGGCAGCCGCCAGGCCAGCGCGACGACATCGACAAGGCCGCCACTTACATCGGCGGCAACAGCGCCTACATGCACTATGACAAGGCGCTGGCCGCCGGCTGGCCGATCGCCACCGGCATGATCGAGGGAGCCTGCCGCTACGTCATCGAGGACAGATTCGTTTTCAGCAGTGCCCGCCACGTGGACTTGTGTCCCCCCAGGCGCCAGACGGTCCGTGCGGGATGCAGCTCGGCGTCATACCGTTTCCCACGTGTCCGAGTGTCCCGTGGTGGCGAGTTGCCGGGCGTTCCGGGTGGAGCTGCCCGACGGCCGGGCGTACTGGACCGTGGTCGACGAGGAGTACGTCAGGGTCGCAGTCGCCGATCAGTTCCTGTTCGATCTGCGCTTCGGCCGCGACCGGGCGGAGTCGACCACGAGGGTCTATGCCGGTGAGCTGGCCAGGTTCCTCACCTGGTGCGGAAGAACGGGACGGAGCCTGGAGGACGGCGCCCAGCATCTGAGCCGCTTCGTGCTCGTGCTGCGCAGCACGCCGACCGGACGCGCGGGCGCCGGTCAGGGCCGCCCGCCGGGCGCAGCGAGGATCAACCACGTGCTGGCCGTGGTGCGCGAGTTCTTCAAGCACGCGGTCGCGGCCAAGGCGGTGGACGCCTCGGTGCTCGGTGCCCTCTACGAGGTCGGAGACGATCGGTTCCTCCCGGCCGAACTGCGCGCTGAGGGCGGGGGGCTTCGCTACCGGGCACGGCCCCGGCACCGGTTGCGGACCGGGCGGGCCGCTTCGCCGGAGGCGGCGTCGCAGGCCGAGTGGGAGGCACTGCTGGAGGCTGCGACCTCGTGGCGGGAGCGCTTCCTGCTGGTGCTGCTGTGGTTCTGCGGCCTGCGGATCGGCGAGACCCTCGGCCTGCGGCGCGCTGACCTGCATTTCACTGGCTCGTCGACCTCGCTGGGCTGCCGGGTGCCTGGTCCCCGCCTCCACGTGGTGCACCGCGACGGCAATCCCAACGGCGCGTCGGCCAAGTCGCGCAACGAGCGCACGGTGCCGGTGGTCGCCTGGGTGCTGGCCTACTACGACCGCTATACGGCGGAGCGCCTGGCCTGCCCGGCGGTCGATGACGAGACAGCCGAAATCATCCGGGCGCAGCAAACACGGGTCGCCGCGCGCTATCCCGGCACCCCCGCCTCGGCCCTCGCCCTGTTCCCTGCCGTCACGATGAACCCCCGGGGCACAAGGGCCTGCAACGTCACGACGTTCGAGGCGCACTTCCGTGCCTGGGTAGACAGCCTGGCCGAGCTCCATGGCCCCGGGGGTGAGCCCTACGACCGGTCCGATATCGTCATCTACTCGCTCCGGCACAGCTTTGCCCAGCGCCACGCGGACTCCGGCACGCCCATCGAGGTACTGGCACAGCTGATGGGCCACACGCGCCTGACCAGCACGCAGGCGTATTACCGGAACTCTCGGGAATTGCATCTGATGAATGCGTTTGCCCAGGTCGCCTGCTGAGCGGGCCTTCGGAGTGGGTTGCCTATTCCGGTGGTTCATGCCGTCTGACCTGAACCGCTTGCGCGGTGGTCCCATTGGATGCATGATTCAGCCTTCAAGTGGTTGAAGCTGGTGAGGCTGGAGGGTCTTGTGGGACGTGGTGATCTGGCGGGTGCTGCGCGTCTGGAGCTGGTGGAGGGCGTGGCGCAGCTGCGTCCGGAGGACGCGATGTTCGAGGCGATGCTGCGGGGCTGGCGCGCGCAGCAGGCTGCCCGCGGGCTGCGGGAGGACACGGCCGGGAAGCGGGAGCGGCTGGTGCGCCGGTTCATGGCGTTCGCCGGCGATTACCCGTGGGCGTGGTCGGCCGGGCATATGGATGAGTGGTCATTGTGCCTGACGGCTGAGGAGCATCTGGCACCCTCGACGATCCGGGCGTATCAGGGCAGTCTGCGGCAGTTCAGTGAGTTCCTGGTTGATGGCCGGTATGGCTGGGTGGTGGCGTGTGAGCGGGAGTTCGGCCAGGGGAACCATCCGGTGGCGATCTGCCATGAGTGGAACACGATCGCGCACCTCAACGACTACGAGGGTGATCCCGAGGCCCGGCCGTTTACCCGCGCCGAGCTGCAGCGGTTCCTGGATTACGCCGATGACCAGGTAGACCGCGCGGTACGGGCCAGGCGGAAGGGGGCGCTGGCTGCCTACCGGGACGCGACGCTGTTCAAGGTGATGTACGGGTGGGGGCTGCGGCGGACCGAGACCTCGAAGCTGGACCTGACCGACTGGGGCCGGAACCCGGCGGCGCCGGAGCTCGGCAGGTACGGGATGCTGCATGTGCGGTATGGCAAGGCCAAGCGGGGGCAGCCGCCGCGGCGGCGGAACGTCGTCTCGGTGATGGGCTGGGCGGTGGAGGCTGTCGGTGACTACGTGGAGAACGTACGGCCCCGGTTCGGCTGTGCGGACCATCCGGCGCTGTGGGTGACCGAGCGCGGCGGGCGGGTCAAGCCGGCGGAGATCAACGACCGGTTCGTGGCCTACCGGGACGCGCTGGGCCTGCCGCAAGCCCTGGTCCCGCATTCGGTCAGGCACTCGTCAGCCACCTCACCGAGGACGGCGTTGACCGCCGGTTCATCCAGGTCAATGTCGGTCACGAGGCCGACAGTTCCACGGCGGTCTACACCCATGTCAGCGACGACTTCATGAACACCGCGCTGCGCAAGGCCCTGGCCCCGGCGCTGGAGGCCGGGCCCGGGCGGGAGGAGGGCTGATGGCGGCCAGGCTGGATTACCGCTGGCATCTGCGGCAGGTGATGGCGACCCGCGGCATGTTCTCCACCACCGACCTGATCGGCCCGCTGGCCGGCCGCGGGATCAGGCTGTCGTCCTCCCAGGTCTACCGGCTGGTGACCGAGCGGCCCGAGCGGCTGAGCCTGAAGATCTTGATGGCGCTGCTGGACATCCTGGACTGCGCGATGACCGACCTCATCGAGCCCGTACCTGCTGTCGGGCAGGAGAAGAAGACCAAGGCGGCCGGGGCTGAGGCAGGGGTCGGTGGCCTGCGGCCGAAACGGGCCCGGATCGCCCGGGCTGATGACTGAGCCCGCGGGCATCGCCGGGGCCGTCCGTGATCCGCTCGGCGTCACGGCCGGCCTGATCAGCAGCATCGGGGAAGGCCTGGACCGCAGCATCATCGAGGCGGTCGTGGCGGGTGTCGCCGGCGGCCGGGCCAAGCGCCGTAAGCTCGCCCAGGCCCTGGCTGAGCGGCCCGGGATCCTCACCGATGGCCGCTCACCTGGACCCCGGGTGGCGGGAGACTTGCTCATCGCGCTGGTCAAAGCGGGTGCGACGAAGATCTCACCGCCGGTGTGCGCTGAATGCGGCAAGGTGCTGCGAACCCAGCAGCGGCGCGGGGAGAACTGGTACTGCGGTGTCTGCGGCCCGGTCCGGCTGCCCTGCGCGAGCTGCGGTGACATCGGCCGGGTCCATTCCCGGGACCGGGACGGGCAGCCCCGGTGCGCCCGGTGCGGGCCTGGCGGCAGCGACCCGGCGGAGATCGTGGCGGCGGTCGTCGCGACGATCGATCCGGCGCTGCCGCCCGCGATCGTCGCCGCGGCGGCGAAGGGCGCGGGGGTGTGGCTCGTATGAAGGGACTGTCTGACCTGCGTGGTTAGGCGCTGAGTGTGTACTGTCCTTGGGCGGTGCCGGGGTAGAGCCGCTGGTGTTCGCGTTCGAGGTGGTAGCGCCAGTAGTCCTCGAAATCGCCGTTCGCGATAACGGCACGGAGGGTGAGGACGGCTTCGGCGCTGTCGAGTCCCCATCTGGAGCCTGTGATGCAGAGCCTGTCGCCGATGATGTGCCGGCAGGCGCCTTCGATGACGCCGGTGGCGATGGGCCAGCCGGCGGCGAGGGCCTGGTCGTAGCGCAGGCAGTCGTTGTTGCTGGTCAGGTAGCGGACGCATGAGCTGGTGCCGGCCTGCTGGCCGGGGGTGAGGCCGGCGGCGCTGGCCTGGGCGGTGATCTCGGCGGCGGCGCGTTCGCTGTCGCCGGCCAGGACCGCGAGGGCTTTGACCGCGACCCAGTCTCCGGCCGCGGGATCACCGGCCGGGTACAAAGACCGCCCGGCCTGCCAGAGATGCTCAATCACGTGGATGATGTCGATCACGATGTGGATGGTGACGGCGCGGCGGGCGGCTTCGGCGCGTATCAGGTCCAGCTGATGCTCGGCACCGTCGACCAGCGCCACCCAGGTCCGCGTATGCCGCGGGTCGCGGGCTTCAGCCTGGTCGAAGGCGGCGGTGATCATGACGGCGGGGTCATCGCGCACCGATCCGGCCAGCCACTTCACCCTTGCCCGCGGTCCGGGCGGCCGGGGCCGGCTGCCGTCGCGGCCGCCGGGCGGGGCGATGATGTCGTGCGGCCGCCGCGGCGACGGTTCGGCGTCG
>JBOHCG010000256.1:0-10238 GCA_050698735.1 Streptosporangiaceae bacterium | reverse complement strand
GGTCAGCACTGCCCCGCTGCCCCAGGCGCCCCCCGCGCTGACGGCCAGCGCCCTGTCCGCCCGCTACGCGGCCGACGCGAACGAGATCGGACGGGCCGAGCGCGAGGCCGTCGGCTCCGGCGACAGCCAACTGGCCGGCGCGCTGGGCACCCTGCGCACCGAGCACGTGCTGTTCTTCAGCTCCAGTGGCCAGGGCCTGGCCGCGATGGTGATCGGCAACCTGGCCACGGCGACGCGGGTGGCAATCCTGGTGCCGGGCTCGGACACGACGCTGGCCACGTTCTTCTCCCGGGGATCGTCCTCGCCCGGCGGCGGCGCGCTGGCGCTCGCGGCGCAGGCGCGCCGGCTCGATCCGGGGGCACATCTGGCGATCATCGCCTGGCTCGGCTACCCCGCCCCGGCCATGCTCAGCCCGTCCGTACTGACCTCGGGTAACGCCGGGCAAGGGGCGGAGGCGCTGCGGCCGCTCGTCACCGCGCTGGCACAGCACGGCGACCAGGTGGCGCTGCTGTGCCACAGCTACGGCTCGGTGGTCTGCGGGCTGGCCGCGCCGCACCTGCCGGTCACCGACATCGCGGTGTTCGGCAGCCCCGGGATGGACGCCTCCTCGGCGGCCTCCCTCGACACCAGCGCGCGGATCTGGGCCGGCCGGGAGAGCGACGACCCGATCAGGTTCGTGCCGCACGTCCGGCTGCTCGGGCTGGGCTTCGGCGCCGACCCGATGTCGCCCGGGTTCGGCGCGCGCATCTTCGCCACCGGCTCCGGCGGCCACAGCGACTACCTGAGCCCCGGCTCGGTCGCGCTGCGCAACCTCGCCTACATCGCGCTGGGTGATCCCGCGGCGGTGACCCGATGACCGGCATCGGGCAGATCCAGCGGCTCGCCCGGCGGGTCGACGCCGCGACGCCTCAGCAGCGGGACCGGGCGGTCGACGCGCTGCGCGCCCTGGCCATCGCGGGCGTCATCGGCGGCCACTGGCTGGTCACCGCGCTCGTGGCCGGCAACGGCACCGGCCACGGCGGCACGGTGCTGAGCGACGACAGCCCGCTGGCCTCGATGCACGCGCTGATCCCGCTCTCCTGGGTGTTCCAGACGCTCGCGGTCTTCTTCCTGGTCGGCGGCTACTCGGCGGCCCGCGGCTACCGTGGCGGATACCTCCCCTGGCTGCGCAAGCGCATGGTCCGGCTCGCCCGCCCGGTGGCGGCGCTGGCGGCGGTCTGGATTCCGGTCACGGTCGGCATGTGCCTGGCCGGCGTCCCGGCCGCGACCGTGCGTACCCTGCTCTTCCTGGTGATCAGCCCGCTGTGGTTCCTGTGCGTGTACGCCGGGCTGACCGCGATGACGCCGGCGGCCCTGCGGCTCGTCAGGCGGTTCGGCGCCTGGGCGGCCGCCTTCCCGGCCGTCGTGGTGGCCATCGCCGACCTGGTGCGGTTCGGCCTCGGCGGTCCGTCCTGGGTCGGCTGGGTCAACCTCCCGGCCGGCTGGCTGGTCCCCTACCTGCTCGGCATCGCCTGGGCGCTGGGGTGCCTGCGCGGCCGCCGGGCCCCGGCGCTGATGCTGGTCGGCGGCGTCGCCGCCACCGCCGCGCTGATCGCCTGGGCCGGGTACCCGGCCAGCATGGTGGGCGTGAACGGGGCGCACATCTCGAACCTGAACCCGCCCACCCTGGCCGCGGTGACCTTCGGGATCGCCCAGTGCGGCCTGGCGCTGCTGCTGCGTGACCGGCTGGCGCGGGCGATGCGGCGCCCGCTGGCGTGGGCCGCGGTCGCGATGGTCAACCTCTCGGCGATGACCTTGTTCATCTGGCACCAGACCGCCTTCGTCACGGTCAGTTCCCTGGGCCTGCTGGCCGGCCGGGTGCCGGGCCTGCTCACCGCCCCGGCGAGCGGCGTCTGGGTAGCCGAGCGGCTCGCCTGGCTGCCGGTGTTCGCGATCATGCTGTCGGGCCTGTGGCTGATGTTCCGCCGGGTGGAGCACTAGGCTGCCGGCCGTCCAGGTTTGCTGACCTGCGGTGCGGGCAGTCGGGACGCGTGGCTGCGCTGACCTGGATACTCCCTTGTCTGCAGAGACGTCCCTGAGATGACGGGCCCGCTGGCGGGGGAGCCGCGGGAACGCAAGCTGGACGTGCCTTTCGCCCGCCGGGCCGGATCGTGGCTCGGGTGGTGGGTGCTGATGATGTCGCTGTGGGTGATGCTCGACGATTCCATCAGGACCGACGAGCTGCTGGCAGGTGCGGGAGCCGCCGCCCTGGCGGCCTTCCTGGCCGAGCTGGTCACCTATCAGGCCGGGGTACGGTTCCGGATGCGGATCGAATGGCTGGTCCCGGCGCTGCGCCTGCCCGGCCAGGTCGCCGGTGACATGGTGACGGTCTACGCCGCCCTGTGGCGGCGCCTCGCCCGTGGCGAGCAGCCGCCCAGCGCCTTCCTCGAGCTTCCGGCACGATACGGCGACGACTCACCGGAGAGCGCCACCCGCCGGACTCTGCTGATAGGCGGGACGAGCCTCGCGCCGAACACCTTCGTGCTCGGCATGGACTCCGCCCGTGACGTCATGGTGGTGCACCGGCTGGTGCCAGGGAAAGTCGCTGCGAAACCGGCCGGGAGAGAGGGGAAATGACATGGTGATGGCGTTCGTCGCGGCGGCGATCGCGATGCTGATAGCGATCGTCCCCGCCGGGATCGTGCTGTGCCGGGGTGAGCTCGGGGCGAGCGTGGTCGCCTACGAGTTCATCACCGCGGTCATCGTGATGGTGCTCGTCCTGCTGGCGCAGGCCTTCAAGCGCTCCGCCGAGTTCGAGTTGCCCGTCCTGCTCGCCGTGCTGATGTACGGCAGCGGGCTGGTCTTCGTCCGGGCGATGGAGCGCTGGCTATGACCGCCCAGGACATCGCCTCCGACGTCCTGCTCGGCCTGGCCGTGCTGATCGTGGCTAGCGCCTCGGTGGGAGTGCTCGTCATGCGGGACGCCTACCAGAAGCTGCACTTCGTGACGCCGGCCGCCCTGGTCGCGCCCGCGCTGGTGGCGCTGGCGGTGCTCGCTCAGGTCGGGGTGTACGAGAACAGCGGCGAGACGTTCCTGGCCCTGCTGTTCATGATCATCGCAGGGCCGTTCCTTTCCCACGCCACCATCCGCGCCATCCGGGTGCGGGAACACGGCGACTGGCGCCTGGACAAGGGCCGGAATGTGCCGGGTGGAAAGGAGAGCAAGGCGCCGGACGGGGGGCAGGAGCAATGATCCTCGCCGTCGGCACCCCGTACACCGTCCCGATCGGGTTCATGGACGCGCTGCAGATCACGATCCTGGTCCTGGTGGCGGCGGGCGCCACCGCCGTCGTGCTGATCCGCCAGCCGGTCCACCAGGTCCTCGTGCTCAGCGTCTACGGCATCATGCTGGCCGTGCTGTTCCTGGTCTTCCAGGCGCCCGACGTCACGCTGTCCGAGCTCACCGTCGGCGCGGTGGTCCTGCCCGTCATCCTGCTGCTGACCCTGGCCAAGATCAGGAAGCGTGAGGAATGAGCCCGGCTCAGCGCCGCTGGATGTTCGGCCTGGGCATGGCCGGCCTGGCCGCCTTCTACCTGTGGGGCATGTCCGGCCTGCCCGGTTTCGGCAACTACCCGGGTCCCTATGGCTTCGTCATCCTTCACCTCGCGGTGAAGCAGACCTTCGCCACCGGCATCGTGTCCGCGATCAACTTCGAGTACCGCGGCTTCGACACGGTGGGTGAGGAGTTCATTCTTTTCGCGGCCGCGGCCGGGACCGGCGTCGTGTTGCGCCGCCTGCGGGGTGAGCGCGACCGGTCCGCCCTCGACGAGGCCGCCGACCGCGAGGTGCCCGCCACCAGCGGCGCGGTGCGCATGGTGGCCCTGCTGTTCACCGGCCCGGTCATGGTGGTGGGCTGGTGGCTGGCCTCGCACGCGCAGGCCAACCCGTCCGGCGGCTTCCAGGGCGGGGTGATCCTGGCCACCGCGTTCATCCTGGTCTACCTGTCCGGAGAGTTCCTGGTCCTCAAGCGGTTCAGCCCCGTTGCCCTGACCGAGGCCGTGGAGGCGGTCGGCGCGGGCGGCTTCGCCGCCGTCGGCGTGGCCGCGGTGCCGATGGGCCTGGCCTTCCTGACCAACTACCTGCCGAAGGGGCAGGTCGCCGGCGCCGTGAGCTCATCGGGGACGATCGCGCTGATCAGCTTCTTCGTCGGCCTGGAGGTCGGCGCCGCGTTCATCCTGATCATCGGCGAGCTGCTGGAGCAGACGCTCCTGGTCAGGCAGGGGGACCGCTGATGCAGTACTTCCCGTTCGTGGTCGTGGCCTGGATCCTGTGCGTCGGCTTGTACGGCGTCGTGACCAGCCGTCACCTTGTGCACCAGGTCATCTGCCTGATCGTGGTGCAGTCCTCGACCTACGTGCTGCTGCTCGGGGTCGGCTACGTGACCGGCGCGGTCGCGCCGTACTACTTCGACGTGCCGGTGCACACCCCGGCTGTCGATCCGGTGGTCCAGGCGCTGGCCCTGACCGACGTGGTGGTGGAGGCGGCGGTGACCGCCCTGCTGATGTCGTTCGTGATCCAGGCGCACAAGCGGTTCGGCACCGTAGACCCGCAGGAGCTGGCCTCGCTGAAGGGATAGCCTGCCGTGGACCAGTTGCTCGCCCTCGTCGTGGCCGTGCCGTTGCTCGGGGCCGCCGCCATCACCGCCGCCGGGCCGCTGCTCGGCAGCCGGCGCCGGCTGCTCGACGCGCTGGCGATCGCCCTGGCCGCGGCCACCGCGGTCATGCTCGTGGTGATCATGGTCCGCACCTCCGGCGGAGACCAGGTGTACTGGTTCGCCGGCTTCCGGCCGTCGGGCGGCGTCGCGATCGGGATCGACTTCGACGCTGGGTCGCTCAGCGCCGGCCTGGCCGCGCTGGCCGCCGTGCTAGTGACGGCGGCCATGACCTTCTCCTGGCGCTACTTCGAGGGGGTCGCCACCTACTACCACACGCTGATGCTGACCTTCCTTGCGGGCATGACCGGCTTCTGCCTGACCGGGGACATCTTCGACATGTTCGTCTGGTTCGAGCTGATGGGCGTGTCCGCGTACGCGCTGACCGCCTACCGGCCAGAGGAACGCGGGCCGATCCAGGGCGCGCTCAACTTCGCCGTCACCAACAGCATCGGCGCCTACCTGTCGCTGTCTGGCATCGCCGTACTCTACGGCCGCACCGGGGCGCTCAACATGGCCCAGATCGGCGCCTACATCGGCCGTCACCCGCCGGACGGGCTCGTCGCGGTCGCCTTCCTGCTCATCGTCTCGGGCCTGCTGATCAAGGCCGCGATAGTGCCGTTCCACTTCTGGCTCGCCGACGCGCACGCTGTCGCGCCGACCCCGGTCTGCGTGCTGTTCTCCGGCGTGATGGTGGAACTCGGCCTGTACGGGATCGCCCGGGTGTACTGGTCGATGTTCGGCCAGGCCCTCGGGCACCGGGCCGCGATCTCGCACCTGTTCGTCGCGCTCGGCGTGCTGACCGCGGTGGTGGGGGCGCTGTTCTGCTTCCGCGAGCGGCACATCAAGCGGCTGCTTGCGTTCTCCACCATCAGCCACGCCGGCATGTTCCTGACCGGCATCGGCCTGCTGACCCCGCTCGGCCTGGCCGGCACGGCCGTCTACGTGATCGGCCACGGCCTGGTGAAGGCCGCGCTGTTCCTGTGCGTCGGCATCGTCTTGCACCGGCTCGGCTCGGTCAACGAGACCTGGCTGCACGGCCGGGGCCGTCGGCTGCGGGTCACCGGCGTGGTGTTCACCCTGGCCGCGCTCGGCCTGGCCGACCTGCCGCCGTTCGCCACCTTCCTCGGCAAGGGCTACCTGGACGAGAGCGCCTGGGCGCACGGGCTGCCGTGGGTCATGCCGGTGTTCATCGTCTGCGCCATCCTGGTCGGAGGCGCCGTGCTGCGTGTCGCGGGAGGAGTCTTCTACGGCCTCGGCGACCCACCGACCGAGGACCCGAAGATGGCCGCGATGGCCGCGGAGGAGACCAGCGAGACCGACTCCGGGCGGCAGCGGACACCGCTCACCATGATCATCCCCGCCGCCGTGCTCGTCGCCGCGGCCATCGCCGTCGGGCTGATCCCGCAGCTCGGCCGGGTGGTCCAGGGCGCGGCGGTCAGGTTTCAGGACCAGGCCGGCTACAACGCCACCGTGCTCGCCGGCGCGCACATCGTCCATCCCGTCGCCCTGGCCGCTCCCGAGGCCACCGCCATCACGCTGTCCGCCGTCCTGGTCGGCGCCGGCTCCGCGCTCGGGGCGCTCGTCCTGGCCTCCCTGGCCCTGTACTGGCGCCGCCTGCCGCTGCTGCGCCGCGGTTACGAGCCAGGCGCGGGCCTGACCGAACCCATCCAGCGCTTCCAGAGCGGCGTGCTGAACGACTACGTGACCTGGATCGTCCTGGGCCTGGCCTGCCTGGGCGGCGTGCTCGCGGCCGTCATCCGGTGAGTCATGAGAAGGACTGATGCTCGGGCAGCGGGGGCAGGGTTCGCAGCAGGTGGCTGAATCCGTCCGGCGCGCGCGCATGACGGCGGGCCGACGTCCGCACCGCGATGTCGTCGGCCCGCAGGACCGTGCAGCCCGCCTTGGTGGCCGCGGCGAGCAGCGCGTGGTCCTCGGCGGTGCGCAGCGCCCGGAATCCGCCGGCCGCCAGGTACGCCGAGGCCCTGATGCCGAGGTTCGCGCCGTGCACGTGCGGGTGCGGCTCCCCGCCGGAGGAGTACCGCGCGGTGAACGCGGCCGGCACATGGACCGGGTGCTCGCTCCAGTCGGCGACGGCGACCGTGCCGAGGACGACATCCCAGCCCTGCTCGGCGTAGCCGAGCTGGCGCCGCAGCCAATCGGCGGGCACCACGGTGTCGGCGTCGGTGGTCGCCAGCCAGACGGCGGCCGGGGGCAGGCCGGGCATCATCCGCAGCAGTCCCATCATCCCGGTCGCTCGCGCGGCACCGACGTTGCGGGCGCCGATGCCGACCACGCGGACACCGTGTTCTCTCGCCACCGCGACGGTGCGGTCGGTGCAGGAATCGGCCACCACCAGCACCCGCACCGGCGTGCTGACCCGGTCGGCGGCCAGCCGCAGCGCCAGCAGGCAGGCGGGCAGCAGCGTTTCCTCGTCGTGCGCCGGCACCACGACGCCGACAGCTTCGATCACACCGGGCTCGATCACGCCAGTCCCGTCGCCTGGGCGACCGATACCGGCTCGGCATCGGTGCGGACGTAGACCTCGGCAAGGAAGTCGGGCTCGCGGTGACTGACCAGCCGGGCCAGCCCGGGCCGGACGGCCAGCGCCCAGTGCACGTCATCGCCGGACCTGGGATGCTCGGCGACCGGGTGCCGCCAGTGCACGGCGAGCAGCGTCCCACCCGGCTGGAGCGCGCGGACGCCGTGGTCAAGGATGCGCTCCAGGTCGTCGTCCCCGAAGTAGTACAAGATCTCGGAAAACACGATCAGGTCGAATTGCCCGTCCGGCCACTGCCCCGGGATCTGGCGCCGCTCGACGCGGACGTGCGGCATGTCCGCGGTGCGGCGGGCGGCGGCCCGGACCGCGGCCTCGGCGAGATCGCAGGAAAGGAGCCGGTCGCAGCGCCTGGCGAGCATCCTGGTCAGCACGCCGACGGAACAGCCGGGCTCGAAGGCGCTGCGATACCGGCTTTCCGGCAACTGTGCGACGCTGATCGCGTATTTGCGCTGCTCATACCAGCGGTCCTCGAACCCCCACGGATCGCTGGCCACCCTGTACATGTCCTCGAAGTAGCCCGCCCCGACAGTGGCTGGGGTCGTCATCGCAGCAACACCTCCTGCCGCCTGGTGAAGTGCGCCATGACACCGGCCGGGAGGATCGGTGGCAGCCCGCCCTCGCGGTCGGCAAGCTGACTGGCGAAGGCCGCGATGGCCGCCCGCTTCCTGGCCGCGGCATAAGCAGGGAGCGCCACCCGGCGGGCCCGCTGCCAGGGAACCCGCGGATCGCCCGGCGTCGCCCAGTGCCACATCCAGACCGGGTAGGCCAGCACGTCCGGCACGGCCCGGCGGGCGGCGCGGGCCGCCGCCTCGTGATCGGCGTGGCCGTCCGCCTCCCACGGCGCGAGGCACGCCCCGAATCCCGCGCACAGCTCGGGCAGGACGGCGGACAGCTCCTCCTCGCGGTCGGCGACCCCGGTGTCGGCGAACCCCAGCCGGATGACCTCGGCATCCCCGGCCCCGAGCAGATCGAGGGCCGCGGCCGACTCCGCGATCCGGGTCCGCGCGATGACGTCGGAGTCGGTGCCAGGGTGAGACGCCTCGCCGTCGGTGACCGCGATCAGCCGCAGCCGCGCCCCGGCCGCCGCCAGCATCGCCATCATCCCGCCCGCGCCCAGCACCTCGTCGTCGGGATGGGCGGCGATCACTACGGCGCTGCGCCAGGCCAGCGGATAGGCCGCCGGCAGCCGCCGCAGCCCCGGCCAGCTGCGCCAGGCATCCTCCGTGGTCCCGGGCCGGTCGATGAGGTTCGGCGGGTGCCCTGCTACCACGAGACGCCGCCGTCGGCCACGAGCTTGCCGAGCTCGGCCAGGTTGCGTTCGGCATGATGCTGACGGATATAAACGGTAAGGTCGGCGACCCGGCGTGAATGCGCCTCGTCATGGCAGAGCGGGCCCGCGCCGAGCGCCCGGCCCACCCGGTTCATGACCTCGGTGCAGGTGGCCTCGACAAGCGCGCGGACCCGGAGCGTCCGCAGCCCGCCGCCGCCGCGGTCATCGGGATCGGCGTCGATCTCGGCAGCGGCCTGGTCGAGCACCGTCTTCGCGGTGCTCAGCGCGATGTCGACGGCGCCGAGATGAGCCAGCGCGTGCGGTCCGACGTCGCGCTGCGCCGCGACGGTCAGCAGCGTCCTGCCGACTTCCCGTGCCCCGCCGTACCAGCACGCGGCCACGCCCGCGCCGCCGTGCGCGAAGCCGGGCCGGTGGATGTAACTGCCGGGAGCGCCGACCGGTTCTGCCGCGATATCGTCAAACCGGACGTCAAGCGTGTCGCTGGCGGCCATGCCGGTCGTCGGCCAGCTGCCCGGGACGGGCCACAGGTCGCGCGCGCCGACCGCGAACAGCCGGATGCCATCGGGCGCGGTCGCTGTGACCAGCGCATCGGTGCAGGAGTGCGCGCCGGAGCAGTACTGCTTGGTGCCATCGAGCCGCCAGCCCGCCTCACCCCTGCTAGCCGCCAGCCCGAGACCGGGCGGCTGCGCGGCCCAGACTCCCCAGCGGCTGCCGGCCGGCGGCGCCAGGGCGCCGAGCTCGGCCAGGATGGCCAGCGCGTCGGCGTGGCCCTCGGCGAGCCGGGCCAGCGAAAGGTCCTCCCCGGCCAGGTCGGCGAGGGCGTCCCAGCGCTCGCGGGTCCGTCCGCAGCCGGGCAGCGGCAGGTTCAGCCTGCCCGACTCGACCGCCTCTGCGAACGCCGCGGCGACGTCCGCGCCCGGCCAGCGGTCGGCCCGTGCGTCAATGTCTTCAATGGCTGGCGACTTCATGATGGTCCCTCGATCAGCGGGCGGCCGGCACCGGCACCCGACGTGCCCGCGTTCGCTGCCCACCGCCGGGGTGGGCAAACGCCGAAGGCATGTGGCGTTCGTCCGCATCTGCCACGGACTGCCGCGCCGTGGCCGGGGCCGTGGAACCACTGCTCGTTCGGAATAAAAAGAAAAGAGCAATTCTCCCGAACGGGCGGTGGTGCTCCCAGCTCAGCCGGTGCGTGCCCTGAGGGCTTCCTCTTCCCGAACGGGCGGTGGTGCTCCCGCCTCAGCCGGTGCGAGCCCCGGCCGGTTTAGCACCGGCCGCGTCGGGAAGCCGGGTCCGCCATGCAGCTGATTTCTCGCCTCGAGCAGAACTCCCGCCTGGACAAGGTGGTCACCGCGGGCCAGCGGGTCGCGCGGCTGATCAAGCCCGGCAGGCTGCGTGACGGGCTGCACGGGGTCTGGCTCGGGCACCCGCTGCACCCCGTGCTGGTGCAGGCTCCGGTGGGTGCCTGGCTGTCGGCCGGCATCCTGGACTGGTCCGGCGGCGATCAGAAGGCCGCCAGGCGACTGGCCGCCACCGGGCTGGCCGCGGCCGTCCCGGCCGCGGTCGCTGGCATGGCCGACTGGTCCGAGCAGCACGAACAGCAGATGCGGGTCGGCGTCGTGCACGCGGCGGGCAACCTCGCGGCGATGAGCCTGTACGGGGCCTCGCTGCTGGCCCGCGGCCCGCGGCTCGGCCGCGTGC
>JBOHCG010000255.1:0-10287 GCA_050698735.1 Streptosporangiaceae bacterium | reverse complement strand
CCGTCGCCCGCAGGCCATGGCAGCGTGCGCCGGAACCGCCGCCGCAAACCACCGCAAACCAAGTCAGAACAGGGCATGAATCCGGTGCAGGCAGTGCAGAAGCTTGACAGGCCGCTTCATATGAGATGTGCGCGGTCTGCCTTCATCTCATCCACGAACAGGCTCACAGACTCGCGATCCCGCTCACTGAGTGCCGCCAATCCTCACACCGCCTCACGTCTTGTAACTGTCCCGCTACGGGTGCATGTGACCTGTAGAGGACGGTACGCCGCCGGGTGAATGGTTGTCACGTGCTCCCCGGAAGCTTGGGCCTCTGGGGAGCACCCCGGCCAGCGAGTGACAGGCAAGGTGCGTCTGGTGTGTGACGCTCCCGAACGCAAGCGACCCACAGGCCAATGAGTGGCAGGAGTGCGGAGGGAAATGCCGTGATGCGCGCGACCAGTGGCATAACGTAATGCCGCTCTCCCGATTCTGTCACCGGCCCTGGCAAGTTGAGTAGCAAAATCCCGCCAGCCATCCCCCATAGGAATGTCATCTATGCCCACAGCGACGACAACCAAATACACGGCCACATTCCACGGACGAGCCGACGAAATCAGCCGCGTCCGCCACGAAGTCGCCCGCCATCTCGCAGACTGCCCGGCCACCGACGAGGCGGTCCTCGTCGCGTCGGAGTTCAGCACCAATGCCATCCTGCACAGCCGCTCACGCGGGGGGCACTTCACGATCCGCATCCAGCGGCACCCTAGCCGCGTCCGGGTGGAATGCCAGGATGCAGGTGGCCCGTGGCGCCGCAGGCACACCGACGATGACCGACCGCACGGGCTGAGCGTCGTTGAAGCCCTGACCGGCGCGGCCGGGTGGGGCGTGCAGGTGACCGGCGACGGCGGCCGGATCGTGTGGGCCACCCTCACATGGTGACCGTTGGGACCGGCCGCGATGACCCGCGCGGCTGGGTCCGCGCCGCCTACGTAGTCCTCGACGTGATCGAGCAGGCCGGTCCTCGTGACAAGTTGCCCGCCCTCGCGCAGATCGCCGCCGTCTGCGGCGTGTCCCGGCCCACCGTCGGGAAAGCCTGCCAGGAACTAGCCCGCAGGGGACTGGTCTACCGGATCCCCGGCCACGGCTACTACCCAAGACCGGGCCATGACCACCGGGCCTGACCGGGGCGCGTGGCTGCGCAGCCAGCGCGAGCAGCGGCTGTGGACCCGCCCCGAAATGGCCCGGCAGATCATCAAGACCGCCCGCGACCACGGCGACACCACGATACCCAGCGCCGCCAGCCTCGCCCACAACCTGTACCGCTGGGAACGCGGCGCCAACGGGATCTCCGAGCGGTACTGGCTGTACTGCCGCGACATCCTCGGCAGCCCTCCCGCGCGGCCCGCGACCACGGCCGCCGCAGGTCCGCCGGACGGGCCAGCCGTGACGCCCAAGCTGATCGTGATCACCATCACCCTGCCGGAGGACACCGACGCCCAGGTCAGGGTCACCAAGCACCGCGACTCCCGGCCACCGGGCCCGGCAATTCAAAGTAACCTACTTCTACAAATAATTTGCTCACCGACCAGAACCACGGGTACGCCGACCCGGATGCCCCGATCGGCAGGCAGCTGCCGACCAACGCCGCCGTGTCCATCGGCCAGGGCTGCTGGCTCGGCGCGGGCGCGGTCGTGCTGCCGGGCGCGTGCATCGGCCGCAACGTGGTGGTGGCGGCGGGCTCGGTGGTTCGCGGCACCGTCCCCGACCGGTGCGTCGTGGCGGGCGTCCCCGCCAGGGTGGTCCGCGCCTACCTGCCCGGTGACGGCTGGTCGCCCCCGCCGCGCTCAGTCGGCCCGCTGGCGCAGCGCGTCCAGGGCGTCGCGCAGGCGCCCGACGCGCTGCGCTAGCCGGGCGGCCGCCTCGTCAGCCTCGGCGTCCTTAGTCACCGCGGGAAGCGAACGCAGCTGCGTCGCGCTCTCCTCGACGGCCTCGAGCGGTCCGGACAACTGGTCGAGCAGCGGCGGCCCGCTGGGCAGTTCGGCCTGCTCGCTTGGCTGGCTGTTCTTCAGGTACAGGTCGACGAAGACTGACACCTTCGCCTGCAGCACCCAGGGGTCGAACGGCTTGGCCAGGTAGTCGACCGCGCCGGCGGAATAGCCGCGGAAGGCATGGTCGGGCCGCTCGATCGCGGCGGTCAAGAAGATGATCGGCACGTCGCGGGTCTTGGCGTGCCGCTTGATCTGGGTGGCGGTCTCGAAGCCGTCCATCCCCGGCATCATGACGTCGAGCAGGACGACCGCGTACTCATCGGCGAGCAGGGCCTGCACGGCCTGCTCGCCGGATCGCACCGAAACCAGGACCTGGTTGAGAGAGGAAAGGATGGCCTCGAGCGCGAACAGGTTCTCAATCCGGTCGTCAACGAGAAGGATCCGCGCCTGCCGCGGCACTGGCTCACTTCCTTATCGCTGCCCACAGCTCCTGCGGACCTGTCGGTCCACCCCCGTTGGCTTGCCGTAATCGTCTCACGACTTGATCTTGTTTCCGCGCCGAGGCTGCCCAGTTCCTGTACTCCTGCTGCTCCTCTCCCCGCGTGCTCCGCCGGGCCTCCCCGGTTCGCGTGCCCTCCTGGGGCTGTTCGGTCCGCGTGCTCCGGCCAGTCTCCCCGGTCCGCGCGCTCTCCCGGTGCTCCTTGGCCTGCGTGCTCCGGCCAGGCTGCTCGGCATGGGCGCCTTCTTGCGGCGGCTGCGGCGCGGAATCCCCGCCGCGCCGCGGCTGCCCGGCTGGCGCGCCTTCGTGCGGCATCTTCGGCGTGAAGGTCTCACCGCGAAGCGCGCGCTCGACCAGGCCGACCGCGCGTGCCGTGGCGGCGAGCCTGGCCCCCTCCTTGCGATAGGCGGCGAGCACGGTGTCGATCGCGTGCGGCGGCAGCGCGTCCGCCAGCTCGGTCCGCGCCGCGCGGTAGCCCTGCCGCGCCCCCTCCACGCAGGCCTTGGAGTGATACCTGGCCAGCGCGGCCAGCGCGATCGGATAGCGGCGCAGCACCCCGTGCAGCCGGTAATCGGGCGGCACCACGTCGAGCAGCCAGGCCACCGCCGTGGACTCGAACTCATCGCTTCCCGGCGGATGCACCCCGGCCGGCCACCCCGGCGGCGTATATGCGGCCACTCCGACAGTATACCCGGCCTATCGAACCCGTATTCTAGTTCCGTCGGTCCTGTTCAGCGCGTCGCTGACGTGCCCGCATCGGCACTGGCATAGCGACCGGCGAACTCACGCAGCATGGCCGGCGGGTCGTTGACCGTGCTGCGGCGGGCCAGGGTCTTGAGTTCGTCGGCCTGGTCGGGGTGGAAGTAGCCGGCGTGCTTGTAGACGTCGACCCTTGTGCACATGCCGGCCGCATCGAGTTCGGCGTGGAACTGGGTCGCGTAGACGTTCGAGCCGATCCGGAACGCCTGCACCGGGCAGCTTTCGTTGGTGGCAAGCAGCACGGCATGGCCGGGCAGCTTGCTGATGGCCTCCTTGTGGCCGGTAAAGGCGTCGAACTCCGCCGGCAGCCCGCTCATCAACGGGTCCTGCCGCCCCTGCGGGGTCAGTATGACCCGCGTCACCCCGACCGGCTCGCCGTAGCGATGGTCGATCACCGCTCCCTCGTGGCTGCCGAGCACCCCGACGCCGTAGCAGGTCCCGAGGAACGGGAAGTCCTCGTCGACCACGGCGTCCAGCAGGCCGCGCAGGTCCGCCTCGACCCGCCGCTGGACCGAGGACTTGAGCTCCTCGGGGGAGCTGTAGTTGAAAGGTCCCCCGCCAAGCAGGATCCCGGACCAGCCCCGCAGGTCGATATCCCCGAGCGGCCGCTGCTCCAGCCGCACTCGCCGCAGCTCGCCCTCGCCCAGCCCGCCCAGCGCCAGGAACGACTCGTACTCGTTATCGGCCGCGGCATCGTCGGCCCGGATAGACAGCAACAGAAACGGATTCACCCGATAACCTTAGTGATCTCGCGCCCCCATCGCACCCGCCGCCGGAAACGACCGCGCCTCAGCCCGGTCACGGTTCCTCGTCGGCCGCGGCCGGCCTGCTAGGCCGGTTCGAACAGGCGCAGGGCGTGCGCCTTCGCCGCGGCCTCGCCGCGGCTTGCGGCGCCCAGCTTGGCCCGCCGAGCAGCACCGTCGATGGCCCGCCCTGGCGGACGCTGTCGAAAGCGGCCTCCAGGGCGGGCCATCTGCTCGTCCCGCCCTATCAGGACGGGGCTTGATGCTCGCCCGCTCATCTCTGCCGTCAGCATCCCACGCGGGTCTGGCATTCCGGCGGGCTCACCGGGGGCGGCCGGTACGCCGGATGATGAACGGGCGAGGCCCGGGGCGGTCATGACGGCCTTTAGGCGGCGCGGCGGGCAGCCGGCACTCGTCCCGCCTGACCGGCCAGCGTGCCGTCGGCCGACGGCACGCGGAACGAGCCGTCCACGTAGTCGGGGATGGCGGGAATGTCGAGCCCGTCGGCCTCGTCAAGCGCGCTTCCGCGCCGCCTGGCCCGCTGCGCCCGGCTCGCCGCAGCGGCCAGCATGGCCTCATGCGCCCGCGCCCGCATCTCACGGCCGCGCTGCGAGGTCAGTTCGCGGAGAATCTCGGGATGCATGGTTCCTCCTTGGCCCCCGGGGAACCTCCTGCTGGTTCCCCACATCCTCAAGATTCGCCGTAAGGCACCGCCCGTCACATCGGACGAATTCCTTATCTTCGCCCGCCAGGAAGCCTTAGGCCGAGCCCCCCGGTCGACCCACGCCCTAAGCCGTCTTAGCCCAGCTCAGAGTCACCCAATCAGCCTTCGCGGCCCCGCCAGGCCCAGCACCGCCGCACCCGCCATGATCATGGCCAGTTTTGACCGAATAGAGCCGAATTCTGGCCACGATCATGAGCGGCAACCACACCAGGCCGGGCGCCAGAGGCGCGGCGGGATCGGCCCTTACCACGTTCCCGACCGCGGCGCAAGGGAGCTATCTGCCGTACCCGGCGGAGGCTAAGACCCCTGAGGGAAACGGGTGTTAGCAGGCCTGCGCGCGACCCTCGCCGCTCCTAATATACCGAGTATGCTACTGACTAATGAGCTGAGATGAGCGTTCGGCACGCCTTGCTGGCGCTGCTGAGCGAGGGGCCCAAGTACGGTCTCCAGCTGCGCGAGGAGTTCGAGGCGCGGACGGGAGAGGTCTGGCCGCTGAACGTCGG
Source organism: Streptosporangiaceae bacterium (assembly GCA_050698735.1). Classification (GTDB taxonomy): domain Bacteria; phylum Actinomycetota; class Actinomycetes; order Streptosporangiales; family Streptosporangiaceae; genus Palsa-504. The sequence continues at coordinate 5,089 of JBOHCG010000255.1, read as the reverse complement.
CCAGGTCTACACGACGCTGCAGCGGCTGGAGCGGGACGGGCTAGTGCAGTCCGATACAGACTCCGAGACGGACGGGCCGCAGAAGGGCTTCCGGATCACGAAGGCCGGCCAGCAGGAGCTGGCGGGCTGGCTGCGCACGCCATCGGACATCGCATCCCCGCCCCGCGATGAGCTGGTGATGAAGATCCTGGTGGCGCTGCGAGTTCCCGGGACCGATGTGCGAGAAGTGATCCAGGTACATCGCAAGTACCTGGTGGAGCTGATGCAGCAGTGGACGCGGATCAAGGAGGCCGAGGCCGAGGCCGACCTGAGCCTCGCGCTTGTCGTCGACGCCGAGCTGTTCCGGCTCGACGCCGCTGTCCGCTGGCTCGACGACGCTGACGGCCGCGTCAAGCGGGCCGGCGCCGGCCTGCCAGCACGACTAAGCCCGCCACAGGCTCACGGGATTTCGCCGAACCTGCGGCTCAGAGTGGGAGTGAGGAAGAAATGAGCGTATTGGAAATGCGCGACGTGTCACGGGTCTACGGCCAGGGGGCCGCCGAGGTCCACGCGCTGACGGACATCGACCTGAACGTCGAGGCCGGCTCGATGGTCGCGGTGATGGGGCCGAGCGGCTCGGGCAAGTCCACGCTGCTGACCATCGCCGGCAGCCTGGAGGAGCCGAGCAGCGGCGAGGTCGTGATCTGCGGCGCCGATCTCACCAAGATGTCGCGCAACGCCAGGGCCAGGCTGCGGCGCCGCTCCATCGGGTTCGTGTTCCAGGACTACAACCTGCTGCCCGGGCTCACCGCGGCGGAGAACGTGGCGCTGCCCCTCGAGCTCGACGGCATGTCCGCGCGCAAGGCCCGGGTCAAAGGCCTGAACGCGCTCGACGAGCTCGGCCTCGGCGAGCGGTCGTCGAGCTTTCCCGACCAGCTGTCCGGCGGCGAGCGGCAGCGGGTGGCGATCGCCCGTGCCGTGGTCGGCGACCGGCGCCTGCTGCTCGCCGACGAGCCGTCAGGCGCGCTCGACTCGGCCAACGGCGAGGCGGTCATGCGCCTGATCCACGCCGCCTGCAAGCGGGGCGTGGCCGCGGTGGTGGTGACCCACGACGCGCAGCTGGCCTCCTGGGCGGACCGGGTGGTCTTCCTGCGCGACGGCCGGGTGACCGACCGCACCGCCCCGCCCCGGGGCCCGGAGTCCCTGCTCGAGCCGGAGCAGGTCCAATGAGCACCGCCGTACTGGAAAAGCCAACGCAAACGCGGGCAGCCGGCGGGGGCCTGCCCGCGCGCCGTGCCGTCATGCGCTGGGCCTGGCGGCTGTTCCGCCGCGAGTGGCGGCAGCAACTGCTTGTCCTAGCCCTCATCGTGGTGGCCGTGGGCGCCGTCGTGGTCGGGGCGGCGGTGGCCACCAACACCCCGCCCGCGATCAACGCCGGCTTCGGCACCGCCGGCGACCAGGCCACGTTCCCCGGGCCCGACCCGCACCTGAGCGCCCAGATCGCCGCGCTGCAGCACCGCTTCGGCCGCGTCGACGTGATCGAGAACCAGGCGCTCACCATCCCCGGCTCGATCGAGAGCTACGACCTGCGCGCCCAGAACCCGAACGGCCCGTTCGGCCAGCCGATGCTCTCCCTGCTCAGCGGGCACTACCCGACCACGGCGGGCCAGGTGGCGCTGACCCCGGCGGTGGCGTCCGCCTTCGGCGTCAGCGTCGGCGACCCGTGGCATGAGGGCGGCACAACGCGGACGGTAGTCGGCATCGTCCAGAACCCGCAGAGCCTGCTGGACGAGTTCGCCCTGGTCATACCCGGCCAGGTCAAAACGCCGACGCAGACCACCGTGCTGTTCAACGCGCCCGGAATCCGCCCGAGCTCGATCGGGTCGAACGTGGAGACCCCCCAGTCCCAGGCCGCGAGCAACCCGCTGAACCCGACCACGATCGTGCTCGCGCTGGCCACGATCGGCATGCTCCTCATCGCCCTGGTGTCGGTGGGCGGCTTCACCGTGCTGGCGCAGCGGCGGCTGCGCGCGCTCGGCATGCTCGGCGCGCTTGGCGCCACGGACCGCAACGTCCGCCTGGTCGTGCGGGCCAACGGGCTCGTGGTCGGCGTGGTCGGCGCGGTGGCCGGGTTCGTGATCGGCCTGGCCGTCTGGCTGGCCTACCGGCCGAGCGTGGAGAGCAGCGCGCACCACGACATCCCCGCGTTCGCGCTGCCGTGGGTGGTGGTCGGCCCGGCCATGGCCCTGGCCGTGGTCGCCACGTACTTCGCCGCCGCGCGGCCGGCCCGCGCCGTCACCAGGCTGTCCATCGTGGCCGCCCTATCCGGTCGGCCCGCGCCCCCCAAGCAGGTCCACCACTCTGCGATACCCGGCATCGTCTTCGCCGTGCTCGGCGCGCTCGCGCTGTGGTACTCGGGCAGCCAATCGAACGGCGGCGGCGCCCTCGAGCTCGTCGGGGGCCTGGTCGCGCTGATCATCGCGGTGATCCTGCTGTCCCCGCTGTGCCTGGCCGCGCTGGCCAAGCTGGCCCGCAGCACGCCGATCGCGGCGCGCCTGGCCCTGCGGGACCTGGGCCGCTACCGGGCCCGCTCGGGCTCGGCGCTGTCGGCCATCAGCCTCGGCGTGATGATCGCCGTCCTGGTCTGCGTCCTTGCCGCGGGCCGGTACGGCAACGTCCTTGACTACGCCGGTCCGAACGTCACAAGCAGCCAGCTCATCGTCTACACCGCCGGCCAGGGCCCAGGCTTCGGCCCGGGCGACCAGGCGGGCCCCGGAGCCCCCAGCATGGCGGTCCAGACCGCCACCGCGAACGGCATTGCCGCGGCGCTGGGAAGCCATGACGCCATCGCGCTGGAAAGCAGCAGCGGCAGCCTCCAGCACGCCGCGGCCGGCCGCCAGTGGAGCGGGCAGGTGTACGTCGCCACCCCGCAGCTGCTTGCCGCCTTCGGGATCAAGTCCTCCCAGCTCGACCCCACGGCCGACATCCTGTCCGCGCGGCCCGGGCTGTCCGGCATCTCCCTGATGCAGCTCGTCTACGGGAACTACGGCGGCTCCGGCGGCTCCCGCTCCGTCAGCCCCGGCAACCCGGGTGGCGGTCCCGGCAGCCAGACAAGTTACCCCTGTCCGGCCAGCGAATGCCTGGCCAACCCGGTCATCGAGGAGGTGGGCGCGCTTCCCTCCGGCACCTCGGCACCGAACACTGTGATTACCGAGTACGCCGTGCACAAGCTCCGCCTGGGGACGGGCGTCACCGGATGGATCATCCTGACCCCGCATCCGCTCACCGCCGCGCAGATCAGCAGCGCCAGGGTCACCGCGGCGGCCAAGGGCATGTCGATCGAGACCAGGAACAGCCAGCCGGCCTCGTCGGACATCATCAACTGGGCCACCGTGTTCGGCATCGTCCTCGCCCTGGGCATCCTGGGCATGAGCGTCGGCCTGATCCGCGCCGAGACCGCCAGTGACCTGCGCACCCTGACCGCAACCGGGGCGGGCGGCTCGACCCGCCGCACGCTCACCGCGGTCACCGCCGGGGCCCTCGGCTTCACCGGCGCGGTGCTCGGCACGCTGGCGGCCTATGTCGCCGCGATCGGCTATTCCTTCGACAACAGGCTCGACGGCCTGGGTGAGCTGGAAAACATTCCGACCGCCAACCTGCTCGTCATCCTGATCGGCATGCCGCTCGTCGCCGCGGCGGTCGGCTGGCTGGTAGCCGGGCGCGAGCCGCCGATCATCTCCAGGCAGCCGCTGGCGTAAGAGAGCCGGGCAAACCGCCGGCGTAACAGAGCAGCCGCTGGCGTAACAGAACGGCCCAGTCCGGACCTACCCGCGGAGGTCCGGGCCGGGCTGGTCGCCCTTGCGCTCGAGGATCTCGGCGGCGCCGCGGACCACGCAGCGCAGCGGGTCGTCGACGACCATGGCGGCGATGCCCGCGGTGGTCTCGATCCTGGCGGCCAGGCCCGGCAGCAGCGCGCCGCCGCCGGCCAGCCGGATCTTGCCGCGCACCACGTCCTCGGCGATGCCGGCCGGGATGTCCGACAGCATCTCGTGCACGGTCGAGGCGATGGAGGCCACGATCGGCTCCAGGGCCGCCGCGACCAGGCCGCCAGGCACATACTCAGAACGCGGCGTGCGCTGCGCCACGTCAAGCCCCACGGCCTCCGCCCAGCCCTCGGCCCCGCCGGTGACGCCGAGGCTGGTCTTGAGCTGCCTGGCGGCGCGCTGGCTGATGATCAGGCCGAGTTCGTTCCGCACCGTCTGCAGGATCGCGTCGTCCATGGCGTTGCCCGCCTTGCGCAGCGACCGCGCCCTGACGACCCGCCAGCCGGCCACCGCGGCCACCTCCGTGGTCCCGCCGCCGATGTCCACGACGAACCCGCCGGCCCCGCCGGTCAGGTCGAATCCGGCGCCCGCCGCGGCGGCCACCGGCTCGTCGATCAGCCGCACGTGATACCTGGGGCGCCGGACGGAAAGCGCGGCCACGATCGACCGGCGTTCCACCACCGTGCCGCCGCTCGGCACGCAGACCAGGGCATGCGGCCGCATCGGGCTGCCCCGGTGCCTGGTCTTGCGCAGGAACTCGTGCAGCAGCGCGGCGGTCGCGTCCAGGTCGGCGATGACCCCGTCGCGCAGCGGGTGGATCACCTGGATGTCCTGCGGTTCCTTGTCCGCCAGGGAATCCGCCGCCGCGCCGACGGCGGCGACCTTGCCCACGGCCGTGTCGATGGCGATCGCGGTAGGCTCCTCAAGCACGATGCCGCGGCCTGCCACCCAGACGAGCGTGTTCACCGTGCCGAGGTCGATCGCCACGCTACTTCGCAAGCGCATACCCGTGCCCCTTTACCCAACGTGACCCCAGCTATGTCCAAGTATGTCGGACAAGACCGGCGTGACGGGCGCTAAGCGTACTGCCCGAGGCCGCGGCCAGGCGACTCGCCGGGGTGTGATGTTTGATTGTGATCAATCGATAGCGTGATGAGTGTTAAGGTCGTCGGGCCGAGGAGGGAGGGAGTCGTCCATGCGCGTGGCCAGGCTGGCAGGGGTGGCGATCGGTACGTGCGGGCTGGCCGCCGCTGCCGTCGCCGCGGTCAGCGCGCCAGGACCTAGCG
>JBOHCG010000254.1:0-10338 GCA_050698735.1 Streptosporangiaceae bacterium | reverse complement strand
CGCGGACGCCAGCAAGGCCACCGAGGCCAGCGCATCCGCGGAAGCTGGCTCACCCGCCGACACCAGCCCGGTCGCTGACGCTGGCCCGGCCGCTGAGGCCAGTGCCGACGCCGCGGCCAGCGCGGCCGCGGACGCCGTGGGGGCGGGGGATTCCGGGGCGCCGCTGCCGAACTTTGACGAGCTGAGCGTTCCTTCGCTGCGGGCGCGGCTGAGGAACCTGGATATCGCGCGGGTCCGGCAGATGCTGGAGTACGAACAGACGCACGCGGCCAGGCCCGAGGTGATCACGATGTTCGAGCGGCGCATCGCCAAGCTGGAGGCCGAAGCTTAGTGGCCCTGGACACCTCGGCCGATTCTCCTGTCCCCGTCCGCACCGTGCTTCAGCTGGTCGGGGGGTGGATCGGCCGGCTCGGCCGGGTGTGGGTGGAGGGGCAGATCGCCGAGTGCGCGGCGCGCGGCAGCACGGTGTTCCTGACCCTGCGCGACCCGGTCGCGGCCGTGTCAGTGCGGGTCATCTGCACCCGGCAGGTGTTCGACGCGGCGCAGCCGCCGCCGGCGGACGGGGACCGGGTGGTGGTTTTCGCGCGGCCGGACTTCAACGCCAACCGCGGCGCGTTCGCCCTGGCGGCGCTCGAGATCCGCGCGGTCGGCGTGGGAGAGTTGCTGGCCCGGCTGGAGCGGCTGCGTCGCCAGCTCGCCGGCGAGGGCCTGTTTTCGCCCGAACGCAAACGCGCGCTGCCCTTCTTGCCCCGCGTCATCGGACTCATCTGCGGCCGTGATTCGGCGGCTCAGCGCGACGTGCTGCTGAACGCCGGCCGACGCTGGCCGGCGGTCAGGTTCCGGGTCGAGCAGACGGCGGTGCAGGGACCGTATGCGGCCGCCGAGATCATCGACGCGCTGCGCCGCCTCGACGAGGACCGCGACGTGGACGTGATCGTGATCGCCAGGGGCGGCGGCTCGCTCGAGGACCTGCTTCCGTTCTCCGATGAGGAGCTGATCAGGGCGGTCGCGGCGTGCCGGACGCCGGTGGTGAGCGCGATAGGCCATGAGCAGGACTCGCCGCTGCTGGACTACGTGGCCGACCTGCGCGCCTCCACGCCGACCGACGCGGCCAAGCGGGTGGTGCCCGACGTGGCCGAACAGCTCGCGCTCATCACCCAGCTCCGTGACCGCGCCCGCCGGAGCGTGGCCGGCTGGCTGGACCGGGAGACCGCGTGGCTGACGGCGATCAGGTCCAGACCCGCGCTTGCCGACCCTGTGCGTGAGGTCGAGCGCCAGGCCGAACGCGTGGACGCCCTGATCCAGCGGGCCAGGTTGTCTCTTGGCACCAGTCTGACCAGGGGCAGCGACGACATCGCGCACATCCGGGCCCGGCTGCTCGCCCTGTCGCCAGCCTCGACGCTGCGCCGCGGCTACGCGATCGTGCAGCACCAGGACAACGGCGTGGTACGTGCCGCGGCCGAGGTCAGCCCCGGGGAGGACCTGACCATCAGGTTCGCCGCGGACCAGCTCGCCGTGCGCGCGTGCGCAGATGACAACGACGGATAGGTTGGTGCGGTGACGAGCGGGAAGGCGAATGGGGCCGATGGCCCTACCTCGAAGGACGGGGCCTCGAAGGACGGGGCCTCGAAGGACGGGAGCCCAGATGACGGCGGCGTCGCGCCTGCCGCGGCTCAGGCGCTCTCCTACGAGCAGGCCAGGGACAAGCTGGCGGCGGTGGTCAAGCGCCTCGAGGCGGGCGGCCTGACCCTGGAGCAATCTCTTGAGCTGTGGGAACGGGGCGAGCGGCTGGCCGCGGTGTGCGCCGAGTGGCTGGACGGGGCGCGCGCCAGGCTGGCCGTCGCCATGGCCGAACGCGACGAGCCCGCGGCAGCGCAGGACGATGCCCGGGAAACTCCCTTCTGAGGCATTTCTTCTGACTTGCTTCTGACACCCGTCTGACCTGCGGCGACCGGTTTGGCCGCTCGGCTGCTGGGCAGCAGATGCGCAGGCGGAAGCAAGGCGGCGCGCGATGAATCCGGTCGAGCGGACGATCAGGCGGGTGGACGCCACCCAGCGGCGGTACACGGCGACGGCTTTCTTCTTCGGGGTGGTGAAGAAGTACGGCGACGACAACGGCGGCGTGCTTGTCGCCAACCTCGCGTACTCCGTCTTCGTCTCGATGTTCCCGCTGCTGCTCGTGCTGGTGACGATCCTCGGCCTGATCGCCTCTGTCGACCCATCGTTCCGTGCCGATGTGCTGAACGCGGTGGCAGGCCAGCTTCCGCTCATCGGCCGGACGCTGACCGGGAACGTGCACCAGCTCAAGCGAGCGAGCGTCATCGGGCTGATCGTCGGCCTGCTCGGCCTGATCTGGGGCTCGGCAGGCCTGGCTCAGTCCGGCCTGTTCACGATGGCGCAGGTGTGGAACCTGCCGGGACCCGCGAGGCCCGGCTACGTCCAGCGGCTCGGGCGATCGGGGCTCTTCCTCTGCCTGCTCGGCGGCGGGGTGATCGTGACCACGCTGCTTGCGGGCCTCAACACCTACGGCCATAACGCCGTCGTGCTCGTGGTCCTCGCCGAGATCCTGGCCGCGGCCTTCAACGCGGGCATGTACATCGGTGCCTTCCGGGTGCTGACTCCGAAGGGCGTGCCGACCCGCAGCCTGCTAGCGGGGGCGATCACGGCCGGGATCCTGTACACCCTGCTGCAGGTCCTCGGCACCTACCTGGTGCACCACTACCTGCACAGCGACTCGGTCTACGGCGTGTTCGGCACCGTGCTCGGCCTGATCGCCTGGATCTCCCTGGCGGTACAGGTCACCGTGTACTGCGCGGAGATCAATGTGGTGCTCGCGCGGCGGCTGTGGCCGCGCGCCATCGTGCAGCCGCCGCTCACCGAGGCCGACCGGGCCAGCATGGCGCTGCAGGCGCTGCAGAACCAGCGGCGTCCCGAACAGCACGTCGAGGTGACGTTCCACGACCGCGGACTCGGCGCGGTCGGGTCCGCGGGGACCCCGCGGACCCCGGAGGAGGTCTCGCCGCCCGCCAAGCGCCGCATCAGGGGCCGCGCGAAGGGCCGCGTGCCCGAGCCGCGCGCCGAGCATGACCGCGGGTCAGAGGTTGCTCGCCCGGATGGGGGGAGTATGGCGCCTGCCAGCTCGGGCGGCGCTAGCTCAGAGCGGACCAGCACGGAGCCTGCCGGCTCGGAGGGGGCCGGGTCAGCCGGCGGCCGGATGTAGCGAGGCAGCGAGCTCGCGCAGCTGTGCCCAGGTTGCGTTGCCTGTGACCACGACCGTGAACCGGTTGGGGACGCTCGTGTAGTCCAGCGAGCGCTGGCCCCGGGACGGGGTCGAGACGAGAGTCCAGGTCAGCCCCGCCAGCCGGGCGGGACCGGCCGTCGTCCCCCTGTTGGTCATCCGCCGGATGAACGCGGCGGGGCTCGCATTGGTCTCCTCAACCGAGGCCAGCAAACCCCCAGGGGTCATGTAGCCGAGGGACCATGTGACCGTCCCCGCGCCGTTGGCGCCGCCCACTGCCAGGCCGGAGCTGACCGGCACCCAGGATCCCGGCAGGCCGGCCGGGGCGACCGCCGGGTACGGCGCCAGCCTGACCAGGCTTGCCAGGTCGCCGCGGTAGCTGATGGCGGCGGGCTCGGCGGCGTGCGGCACCGGGATCGCCACCACGATGACGGCGGCGGCCAGCAGGCAGCCCAGCGCGGACACGCCTGCCCGCGGCACCCTGTTCACAACTGCCCAGGCTAGCCCGGCCCGCCGGGTGGGCCGGGCGGTCGCTGCGTAGGATCACTACACGGGCCCAGCGGGAAGGACACCAGCGATGACCGCGGAGCAGCAGGCGCACGAGCCGGCCAGCCAGGCCCCCGACCGCAACCTGGCGCTCGAGCTGGCCAGGGTCACCGAGGCCGGGGCGATGGCCGCGGCGAGGTGGGTGGGCAGGGGCGACAAGAACGGGGCCGACGGCGCGGCCGTGAACGCGATGCGGATGCTGATCAACTCCGTCTCGATGCGCGGCGTGGTCGTCATCGGCGAGGGCGAGAAGGACAAGGCGCCGATGCTGTTCAACGGCGAGGAGGTGGGTGACGGCACCGGTCCCGCCTGCGACGTCGCGGTGGACCCGATCGACGGCACCCGGCTGTGCGCCAACGGCATGCCGAACGCGATCTCGGTCCTCGCGGTGGCCGACCGCGGATCGATGTACGACCCTTCGGCCGTCTTCTACATGTCCAAGCTGGCCACCGGGCCGGAGGCGGCGGGCATGGTGGACATCGAGGCACCGCCCGCCGCCAACGTCTTCGCGGTCGCCAGCGGCAAGGGCTGCTCGCCCCAGGACGTCACCGTGGTCATCCTGGACCGTCCGCGGCACGAAGAGCTGATCGCCGAGGTCCGCCGCACCGGTGCCCGCATCCACCTGATCGCGGACGGAGACGTGGCGGGGGCGATCATGGCCGCCCGCGAGGGCACCGGCATCGACCTGATGCTCGGCATCGGCGGGACGCCGGAGGGCATCATCGCCGCGTGCGCGCTGAAGTGCCTCGGCGGGGTCATCCTGGGCAAGCTGGCGCCCAAGGACGACTCCGAACGCCGCCGCGCACTGGACGCCGGCCTCGACCTGGACCGCGTGCTCACCACCGACGACCTGGTCACATCGGACGACGTGTTCTTCGCGGCCACCGGGATCACCGATGGTGAACTCGTCGACGGCGTGCGGTACAGCCGCGGCCACGCGACGACTCACTCGCTGGTCATGCGCTCCCGCTCCGGCACGATCCGCAACATCATCAGCGAGCACCAGCTCTGGAAGCTCCGCGCGTACTCGGCGGTCAACTTCGGCTGAACAGGCGGAAACGGCGGCTCTTCGGCGGCGTGCGCACCGCCAGCTCGCCGCCGATGACCAGGGCGCGGACCTCGATCACCGGGGTGTCGGGACCCGCGGGCGGCGGGGTGTGGCCGCGCTTGCGGCCGAGGACCACGTGCCCGGTCACGACCACTGATACCCCGTCGGGCACTATCAGCCGGATCCGCCCGCCGATCGCCGTCGCGTACAGCAGCACCCGGCTGGCCTGAAGGATCGCCTGGGTGAAGTCGACCTCCACCTCGCCGGCCATGGCGGTCACCGTGAGTGTCTCCGGCACGACCCAGCGGCCGTCGCGGCGGGCCGGGCCGAACAGCCCGGTGATGACCCGGCCGCCGTCGAGCCGGACCGGCTGCGCGGACGGCGCCGCCAGGTCGCCGGTCAGCTCCGCCAGCTCGCCGAGCGTCCTTGCCGAGCAGGCGCGCTGCAGGCGTTCGGCGTGTTCTTCCTGGGTAAGCCGCCCGTCGCTCATCGCCTCCGCGAGCAGCGCGAGGACGCGGTCCCGGTCAGCATCGGACGCTCGCAGGTCTCGGGGCGCCTGCCGTGGGCTCATGGGTCCTGTCTTCTCTCGCCGTCGGCGCGGCTCCGGGCGCCGCCGGCTTGGTCGTCGACTGTACGTGACGGGCTTAGTCGTGCTACCCATTGTGCATGGCAGACGGAGCGATCGAAACGGTGATGCAGCGGACCAGCGAGGAACAGCTGCGCCTGGTCCGCTTCCTCTACGCCGACCACGGCGGGATCATCCGCGGCAAGGCCGCGGGCACTTCCCGGCTGCGCGAGCGGATGGCGAGCGGCATCGGGCACACGGTTGCCATGATGGCGATGTCCATGCTCGACCAGCTGCAGCCGGTGGCGGGGATGGGCCCGGTCGGCGAGGTGCGGATCGTCCCGGACCCCGACACCTTCGTGGTGCTCCCCTACGCCCCGGGCGCCGGGGCGATGCTGGCCGACCTGGTGCGGCCGGACGGATCGCCGTGGGAGGCCTGCCCGCGGACGTTCCTCAAGCAGGCCATCGTCGAGCTGGCCGGCGAGGGATACGCGGTGCAGGCGGCGTTCGAGCCGGAGTTCACCCTCGGCCACCGCGAATCATCGCCCGCGGGCCCGTCGATCCCCGATCGCCTGATCCCGATCGACGACAGCCTGTGCTACTCCGTCACCGGCTTCCACCTGGCTCACGAGTTCACCATGGAGCTGGTCGCCGCGCTCGAGGCGCAGGATCTCGCGGTCGAGCACTATTACCCCGAACTCGGCCACGGGCAGCACGAGCTCTCCGTCAGGCACGCCGACGCACTGCGCGCCGCCGACAACCACGTGCTCTACCGGGAGACCGTCCGCGGGGTGGCGTTCCGGCGCGGCCTGTGGGCCAGCCTGGCCCCCAAGCCGATCCCTGACCAGGCAGGCAACGGTACTCACCTGCACGTCTCGCTGACCGACATCCTCCCAGACGGCGCCCCAGGCGGCCGCAACGCGTTCGCCGATCCGGCCGACCGCAACGGCCTGTCCCAGCTCGGCTACCACTTCATCGGCGGCCTGCTCGCCCACCTGCCCGCCCTGGTCGCGCTGACCTGCGCCAGCGTGAACAGCTACCGGCGGCTCGCGCCGCAGATGTGGGCCAGCGCGTACAGCTGCTACGGGATGGACAACCGGGAGGCCGCGATCCGGATCTGCTCACCGCTGCGCGGCGACCCGGGTAGTTCGGTCAACCTGGAGCTGAAGCCCTCCGACTCCAGCGCCAACCCCTACCTGGCGCTCGGCGCGGTCATCTACGCGGGCCTGGACGGCATTCGCGGCAAGCTTGACCCGGGCGAGGCGGTGAACGTGGACCCGGCCACCCTCAGCGACTCCGAGCGGGCCGCCGGTGGCACCCACCGGCTGCCCGCCTCGCTCAACGCGGCCCTGGACGCGCTGACCGCCGACGAGCTGATGATGGACGTCCTCGGCCCGCTGCGCAGCACTGCCTACCTGGCGGTCAAGCGCTCGGAGGCGGCCCACTTCGCCCATTCCACCGACCCCTACTACGAATGCTTCCAGCACTTCACGAAGCTGTAGTCCGGTCCTCGAGGGCGCTGGAGAAACCTGTCTCGGTGATGAGGCCTTCGGCCAGCGCCAGGCGACGCCAGCCGGCCAGGCCGGCCGGGATGCGCGGCGGGCGCTGCTCGCGTGGTGCGCACAGCAGGACGTGCGAAACCCGGCCCGCCAGGCGTACCTGGGTCGCGAGCGCGAGCTGGTAACCCATCTGCCGCAGCTGCGCGGGTGCGTCGAGCTGGGCGTCGGAGATCAGGCACACCCGGCCGCCGGGGGTGAGCAGGCGCGGCAGCTGCCGCCAGAACCCGCCGAGCGACCTGCGCAGCAGGCCGCGTGCGTCCACCGCGATGTTCCATGGCGGGTTCGTGATCACCGCGTCGATGCCGCGGTCGGGCCAGGGAAGCTCCGCGGCGTCGGCCTGGCGCAGGGTCAGCGGGAGGCCGGCCCGGGCGGCGTTTCGCTCGGCGTGGCCCAGCCGGACATCGTCGATGTCGCTTGCCAGCACGCAGGCAGCCGGATACGAGAGGGCGGTCTCGATCGCGATCGTCCCGTCGCCGCAGAACGGGTCGGCCACGGTGTCTCCCGGGGCCGGGCGGGCCAGCCGGGCGAGCGCCGCGGCCATCGGCGGGTGCAACGTGCCCGGACCGGACTCCTGCTTGTACCCGCGACGGTGCAGCGGCTGGGCTGCCACCTCCACCGCGGTCACCGCCTCGCTGCCGCGGACGAACACGCGGACCATGAGGTCCGTTTCGCCGGCCTGCCGCCCGCTGCTGGTCCTGGCGAGGTAGGAACCGTGCAGGCGCCGGGCCAGCAGGTCCCCGACCGCGTTCTCCACGGCGAATCGGTTGTAGTTTCGCCGGCCCTCCAGGCTCGCCACCACATCGAGCCGAGGACGCGGCGCGATGGCGCGGATCGCGCCGAGCGGGGCAAGCGCCCCGGCCCAGTCCAGGTCCGCAACGCCGGCGGCCGCGGTCGCGGGTCCTGCCTTGCCGGGCGATACCCCCGGCACGCGGCCCGCTTGCACGAACACGTCGTCGACCGTGCGCAGCCCGAGCAGGTCCTGTGCCAGGTCGGGCAGCAGGAAGGTGACCTCACGGCTCGACATGGCCAGGCCGCTCGCCTCCGGCAGCGCCGCGCTGATCTCGTCGGCGGCGACCCATTCCAGCCCGCGGACCGACCGGGCGATGATCGTCACCATCGCCAGGTCGCCTTGGCGGCAAGTCGGCACGGCACGGTGAGCATGCTAGCCACTGCCCGCCAGGCCGCCAGGTTCGGGGACGCCGAAATGTCAGTGGGCGGAGTTACGGTATCCGCGTGGAAATGATCGGTACGGAGCATGGGGACTTGAGATGGCAATAGGCGATACCCAGGTCACGATCGCGGGGAACCTGGTCGATGATCCGGAGCTGCGGTTTACCCCGGCGGGGCAGCCGGTGGCGAAGTTCAGGGTGGCGTCGACACCCCGGTGGCGTGATAACGCCACCGGTGAGTGGAAGGACGGCGACAGCCTGTTCCTGACGTGCAATGTGTGGCGGCAGGCGGCGGAGAACGTGGCGGAGAGCCTGCAGCGGGGGATGCGGGTTATCGTGTCGGGGCGGCTGCGGCAGCGGTCGTATGAGACGAAGGAGGGGGAGAAGCGCACGGTGTACGAGGTCGAGGTCGATGACGTCGGCCCGTCGCTGCGCAACGCCTCCGCGAAGGTGAACCGCGCCGCCCGCTCCGGCGGCACCGGCAATGGCGGCGGCCAGGGCTCAGCCGCGGCCCCGGGCGGCCGACCCGGGGGCCAGGGCAGCGCCGGGGGCCAGGGTAGCGCCGGGGGCCAGGGTAGCGCCGGGGGCCAGGGCGGTTACAGCGCGGATGCCGACCCGTGGGCCAACGACGGTCCCGGCGGCTACTCCGACGAGCCGCCGTTCTAAGGGTCTAGTCATGAGTGGGTCGTTACTCCCGAGGAAGCAACGACCCACAGTTCGGGCTGGACTTATTCGCCGTCCATGCCACCCCTAGCGACACCACCGCACTCTAACCGAGCGGCGGGCCCGCCGTCGGCGTGATCGTGGGCCAGAACTTCCCGCATGGAGGTAGCAGCGACCCACGATCGCGATTTCGGCGCGGGGCGAGGCCACGGGGAAGTGGGGCGACAGAGCGCATAGGTACGGGTGGCGGCGGCGCCGCAGCTTAGCCTGACGCGGACGGGGGCACCGCGTGCTTAGCGTGCATCGCGCGGACGGGGGCACCGCGCGGCGCGGCGCCGCCGCATAGCGTCACGATACAAGCTTGCTCATACATGTACAAGTCGTAACCAGCAAGACACAAAAGTTTGTCTCAGCCGAACTCACGCCCGGGCGAGCCGCGGGGCCGGGCATTCTGAGGGGCTCGCCGCCGGGGCAGGAGGGACGGGGCAGGTCTCAGGACAAGATTGGAGATGGATGGGCGCATGGGGCGGGCTCGGGGCAGCGTACTGGAGGTGGGCGGGATTTTCTGGGGCTCGTCAGTATCTAAGCTGTGCAGCGGGGTCCGAGACGCTGGACCAAGGAGGAGGGCTAAGGGGCGTGGCCGAGTTCAGCTATACCGACCTGCTGCCGCTGGGCGCCGATGAGACGCGCTACCGGAAGCTGACAGGAGACGGGGTCAAGCACCACAGCTCGTTCGGCAGAAAATTTCTTGACGTAGAGCCGCAGCTGCTCACCGGCCTCGCCGCCGCGGCGATGCACGACATCGCCCACCTGCTGCGGCCCGCCCACCTCAGCCAGCTACGGTCCATCCTGGAGGACCGCGAGGCGAGTCCCAATGACCGGTACGTCGCCCGCGACCTGCTGAAGAACGCGTGCATCGCGGCCGGCGGCGTGCTGCCGATGTGCCAGGACACCGGGACCGCGATCGTGATGGGCAAGCGCGGTCAGCACGTGCTGACCGACGGGCGGGACGAGGAGCACCTCGCGCGCGGGATCTATGACGCATACACGACGCTGAACCTGCGGTACTCGCAGCTCGCGCCGCTGACCATGTTCCAGGAGCGGAACACGGGGAACAACCTGCCCGCGCAGATCGAGATCTACGCGACCGGCGGGGAGGAGTACAAGTTCCTTTTCATGGCCAAGGGCGGCGGCTCGGCGAACAAGTCGTTCCTGTACCAGGAGACCAAGGCCGTGCTCAGCCCGGCGCGGATGGCCGCGTTCCTTGAGCAGAAGATCAGGTCGCTCGGCACCGCCGCGTGCCCGCCATACCACCTGGCCATCGTGGTCGGCGGGACGAGCGCCGAGTACGCGCTGAAGACGGCGAAGTACGCGTCGGCCAAGTACCTGGACACGCTGCCTTCGTCCGGGTCCATGTCCGCGCATGGGTTCCGTGACCTTGAGCTCGAGGCGCAGGTGCTCGGCATCACCAGGCGGACCGGCATCGGCGCGCAGTTCGGCGGCAAGTACTTCTGCCATGATGTGCGGGTGATCAGGCTGCCGCGGCACGG
>JBOHCG010000253.1:0-10382 GCA_050698735.1 Streptosporangiaceae bacterium | reverse complement strand
CGATCGCCGGCCTGTCGATGACGGTGTGGGCGCATCACATGTTCACCACAGGCGCTGTCCTGCTGCCGTTCTTCTCGTTCATGTCGTTCCTGATCGCGGTGCCGACCGGGGTGAAGTTCTTCAACTGGGTGGGCACGATGTGGCACGGCCAGCTCACCTTCGAGCCGCCGATGCTGTTCTCGGTCGGGTTCCTGGTCACGTTCCTGTTCGGCGGCATCACCGGCGTCCTGCTGGCCTCCCCGCCGCTGGACTTCGCGGTGTCGGACTCCTACTTCGTGGTCGCGCACTTCCATTACGTGCTGGCAGGCACGGTGCTGTTCGCGATGTTCGCCGGGTTCTACTTCTGGTGGCCGAAGATGACCGGCAAGATGCTGAACAGCCGGATCGGCAAGTTCCAGTTCTGGCTGATGTTCATCGGGTTCAACATGACGTTCCTTGTCCAGCACTGGATCGGCGTGGAAGGCATGCCGCGGCGCGTGGCCAACTACCCCGGCCTGCCGGGCAACGTGACCACGCTCAACATCATCTCGAGCGTCGGGTCGTGGGTGCTGGCCCTGTCCATCCTGGTGTTCTTCTGGAACATGTACGTGACCTGGCGGCACGGCGTGGCGGTGACGGAGGAGGACCCTTGGGGCTTCTGCAGCTCGCTGGAATGGGCGACAAGCTGCCCGCCGCCGCGGCATAACTTCTACCGGATCCCCCGGATCCGCTCCGAGCGGCCCGCGTTCGAGGCGCACTACCCCCACATCAAGTGGGGCCAGGAGTCCCGCGGCATCGAGCAGACTATCCCAGCGCTCGAAGAGGCGGTCAGCAACGGTCAGCCCAGGCCATAGTGACACCTGCCTGATCCTGCGCCCGGCACCCGTGAGGCCGACCGCCGGCCCTGCGGCTGCGCGGGCCACGCACCCAGGCAGCCGGCCCGATACCGCCCAACGTCCCGCCCTGCAATTGCGCGCCGCGCCTTTGAGGCACCCGAGGGCCACCGTCAGCCGGGCCCCGCAGGGCCAGGAACAGGAGGCCTTCTGCGTGTCAGCGAATGGCGGGCGCCTTCTGGGCGCCGTTCGGATGCCCGGTTACGGCCAGGTCAAGGGGCGGGCGGGCCGCGGTGAGGGCGGGCACGTCGCTCGCGTCCTGGGGCGAGCCGTCTGCTGCCGTAACCTCGGCGGCTGCCGCCTGGACCCGGCCCGGCACCGGCGCGGCGTTGTCGAAGAAGCGCAGCAGTTCCACCGGGAAGGGCATGACCAGGGTGCTGTTCTTCTCCGCCGCGACCTCGGCGACGGTCTGCAGCAGCCGCAGCTGCAGGGCGGCCGGGTCGGCGGACATCACCGTGGCGGCCTGGGCGAGCCTGGTGGATGCCTGGTACTCGCCGTCGGCGGCGATGACCCGGGCGCGGCGCTCGCGCTCGGCTTCGGCCTGCCGCGACATCGACCGTTTCATCGACTCGGGCAGGGAGATGTCCTTCAGCTCGACCCGCTCCACCAGGATCCCCCACGGCTCCTCGGTGGGAGCGTCGATGACGTCCTTGAGATGGGCGTTGATCTTCTCCCGCCCGGATAGCAGCTGGTCCAGGTCGTTCTGGCCGATGACCGATCGCAGCGAGGTCTGGGCGACCTGCGACACCGCGTGGTGGTAGTTCTGCACGTTGATGATCGCCTTGTACGGGTTGACCACCCGGTAGTAGACGACCGCGTCCACCCGCACGGTGACGTTGTCGATGGTGATGGCCTCCTGGGCGGGAACCGCTACCACGACGATCTGCATGTTGACCTTGTGCAGGCGGTCTGTGAACGGGTTGACCCAGGTCAGTCCCGGCATGCGGGTGCCGGGCAGCGCCCGGCCGAAGCGGAAGACGATGCCCTGCTCGTACTGTGTGATGACCTTGAAGCCGAACATTTCCGGCCGTCCTATCCCCGGCGCGCGGCGCGCCGGGCTAACCGTGCCGTGGGCGGCGCGGGCCGGATTGCCCGCGCCAGGAACGTCCACGACCCTGCTTCTATTATATTCAAGAAAAATTGTTATTATAGCCCTGCTAGGTAAATTGAGGGGTTCTTTCCGCCAGCTCAGCCCGGAGATCCGGCCATCGTCGCGGATTTGTCTCGCGGCCGGCTCGGCCACACCTGACGGCGGTGCGAGCAGGCGTGCCGGTGCCGGGCTGGCCCGTGGCCGCGGTCACCGGCAGGCTCGGGGTCCGGCCTGCGCTAGCCGTGCAGTGCGGTGGACCTGCCCGGCCTCAGTGTGGGCGCAGTCCCGCGATCACCAGGCCAGCCGGGATGGGCCGGCGCCCGCCAGCTCGCGCAGCACGTAGGGCAGGATGCCGCCGTGCCGGTAGTAAGCAGCCTCGGCCGGGGTGTCGATCCGCACAGTCACGGTGAACTCCCGCGTCGCGCCGGGCCCGGCGGCAGTGACGGTGAGCGTGCGCGGCACCTCCTCGGCTCCGGCCAGGCCGCGGATGGAAAAGGTCTCCTCCCCGGTCAGGCCGAGCGCCCTGGCGTCGTCGCCAGAAGCGAACTGGAGCGGGAGCACGCCCATGCCGATCAGGTTGGACCGGTGGATCCGCTCGAACGAGACGGCGAGCACCGCCCGCACGCCGAGCAGCGCGGTGCCCTTGGCGGCCCAGTCCCGCGATGAGCCGGAGCCGTACTCCTTCCCGGCGATGACCAGCAGCGGAACGTGTTCGGCGGCGTACCGCTGCGCCGCGTCGAAGATCGTCATCTGCTCCCCGCTTGGCAGGTGGCGGGTGAGGCCGCCCTCGGTGCCGGCGGCGAGCTGGTTGCGCAGCCGGATGTTGGCGAAGGTGCCGCGGATCATCACCTCGTGGTTGCCGCGCCGGGACCCGTAGGAGTTGAAGTCCCGCGGCTGCACGCCATGCGCGATCAAGTACCGGCCGGCCGGGGAGTCGGCGCGGATTGCCCCGGCCGGGGAAATGTGGTCGGTGGTGACCGAGTCGCCGAGCAGCGCGAGCAGCCGGGCGCCCTCGATACCGGCCAGCGGAGTCGGCTCCGGGGGCAGCCCGTCGAAGAACGGCGGCCGGCGCACGTAGGTCGAGGAGGGCTCCCAGGCGAACATGTCACCGGCCGGGACCGGCAGGGACCGCCAGCGTTCATCCCCCGTGAACACCTCGGCGTACTCGCGGGTATACATCTCCGGGCGCAGGCAGGACGCGATGACCTCGCCGGTCTCGGCCTGCGACGGCCAGATGTCCCGCAGCCAGACCGGCTGCCCGTCGCTGCCGGTACCAAGCGGCTCGCTGGTGAGGTTGGTATCCATGGTGCCGGCCAGCGCGTAGGCGACCACCAGCGGCGGGGAAGCCAGGTAGTTCAGCTTGGTCTCGGGGTGGATGCGGCCCTCGAAGTTGCGGTTGCCTGACAGCACCGAGCAGACCGCGAGATCCCCCTCGGCGATCGCGGCCGAGACCGCGGGGATCAGCGGCCCGGAGTTGCCGATGCAGGTGGTGCACCCGTAGCCGACCAGGCTGAAGCCGAGCTTGTCCAGCCACGAGGTCAGCCCGGCCCGGTCGTAGTAGTCCATGACCACCCGCGAGCCCGGCGCCAAGGAGGTCTTCACCCACGGCTTCGGGGCCAGGCCGCGTTCGGCGGCCTTCTTGGCCAGCAGCGCGGCGGCGATCATCACCTCGGGGTTGGAGGTGTTGGTGCAGGAGGTGATCGCGGCGATCACCACCGCCCCGTGGTCAAGCTCCGCCTCCTGTCCCCCGTCCAGCTTCACCCGGACCCGGTGGTGCGGCCGCGTGGGCAGGCCGGCGGCCGCGCCGAAACCGGCCGGCTTGTCGGCGTCCCGGTTGCCGGTGACCGCGATGGGGTCGGAGGCCGGGAACGACTCGGCTCCGGCCTCGTCCAGCCCCTCCACCAGCGCCACCTGCTCCGGGGGCCGCCCGGTGAGCCGCAGGTACGCCAGAATCACCTCGTCGATCGGGAAGATCGCGCTGGTGCAGCCGTACTCGGGGCTCATGTTGCCGATCGTGGCCCGGTTGGCTACCGGGACCGCGGCCACGCCGGGCCCGAAGAACTCCACGAACGTGCCGACCACCCCGACCGACCGCAGCAGCTCGGCGATGGTCAGCACCAGGTCGGTGGCGGTGACGCCCTCGGGCAGCTGACCGGCCAGCCGGACCCCGATCACCTGCGGGATCAGCATGGACAGCGGCTGGCCGAGCATCGCCGCCTCGGCCTCGATGCCGCCCACCCCCCAGCCGAGCACCCCTAGCCCGTTGACCATCGGTGTGTGCGAGTCGGTGCCCACCAGGGTGTCAGGGAAGGCGGTGCCGTCCTCGGCGAACACCACCCTCGCCAGGTGCTCGAGGTTGACCTGGTGGCAGATCCCGGTGCCCGGCACCCGGGAGGGCGTGCCGTCGTCCACAGCCGGCTTGCTGCTTGCGCGCGCGTCGCCGGTCATCGCTGCCGCCTCCTTCAGAACACTCGCGGGTCGTGGATGACGCCGCTGGCCACCAGCCGCACGTACAGGTCGGTCAGCGCCACCCAGACCAGGGACAGCCAGGCGAAGTTGCCGTGGTAGGGGTTCAGCCGGGACACGAACGTCCACGCCCGGTACCGGACCGGGTGCTTTGCGAAGTGGTTGATGCGGCCGCCGACAGCGTGCCGGCAGGCATGACAGGACAGCGAGTACAGCCACAGCAGCACCGCGTTGATAACCAGGACGACCGTGCCGACGCCGACGCCGAGGTGCCCGCCGAAGTCGAACGCGACGATCGCGTCCCAGGTCAGGATGACGTTGAACGCCAGCGCGGCGTAGAAGAAGTACCGGTGGATGTTCTGGCCGAGCAGCGGGAACCGGGTCTCGCCGGTGTAGCGGCGGTGCGGTTCGGGGACCGCGCAGGCCGGGGGGGACAGCCACCACGACCGGTAGTAGGCCTTGCGGTAGTAGTAGCAGGTCAGCCGGAACCCGAGCGGGAAGATCAGGATGATCACCGCGGGGGTGACGATCCACCAGGTGCCGAACCAGCCCAGGTGCGGCGCGCCTGCCGAGCCTGGCACCGTCCCGCAGTGCAACGACAGGCACGGCGAGTAGAACGGCGACAGGTACGGCGCGGCGTAGTAATCCCGGTTCGCGATCGCCGCGTAGGCCGCATAGGCGACGAACGCGGCCAGCACCGCGAACGTGGTCAGCGGGTAGGCCCACCACCGGTCGGCCCGCAGCGTGCCCGCTGCGATGGACGCCCTGCCTCTTGCCCGGACACCCGAAGCCTTCGCCGCCGTGCCGGTCACGTCAGCCATCCTCCCACCCGGTCGTGGGGCGCACCGCCCGGACCGCGAGCGCCTTCACCTGCGGGCCGCACGAAGCCCCCTCCAGCCAGTCCGCCAGCGCCGGGTCGTCGGCGGGCGGCAGGCCGGCCCACGCCAGATCCATCTCAGCTTCACCTCCGCGACTCGGTGCCGATGATCCCTCCTGATGCCTGCAGATTCCATGCAAGCATCCGGCCCGGCGCTGGCGTCAGCAGGCCGGCTCCCGGCTGCGCTGCAGGCGCAGCCGGCCGGCATGGCGGGAAGAGTACCGGCCGGACCGCGGCGGACGCCCGGTCCTGCTGCAAGGAACCTGCAGGCTCCCGGCGTGAGCATGAGTGTGCACAGGATCGCCCCGAGGGAGGTGCCAAAGGCGGGGCCTTGGAAGCGCACCGGAGGCGAGCGGGAACGGAGTGCCTGTGAAGGTCAAGGAGATCATGACGACTCGGGTGGTCACGGTCACCGCGGACACACCGGTCCCGGTGATTGCCGGCCTGCTGCGGGACAACCGGATCAGCGGCGTCCCTGTGACCGACGCCAACGGCGCGGTGGTGGGCCTGGTCAGCGAGTACGACCTGCTCGCCCGCCAAGGCGAGACCGCGGGAGAGGTGATGACATCCTCGGTGATCACCGTCACCGAGGACACCGACGTGGACGACGTCCGGCACCTGCTGATCGAGCGGCGCATCCGGCGGGTGCCGGTCATCAGCGGCCAGAAGCTGGCCGGGATCGTCAGCCGCGGCGACGTGGTAGCACTGCTGACCACGGAGTGGGCGTGCCAGGTCTGCGGCGAGGCGGTCTGCGGCCAGCACCCGCCAGCCCAGTGCCCGAGGTGCCACGCAGCCCCGGACCGGTTTATCATGCAAGACCCTTCTCCCGGAGACTGAGGCGGGCATGGAGACATCCGAGGACCCGGAGGTGCTGCGCGGCTACTACCGGCAGATGGCGCTGATCCGCGCCTTCGAGCTGCGTGCCGCCGAGATGTACACCCGCGCCAAGATCGGCGGCTACTGCCACCTCAACCTGGGCGAGGAAGCCACCGCGGTCGGGCTGGTGGCCGCGCTGCGCGACGAGGACTACCTGTTCACCACCTACCGGGAGCACGGCTACGCGCTGGCCCGCGGCGCCGACCCCGGCCGGGTCATGGCCGAGCTGTTCGGGCGTACTGGCGGGCTGTCGCGCGGCCGTGGTGGGTCGATGCACCTGTTCGACCCGGAGATCCGGCTGCTTGGCGGGTACGGGATCGTCGGCGGCCAACTGCCCCCGGCGACCGGCGCGGCGCTCGCGCTGGCCTACCGCGGCGGCCCCGGCCCGGACGGCCCGGCGGTGATGTGCCTGCTGGGCGACGCCACCACCAACATCGGGGCGTTCCACGAGTCGCTGAACCTGGCCGCGCTGTGGAAGCTGCCAATCGTGTACGTGATCGTGAACAACCAGCTCGGCATGGGCACGCCGGTGGAGGCGGCCTCGGCCGAGCCGGAGCTGTGGAAACGGGGCTGCTCCTACCGGATGCCCGGGCAGCGGGTGGACGGCAACGATGTGCTCGCGGTCCGCGAGGCCGCCCGCGCCGCGCTGGACCGGGCCCGCGGCGAGCACCAGCCGGTGCTGGTGGAGGCGGTCAGCTACCGGCTGCGCGGCCACTCGGTGGTCGACCCCGCCCGGTACCGCACCGCTGAAGACGCCGAACGGCTGCGCCGGGGCGACCCCCTGCCCGCGTTCCGCGCCCGCCTGATCGACGGCGGGATCCTCGATGAGGACTCGGCGACGGCGATCGAAGCCGAGGCGGACAAGGCGGTGGCCGCAGCCCTCGACTACGCCGACGCCAGCCCGGCGCCGGAGGTAAACACGCTGTTCGACTTCGTATACGCCACCCCGGTGGCCAATACCTACCGCGGGCTGCCCGGCGATCCGGTCCCGGGAGGCCCATCGTGACCGTGATCAGCTACCGGCAGGCACTGCACGACACGCTGCGGTCCGAGCTGCAACGGGACGAGAACGTGCTGCTGCTCGGCGAGGAGATCGGCGTGTTCGAGGGCTCCTACAAGATCACCGCCGGGCTGCTGGCCGAGTTCGGGCCGCGCCGGGTGCGCGACACCCCGATCTGCGAGGAGGGATTCACCGGGGTGGCCATCGGGGCGGCGATGATGGGGCTGCGGCCGGTGGTGGAGATCATGACGATCAACTTCAGCCTGCTGGCCATCGACCAGATCGTCAACCACGCCGCGAAGATGCGGTCGATGTTCGGCGGCCAGGTCAGCGTGCCCCTGGTGATCCGCACCCCGGGGGGCGGAGGCCAGCAGCTTTCTGCCACCCACTCGCAGAACCTGGAGGTTTTCTACGCGCACGTGCCCGGGCTCAAGGTGGTCGCCCCCTCGACCCCGGCCGACGCCAAGGGCTTGCTGGCCGCGGCGATCCGCGACAACGACCCGGTCATCGTGCTTGAGAACCTGGCACTGTACAACACCAAGGGCGAGGTCCCCGACGGGGAGCACGTCGCCGAGATCGGCCGCGCCGCGGTGCTGAAGGAAGGACGCGACATCACGGTGGTCGGCTACTCGCGGGCCGCGGTGATCGCGCTCGACGTCGCCCGTCGCCTGGAGGCCGACGGGATCTCCGCCGAGGTCATCGACCTGCGCAGCCTCCGCCCGCTGGACCGGGACACCGTCTGCGCCTCGGTCCGCAAGACCAGCCGCGCGGTGATCGTCGAGGACGACTGGCTCAGTTACGGGATCGGCGCCGAGATCGCCGCCACCGTCGCCGAGGCCGCGTTCGACTACCTGGACGCCCCGGTCCGCCGGGTCGCGGCCGCCGAGGTGCCGCTGCCGTACGCCAAGCCGCTGGAACTCGCGGCCCTGCCCGACGCCGGGGCGCTGACCCGGGTGATCCGCGAGACCGTCGGCTTTACCCTGTAGGAGCGCTGGAGGAGAGGCCATGCCCGACGTGCTCATGCCCCGGCTTTCGGACACCATGGAAACCGGCATGCTCAGCCAGTGGGTCAAGCACGAAGGCGACCAGGTCCGCAAGGGCGACGTGCTCGCGGTGATCGAGACCGACAAGGCCGCGATGGACATGGAAGCCTACGACGAAGGCGTGCTCAGCCGCATCCTGGTCCAGGAGGGTGCATCGGTCCCGATCGGCACGCCGATCGCCGTCATTGGCGACGCGGCCGCCGAGACTGCCGCGCCGTCGCCGGTGCCCGCCGCTGATCATGCCGAACGGCCGCTGGTTTCTCCTCCCGCAGCCCAGCCCGCGGTACCGGCGGCTACAGAGCCCCGCGGTCAGCAGCCCGCCGCGGTCGCTCCACCTGCCGCGCAGCGATCGGCCGGGCGGGCCTCGCCGCTTGCCCGCAAGCTCGCCCGCGAGCACGGGATCGACCTGGCCACCGTCACAGGCACCGGTCCCGGCGGACGGGTCGTGCGCGCCGACATCGAAGATGCCGCCAGCAGGGTCAGCGGCGCTCAGCCCGTTGCGGAGCCAGCGGCTCCGGTGGCTGTCGTCCCGCCGGTGCCGCCCCCGGTCAGGCCGCTGACCCCGCCTTCCCCGGTCGGCCCGCCGCCACCCGCCCCGGCGCCCGCAGCTAGCGTGCCGCGGCTTGACCTGGCGGCCGACGCCGAGGAGATCCCGCTGTCGGCGGTGCGGCGGATCACCGCGCAGCGGCTGGCCGACAGCGCCCGCGAGGCTCCGCACTTCTACCTCACCATCGAGGCCGAGGCCGGCGACCTGCTCGCGTTCCGGTCCCAGGCCAACCAGCGCGGGCCGGCCGACACCAAGATCAGCATCACCGACCTGCTGGTCAAGGCGTGCGCGGTCACCCTGGCCGCCCACCCGGAGGCCAACGCCTCCTGGGCCGGGGACCGGATCCTGCGCCACCGGCACGTCAACGTCGGCGTCGCGGTCGCCGTCAGCGACGGGCTGATCGTCCCGGTCATCCGCGACGCCGACCGCAAGACCGTCACCGAGATCGCCCGTGAGGCCCACGCGCTAGCCGAGAGAGCACGCGCCGGGCGGATCACCCCAGATGACTACGCCGACGGCACGTTCACCATCAGCAACCTCGGCATGTACGGCATCCGGCAGTTCACCGCCGTGATCAACCCGCCGCAAGCCGCGATCCTCGCGGTCGGCGCGGCAACCCGCAAGCCGGTCATCCGCGGCGACCAGGTCACCATCGGCACCTCGATGGCGCTGACCCTCTCGATCGACCACCGGGTGCTGGACGGCGCCACCGGTGCCACGTTCCTCGCCGACCTCAAGGCCTTGATCGAGGAACCCCTGCGGATCGTCCTATGATCCGGGCCATCGCCATCGCGGGTGCGTACGCAACACAGCATCTGTAACCCGGCAGCGCACCCTCGTCACAACCCAGAGCCGTCAGCGACGTGATCGCGCCCGGCCCGGGCGGTCAGCCTCGGCTGGCTGCCTCTTCCCGATGCTGAGTTCGGCGATGCAAACGCTCGGCTCGGCGAACGGAAGCAGCCGGTCCGCGGTGACTGGTGCCCGGAGCTGTTCAAGCACGCCTTGCATCAGACCCATATGCAGTGCGCACACGACACCCTGATGACGTTCGGCCACCTCGCGGAACGGGCACTGGTGCAGGCGCAGCCGGTAACCGCCGTCCTCGGGAACAACCTCCGGGCTAAACCCGATCTCCACCAGGGCCCCGGTCAGCCTCTCCATCGCCTCCCCGGCATTCACGCGCTGGAACGGCGGCGGCTGCTCGGTCAGGTAGCGGCCCCATTCCCGGCCCGCCTCTTCAGCAGCCTCGCCCGGCTCCGGCATCACCCCGGCGATCATGCTGGTGAGCATCTCGGCGAGCAGCCGGTAGCGCCGCTGCCCGGTCGGCCCGTCGGTCTCCGTGACCCGGTAAACCATGCTGGGCCGGCCCGGAGTCTCCCGCGGTTGCGGTTCCCGTGCAGCCAGGCCCGCATCAACCAGGGCGTCCAGGTGGAAGCGGGCGGTGTTGGGGTGCAGGCCGGCCTGCTCGGCGACCTCCTGCACGCCAAGCGGCCTGCCCGCGGCACGCAGCAGGTCGAGCACCCGGGCGCGGCTTTCCCCGAGCGGCGCGCCCGCGTCGGGTGCCAGCAGACCCTGCATATCCATGAGCCAATTTTACATCAGGATCTCTAG
>JBOHCG010000252.1:0-10383 GCA_050698735.1 Streptosporangiaceae bacterium | reverse complement strand
GCGCAGGCTCAGGCCTTCTTGGCCCAGCGGTTCGAGAATCTGCCCTTCCACAACGGCTGCGCTGACATCGGCCCAGGTAACTCCATCGCCCCCGTTCCAGTACCGGCGTCGTCACGTGCGGGCCGAGAAAGGGCCGTCTCGGGCTAGCTGTCCTATTGAGCCAGGCTGCGGGCGCTGTTCTCGGCTCTCGCCGCCCGTCACCTCCAGCACCACGCGCCGCCACTACTCGTTTGACATACCGGGCAACATGGCGCCTTCCGGATCGACAGTGGCGCCGCCAAAATCTAGATCGGCGCGAGCGCGGGATTAATCCACATGAATCCGGCGCCGGCGCCGAGCGGCGGTTCCGCGCCCGCTGCCTCTGGTCTTCTTGCCGTGGCCCGGCAGCCCCGATGGCGGACGCGCGCGATGCCACGGCCTGGCTGCCTCGCGCCTCGGTTCTCTTCCCGGTCAGGCGGGCATTCGCCATCTGCCTGTCGCCTACCGGGTGCCACGATTGCCGGGCTCGAGGAGGCCTTCATGCATGCTGCGCCGGACCGCGGCCGGCCTGTCGGTGTTCGCCGCCGTGTTCTTCGCGGTGCCGATCGTCGCGGCCTACCTTCCGCACAGCATCAGGGGGTTCGCGCCCTACCTGCCGTCGAACGCCGGCGGGACCGTGTGGGGGGCCGGGAAGCTGTTCGGCGGGCAGCAGCAGATCCCGCCGGGGACCTCAAGGCCGAGATAGCTGGAGCCCCCTCCCCGCCACCACCGTTGTTGGACGCGCCCGCGCTGCCGCCGTGGTAATTCCCGCAGACGCCATTTGCGTGGGCAAGGCCCCGGACCTGCATGAGACGCCCCGCCCGTGGTTTCATCAGGACCGTCCGCCAGCCTCAGGCCGGAATGCCCGGGCGGTACTCGCAGACCACCAGGCGCGAGTCGAGGACGGTGGTGCTGGCCAGGGTGAGGCTGGTCTCGGGGTAGCCGGTGAAGACCGGTTCGTGGCCGGCCTGCCCGAGCACGTGCGGGAACACCACCAGGCGGAGCCGGTCGACCAGGCCCGCTGCGATCAGGTGGCGGACCAGGGTGATGCTGCCGATGCTGCGCAGCGGGTCGCCTGGCTGGGCCTTGAGGGCGCGGATCTCCTCGGCCGGCCCGCGCCTGGCCAGGTAGGAGTTGTTCCAGGCGAGCGGTTCGGCTAGGGTGGCGGAGAACACCAGCTTGGGGAGGCTGTTCATCGGCCCGGCGAGCGGGCCGGGTGAGGATGGCCAGGACCGCGCCATGATCTGGTAGGTGGCCCGTCCCATGATCATGAGCTGCGGTTCGGCCAGGACCTGCTGCGCGTAGGCGGCGAACTGCGGGCCGAAGTAGCCGAACGTCCAGGACTGGCCGCCGTCGGCCCCGGCGGCGAAGCCGTCCAGCGACACGAACATGTCCGCGGTGAGTTCCCGCATCGTCTTCCTCCTCGGTGGTGCCGGGTAGCAGGCCCGGCGAACGTACCAAACTGGACTGTCCAGTACTCTACTTCCGTCAAACTGGACCGTCCAGTACTATTAGCCAGTGAGCGAGACGACCATGGCTGGCACGCACGGCCGCGGCGCAGAGACCCGGACGGCGCGCAAGCGCCGGGCGATCCTGGACGCGGCCACTACCCTGTTCCTGCGCGAGGGGTACCTGGCCACCAGCATGGACCAGATCGCCGCAGCGGCCTCGGTGTCAAAACAGACCGTCTACAAGCAGTTCGCCGACAAGCAGACCCTGTTCCGCGAGATCGTGACCGGCACCGTCGCCGAGGTCAGCGACCCCGTCGCCGGCCAGATCGCCAGCCTGCGGCACAGCACTGACCTGGCGGCCGGCCTGCAGGGCCTGGCCCGCGCGCTGCTCGCCCAGGTGATCCAGCCCCGGATGATGCAGCTGCGCCGCCTGGTGATCGGCGAGGCGGGCCGCTTCCCGGAACTGGGCCGCCTGTTCTACGACCGCGGCCCCGGGCGCACCATCGACGCGCTGGCCGCCACCTTCGAAAGCCTCGCCGCCCGCGGCGCGCTGCGGCTGGAGGACCCCCGGCTAGCCGCCGAGCACTTCAACTGGCTGGTCATGTCGACCCCCCTCAACCGGGTAATGCTCTGCGGCGAAACCGAACTGCCCGCCCAAGCCGACCTCGACCGCTACGCCGACGCCGGAACCCGGGCATTTCTCGCCGCCTACGGCGCAACCTGACCGCCGCGCCCGGCCAGGCAATTCCAACCACCGCCACCCGGAACAATTTTCGCTGAGATCACCTCAATGACCCCAATCTCGGACAGATACCGCCGCCGTGGCGCTTGCCCTAGCGGCGGCGGTTTGCGGCGGCCAGCGCCGTGGTGCCGACGTTCCACATGTTGTCGGTGACGTTGATCGTGACCGCGGGGGGAACGATCTCGTCGATTCGGTCGAGCACGTCGGCGGACAGGGCGATCCCGTCGGCGGCGAGGTAGCCGTCTAGGTGTTCCATGGTGCGCGGGCCGATGATCGCGGAGGTGACCGCGGGGTGGCGGACGGCGAACGCGACCGCCATCTGGATGAGGGTGATCCCGGCCTCGTCGGCAAGCGCGCCGAGGGCGTCGGCGGCGTCGAGCTTTGCGGCATTGGCCGGGTTGGCGGCGTCATAGGCGCTGGGGAAGCGCCGGGCGCGGGCGGCGGAGCCCGGGCCGCTGACCTGGCGGCCCTTGCGGTACTTGCCGGACAGCCAGCCCCCGGCCAGCGGGCTGTAGGCCAGGACGCCCATGCCGTGGCGCAGGCAGGCCGGCAGCAGGTCGTACTCGATGGCGCGGGTCAGCAGGGAGTAGGGCGGCTGCTCGGTGCGGAACCGTCCGTGGCCGCGGCGCTCGGCGGTCCACTGGGCCTCGACGATCTGCGAGGCGGGAACCTTCGACGCGCCGAAGTAGCGGATCTTGCCGGCGCGGACGAGGTCGGACAGGGCGCCGAGGGTCTCGTCGATATCGGTGCCCGGATCGGGGACGCCCACCTGGTACAGGTCGATCCAGTCGGTCTGCAGCCGGTGCAGCGATCCCTGCACCGCCTCGGTGATCCACCGCCGCGACGCCCCGCGATGGTTGGGGTCATCGCTGCCGAAGGGAACGCCGAACTTGACGGCGAGCACCACGCCCTCGCGCCGTCCGCCGGCCAGCGCCTTGCCCAGGATCTCTTCTGACTCGCCCGCGGAGTAGCCGTCGGCGGTGTCGATGAAGTTGATCCCGGCGTCCAGCGCCTTGTGGATGATCGTGACCGACTCGTCGTGGTCGGTGTTGCCGAACGCGCCGAACATCATCGCGCCCAGGCACAACTGGCTGACCGAGACGCCGGTGCGCCCCAGGGTCCGGTATTCCATGGCAAGCTCCTCCAGTCGGATATGATCGGATAACCTATCCACTTCACTGTAGCGAACTAACGGATAGCCTGTCCACTTGGAGTCCCGATGCCTGCGGATCAGTTCCCTGCACCCACGAGGCGAGCCGACGCCGAGCGCAACCGCGGCAAGATCCTCGCGGCCGCGCGCGCCGCGTTCGGCGATCCCGATGCCGAGGTGTCGATGGCCGAGATCTCGCGGCGCGCCGGAGTCGGCATGGCGACCCTGTACCGCAACTTCCCCGGCCGCCAGGAACTCCTCGAGGCCCTGTACACCGACGAGGTCGATGCCGTCTGCCAGGCCGCCGAGACCACGGGCGCCGAGACCGCCGGCGGCGACACGCCCGCAGCGGCGCTGGCGGCCTGGCTGCGCCGGTTCTCCGCCTTTACCGCCAGCAAGCGGCACATCGCCGCCGAGCTGCTCAAGCAGACCGACCGCGGCAACCCCCTCTTCAAGGACAGCCGCAGCCGGGTGATGGCTTCCGGCCGGCCGCTGCTGGCCGCCGCGCAGGCCGCCGGCGAGGTCCGCGACGACCTCAGCCTCGAGCAGATCCTCGACATGATCGTCGCCATCGCCACGATCGGTGGCGACGCCGGCTACACCGGGCCGATCCTGCAGGCCGCACTCGACGGCCTGCGCTACCGATAGGCGCTGGCCTGGATCGTGTAGAGGTCCGCGTACACGCCGCGCCTGGCCATCAGCTCGGAGTGTGAGCCGAACTCCGCGACCGCGCCGTCGCTGATCACGACGATCAGGTCGGCCATCCGCACGGTGGAGAACCGGTGCGACACCAAGATGGTGATCCGCCCGTCCAGGCGGCTCGCCCTGGCCTGGCTGGCGTAACGCTCGAACAGGGCGTGCTCGGTCTCGGCGTCCAGTGCCGCGGTCGGCTCGTCCAGGATCGTGACCAGCGGGCCCGGGCGCATGAAGCCGCGCGCCAGCGCCACCTTCTGCCACTGGCCGAACGACAGGTCCACCCCGTCCGGCCAGCCGGCCCCGAGCTGGGTGTCCAGCCCGGCGGCCAGGCCGTCGATGACGTCGGACGCGCCGGCCCTGTGCACCGCGGCGCCGATGGCGCCGGTCTCGTCGAGGTGGTTCAGGTCGCCGAGGCCGATGCTGCAGCCGGCCAGGAACTCCAGCCGGGCGAAGTCCTGGAACGCGCCGGACAGCCGGGTCCGCCACTGTTTCGGAGCGATCTGGCGCAGGTCGGTGCCGTCGGCCAGGATGCGTCCCGCGGTCGGCGGGTAGAACCCGCACAGCAGCTTGACCAGCGTGCTCTTGCCGGCGCCGTTCTCCCCCACGATGGCCACCACCGAGCCGGCCGGCAGCGTCAGCGACACCTCCCGCAGCACGGGCTCGGACGTGCCTGGGTAGCAGAAGCTGACGCGGTCGAACGTGACGCCGTCGGCCAGCCGCTGCGGGGGCGGCAGGTCATCCGTGCCCCGGTGCCTGGCGGCGTAGGCCTCCAGCCAGCCGAGCCGGCGGCAGGCGTCCAGCCAGAGCCGGACGAAGTCGACCTCGCCGACGGTCATCGCCACGTACTGGCCCAGCCGGCTCCCGGCCGTGACCACAAGCACCACGTCGCCGGCCGACGCGCGCAGGCCGTAGACCGTCCAGTACACCGCGCCGACGTAGCCGAGCGCGAACGCCCCCCACGCCGCGGCCTGCCACAGCCCGCCGGCCCACTGCGTGGCCGACATGGTCCGGTTCCAGCCGCCCCACGCGGCCGCCCACCGCGCCACCACGTCCTGCTGGTTGCCGGTGACCCGCAGTTCCTTGGCCGGGCCCGCGGTGCTGCCGAGGGTGAACAGGTGCCGGTAGCGCCGCTGGTCCGGCGCGGCGGACTCCTCGGCGGCGCGGACCGAGCCGGACCGCCAGGACGACACAAGCACGGTGGGCACGGCGAACAGCGCGAGCAGCGCCATCCACGGGCTGACCGTCATCAGCACGATGATGGTCAGCGCCAGGCAGGTCAGCGCGCTGACGGTGTCGACCAGGGCCAGCAGCATGTGGTCCAGCTGGTAGACCGATTCGCGGAGCACCGCAAGCCGGTCCAGGTACTCGGGCCGTTCCTGGTGCTCGATGGTGTCCACCGACGCCTGCAGGTCGGCAACGTAGGTCTCCAGCGCGACGCCGACCTTCATCCGGAACCGGCGGGTGGCCCGGCTGGACGCCAGCCGCAGCAGCCAGATCGCCACGCTGGAGCCGGCCACCCCCGCCACCCCGCCGATCAGCAGCGCCCGGCTGCCGGAGGTGACTCCGTCGACGACGAGCTTGAGCCAGACGGCCAGCAGCGCCCCTGGCACCGTCGAGGCCACCGACAGCACCAGCACCCCGATGGCCATGCCGGGCTCGGCGCCGTAGGCATGCCGCATCGTGCGGGCCATGGTGATCAGCGCACCGGGCATCGGGGGCGCCTCGTCGGCAGTCATTGGCCCGACTCCGGATCGTCGGTGAACCGTGCCGCCTGCAGGGTGAACATGGTCGCGTACTGGCCGCCCCTGGCCATCAGCTCGTCGTGGCTGCCGAGTTCCGCGACCCGGCCGTCGTCCAGCACGCAGATCCGGTCGGCATGCCGCACCGTGGAGAACCGGTGCGACACCAGGATGGTGGTCACTCCCCTGGTCACATCGAGCAGCCGGCCGAAGATCTCGGCCTCGCCCCTGACGTCGAGCTGCGCGGTGGGCTCGTCCAGGATCACTACCCCGGCACCCCGGCGGACCGCGCACATCGCCCTGGCCAGCGCCACCCGCTGCCACTGGCCGCCGGACAGGTCGGTGCCGCCGGCGTAGGACTTCGATAGCACGGTCCCGGCCGCGGCAAGGTCGGCGGCGCCGGCCTGGCGCAGCGCCCATTCGATGTCGGCGTCGCTCGCCCCGCCCGGCGCCACGTTGTCGCGCAGCGGCAGCTCGTACCTGACGAAGTCCTGGAACACCGCGGCGAGCCTCGCGCGCCAGGCGGCCAGGTCCAGGTCCCGCAGGTCGGTGCCGTCGACCTCGATCGCGCCGCCGGCCGGGTCGTAGAGCCGGCACAGCAGCTTGGCCAGGGTGGTCTTGCCGGCGCCGTTCCTGCCGACGATGGCCAGCGAGGAGCCCGCCGGGATGGTCAGGTTCACCCCGGCAAGCACCGGGCTCCCGCCGCGGTAGCCGAAGGCCAGTTCCCGCAGCCGGATCTCACGCCGCGGCAGCCCCGCGGCCGGGCGGCGGCCTGACGGCAGCGCGGCGAAGGCCGGCATCCGCTGCTGCAGGCTCGCCACCACGACGGCGGGCCTGGCCGCCGTGTCGAACCACCAGTCGAAGTCCGCGACGCCGAGCACCGCCGAGCCGATCACCGCGCCGGTGAAGACCACCAGGGCGCCCAGGCTGACCCGGTGTGCCAGGGCGCTGGCCGCCAGGACGGCGACGACCAGCCCGTTGCCCGCCACTGCCGCCAGCGCCGCCAGCGCGAGCGACCGCTCGCGCAGCCGCAGCGCCTGCAGGGCGAGCTCGAGCAGTTGCCTGCGGTGCGCTCCGAACCGGCTGACGGTCCAGCCGCCGAGGCCGAACAGGCGCAGTTCCTTGGCGGCCGGCACGTCAACGGCCATCCGGTAGGCGTAATCGGCGTGCCGCTGCGCCCGCACCACATCTTCGGACCGCCAGCCGCGCCACACCGTGCTCTCCCGCAGCAGCCGGTGCGTGGCCAGCCAGCCGGCGGTCAGCACCAGCGGCGCCCACCACTGGAACCAGAACAGGATCGCGGCCGCGGCCAGCCCGCTGCCGACCTCGACCATCCCGTTGGCCACGAACGGCATGCACACCCGGATCGGCGGCGCGGTGATCCCCGCGTCGAACTCCCTGGCCAGCGCGAAGTCGTCGGCCAGCTCTGGCTCCTCCAGGTGCGCGATGCCGGCCGGCTCGATCGCCGCCCGCAGCAGCCGCCCGTGCAGGTCCGCCCCCACCCGGGCGCCCAGGTTGGCGCTGACCGCGTCGTGTACCGGGCTGAGCACGAGGATCAGCACCGACGACGCGGCCACCACGGCGAGCGGCAGACCCGGCCGGCGCCCGGCGCTCACCGCGCCGATCAGCGCGCCGGTCGCGATCACCGCCGCGGCGGGCAGCAGGGAGCGCACGGCGACCAGCGCCCACCAGGATCGCGCCAGGCCGCGGTGCGCCCCCGGCAGCACCCGGAAAACCAGGTTCCACTCCGCGGACCGCCAGGGGAGACGCACAGCACCTTCCTACCCCACGACCGGCGGCTGGTCAGCTGGAGAAGCACCGCCGCCCGTTCGGAATCAAAGAAAAAGAGCAATTTTCCCGAACGGGCCGTGGCGGGAGGCCCGAGCCTGGCTGCGAGGAGCGGGTTACCGCAGTAGAGCCCGGAATCGCCCGGGAAGCGGCGGGATGACACGGCCGGCTGCGGGCTGCCCGGCGGTGGCGCGGGCCGGTGAGATGACGGCCGCCTGCAGACGGCGGACGACGTCGAGGTGATCGCCGGTCCAGATCATCCGGATCGCGGTGGCGCTGGCCTTGGCGTCGTTACCGAGCAGGTCGTGGCGGCCCTGGCGGCGTCGCCGGCCGGAGCGGGGAGTGCCGGCGTGCCCGGGCCGCCAGCGGCAGCAAGAACCACAGCAGCGTGGTGGGACGTGATCCGTTTCCGCGCAGCAGACAGCGTCCCCGGCACACCCTCCGGCTGGCGGCCGAGCCACCGCTCCCGCCAGCTCCGCCGGCCCAGGGCGAACATGGCCGGCATGACGATCGCCGTCCGGGTGGCACGGCGCAGTGCGGCGAAGCCCGGTCACGCTGGCCGAGCCACCGAATGGGGTGCAAGTGCGCCAGCCGCATCAGGAGGTCTGACTGTCCTGCAGGTGCTGCCGGAACCAGGCCAGGATCAGCTCTGCCCGGGTGACGCGGTGTTGCGGCGCCCCGGAGCGGGTCAGCTCGTGGTTCTCGCCGGGGAAGCGGTACATGACGGGGCCCCGGCCGAGCAGCCGCAGCGCCACGAACAGCTCCTCGGCCTGGCCGATCGGGCAGCGCAGGTCGTCTTCGGAATGCAGGATGAGCAGCGGAGTGGTCATGTCGCGGACGTAGCTGACCGGCGAGTGACGCAGGTAGGCGCCGGGATCGGTGA
This sequence comes from Streptosporangiaceae bacterium, assembly GCA_050698735.1. Taxonomy (GTDB): domain Bacteria; phylum Actinomycetota; class Actinomycetes; order Streptosporangiales; family Streptosporangiaceae; genus Palsa-504. The sequence goes on along the minus strand of JBOHCG010000252.1, from coordinate 1,916 downwards.
GATGGTCCGGGCCGACGTAGCTGCGCATGAAGCCGGGGACGTCGTCGCTGTACTCCATCGTGAGCAGGTTGTTGCAGGCGCGCTCGGAGCAGGCGGCCCGGAACCGGCCGGTGTGCCCGACGGCCCAGGAAGTCATGAAGCCGCCGTAGGAGCCGCCGAGAATACCGAGCCGGCCGGGATCGATCCAGCCGAAGCGCTCGCAGGCGGTCTGCACGCAGGCCATCACGTCGGCGTAGTCCGCTTCGCCCCAGCCGGTGCCCGGATCCTGCGCGCACTGCGGGCCCCGGATGGCGCGGCCCCACTGCTCGCTGTAGCCGGAGCTGCCCCGCGGGTTGCAGTACAGGACGCCGAAGCCGGCCGCGGCCTGCAGCTGGAAATCGTCGACGAAACGGTTGCCGTACTGCGTGAACGGGCCGCCGTGCACGTTCAGCAGCGCCGGGTACCGTTGCCCGGCAGCCGCGCCGGCAGCCGCTCCGACAGGGGCGATGGCCCAGCATTCCACCTCGGTACCGTCCGCGGACGTGGCGGTGAACCGCTGCGGGGAGGCGAGGCTGACCGCCTCGGCGAACGGCCGCGTCAGGCTGGTCAGCGCCCGTTCCGCCGGTTCCGCGGCCGGCTCGCCGGCGGGCAGGTCCCGGGCCGCGAGCTCGCCGGCTGAGGTCGGCGAGCCGGCTACGAAGGCGAGCGTGCCGCCCGCCCAGTCCCAGTCGCTGATCCACCGCTCGCCGCCGGCCAGCAGCACCGGGAGCCCGGTCCCGTCGGCGCTCACCAGGTACAGGTGCACGTTGCCGTGGTCCTCGACGCCGAACAGCAGCCGGTCGCCGACCCATCCCGGCGGCCGCGTGGTGCCGAACGGCGCGCAGGTACGGTCCAGGCTGGCCGTCAGCACCTGCTCCTTGCCGGAGGCCATATCGATGACGGACACCTGGCGGTGCCGGGGGCTCTGCAGCGGGGTGGGATTGACATAGCAGGCCAGCCGGCCCCCATCCGGCGACCACGACGGCAGCGAGTAGGCAGGACCGCCGCCGCCGCCGCCCGCGACGCGGCTGGGCGTGCCGCTGCCGTCCGCGGGCACCACCCACAGATCGACGGCCAGGTCCAGGTCCCGCTCCTCGTGCCGCCCCGACGCGAAGGCCACGATCCGCGAGTCGGGTGACCATGACAGGCCGGCCGCCTCGAACGGCCCGGGCGTGACCGCGCGGGCCGGAGCCGACCCGTCCGCGGGGACGACGAAGACGCGGGCCGGGCGGTCCACCGTCCAGCCGGCCTGGTTGAACCGGTAGAGCAGGTCGCTGACGCGCCGCGGCGGCATGTCCTTGTCACGGCGCCGCTCCCCGTTGCGGCCGTAACGCGCGGGGTCGGGATCGCGGGCGGCGAAGGCAAGCGCGTGGCCGTCCGGGGCCCACTCCAGCTCGGTGACCGGCGCCTCGGTGCCGCACACGACCAGCCGCTCACCGCCGCCGGTGACGGGAAGGACGCAGATCTGCCCCCGGCCGTCGTCGCCGGTCACGGCGAACGCAAGCAGGCGGCCATCCGGTGACCACCGCGGCAGCTGCTCAGACCCCGGGCCGGTGAACGGCCGCGGGCCGGCCCCGCTCCCGCGCGCAGGCACCAGCCAGATCCTGTGCGCGTACCGGTTGCCCTCCAGATCGGGATCGGTCACGGTGAAGGCCACCGTGCTCCCGTCCGGCGACACCCGCGGATCACCCAGCTGGCGCACCCGCCCGATGTCTGCCGGGCACATCCCGGCCGGAGAATCCGTGACCTGGCTCATCCAGCTCCTCTCGGCGCGAAGGGCTGCGCAATGCCGGGCCATCCGGACGCAATGCCCTCAACCGACCGGACGCTATCCTAGGTCCCGATGACGCCGGGACGGGCACGGCGCTACGCTTCCCCCGATCGTGATAGCGGGGGGC
>JBOHCG010000251.1:0-10443 GCA_050698735.1 Streptosporangiaceae bacterium | reverse complement strand
TGCCGGTGCTGGACTTCGTCGCCGGACAGCTGGGGATCGGCGACTCCTCATGCGTCAAGCGCTACACCGAACGCGAGAAGACCCGATTCGATCACGTGTGGGAGATCCAGCGGGCCTGCGGGCTGAAGGACTTCGCCGCCGCCGAGGCGGAGCTGCGCCAGTGGGTGGCGGCCCGGTCGTGGACGACAGGCGATGGCCGCAGGGTGATCTTTCATGATGCAGTACGGTGGCTGCGGGAACGCGATGTGCTGCTGCCGGGCATCACCACACTGGCCCGGCTGGTCGCCGATGTCCGGGAGGAGACCACCCAGCGGTTGTGGGACACCTTGCAGTCGCGGCTGACGGCGGGCCAGCGATATGTGCTGGATCAGCTGCTGGAGGTGCCGCCGGGATCGCGGGTGTCGGACCTGGAACGGTGGCGCAAGGGCCCGCCGCCACGCGGATCGGGTCCGGCGATGATCAAAGCGCTGGATCAGGTGGCTGAGATCATGGGCCTGGAACTGGCGAAGCTGCGGCTGGAGGAGGTGGTCCCGCCGCGCCGGCTGGCCGAGCTGGCCCGCTACGGGATGACCGCTAAGGCTCCGGCGCTGCGGCGGCATAACGACGGGCGCAGGCTGGCCACGCTGATGGCGACGGTGCGGCATCTGGAGGCCAGGTCGGTCGACGACACCCTGGAGTTGCTGGACCTGCTGATGAGCAGCGAGCTGCTGAACAAAGCGCACACGGCTGCCGATAAGGAGAAGGTCCGCAGGCATCCGAGACTGACCAGGGCGACGGCCCGGCTGGCCGTGGCGGCTGAGGCGCTGCTGGATTCCCAGGACTGGGGCAATGAGGAGGAGGTGCGGGTCGCCGCGGTATGGGAGGCGATCGAGGCGGTGGTCTCGCGCACCGAGCTGCGCGCCGCAGTGGCCACCGTCAGTGAGCTGGTGCCGCCGCCGGGCGCTGAGGCTGAGGCCGACGACTGGCGGGCTGAGCTGGTCGGACGGTTCGCCACGGTGTCGGGGTTCGTCAAGCAGCTGGCCAAGGTGATCGAGTTCGGCGCCAACGCCGAGGGGCAGGCGGTGCTGTCGGCGATGCGTGCACTCCCGGACCTGCTGGCCTGCCGGTCTCGCAAGCAGCCCGCCTCGCTGGTACCGGGCAAGCTGATCGATGCGACCGTGGTGCCCGGGCCGTGGAAGCGGCTGGTGTTCGGCCATCCCGGGCGCGCTGACGGGATGGTGGACCGCAACGCCTACACCCTGTGCGTACTGGAGCAGTTCTATCGCCACCTGAAACGCCGTGAGATTTATGCCGATGCCTCCGCCAAGTGGCGTAACCCTCAGGCGCGGCTGCTGGACGGGGCGGCCTGGGAGGGGGTGCGCGGCGAGGTGCTGACCACGCTGGGTCTGCCGGAGGACCCCGATGCGCTGCTGGCCGAACACAGCCGCACCCTGGATGAGGCGTTCCGGCATGTCGGTGGCCGGCTGGAGGGGAACGACGCGCTCCGCATCGATGACGACGGAAAGATCCACCTGACCGGGGTGAAAGCGATCGAGGAACCCCCGTCGCTGGTCGACCTGCGGAACCGCTCCGCCGCGATGCTGCCCCGCGTCGACCTGCCCGAGGTGATCATGGAGGTGATGTCCTGGGAGCCGGACATCGCGGCCGCGTTCACCGCGGTGTCGGGCGGCCGCACCCGGCTGGAGGACCTGGACCTGTCGATCGCGGCGTGCCTGGCCGCACACTCCATGAACGTCGGGTACCGGCCGATCGCCAAGCAGGGAGTGCCCGCGCTGGAGCGGTCACGTCTGTCGCACGTGTTCCAGAACTACTTCCGGCCCGAGACGATCGGCCCGGCCAACGCCCCGCTGGTGGCTCGTCAGGCGAGGATCCCGCTCGCCAGGGCGTGGGGCGGCGGGATGGTAGCCGCGGTGGACGGGATGCGGTTCGTGGTGCCGGTCCCGGCACTGTTCGCCCGCCCCAACCGCAAGTTTTTCGGCCCCAAGCGAGGAATGACCTGGCTCAACGCGATCAATGATCAAGGCATCGGACGGGGCGCCAAGGTGGTGTCGGGCACCGTCCGCGACTCGCTGCACATGGTCGATGTGATCTTCGGTCTTGACGGCGGGGAGCTGCCCGAGGTCGTCGTCTCCGACACCGGCTCCTACAGTGACCTGACCTTCGGGCTCCTGGAACTGCTGGGCATCTCCTACCGGCCGGCGCTGGCCGACCTGCCCGACCAGAAGGGCTGGCGGCTCGATGCCGGCGCCGACTACGGGCCGCTGAACACCTTCGCCCGGGGGAAGATCGACCTGGCCCGCATCCGCAAGAACTGGCCGGACATCCTGCGGGTGGTCGCCTCCATCTACACCGGTAGCGTCCGCGCCTACGACGTGGTGACGATGCTGCAGCGCGACGGGCATCCCACCGCGCTGGGCGAGGCGATCGCCGCCTACGGCCGGATCTTCAAGTCCCTGCACATCCTGGCCTACATCGACGTCGACGAGACCTACCGCCGCGACATCAAGTACATCCGCAACCTGCAGGAGGGCCGCCACGCCCTGGCCCGCAAGATCTGCCACGGCAGGAAAGGCGAGCTGTACCACCGCTACGAACGCGGCCTGGAGAACCAGCTCGGCGTCCTGGGCCTGGTTCTCAATTGCGTGGTGCTGTGGTCAACGGTGTACCTGAACGCCGCGCTGGAGCAGCTGCGCGCCCAGGACTACCCCGTCCGCGAGGAGGACTCCGCCCGGCTCAGCCCCTTCGTGAGCCAGCACCTGGGGGTGCACGGCGCCTACTCCTTCCTCCTGCCCGATCTGGCCGGCGCCATCCGCGAACTCCGCGACCCCGATGCCCCCGGCGATGACGACGAAACGGAGTGACCGTCCCGCCGCGACCGCAGCCACCGTCGTCCCAGCCGATCTCAGCGGATAAGTATGATTATCCGCTGAGTCCGGCTATGATCTCAGCGGATAACGACGCCCGGGCGAGCCCGTTCGCCAGGACGAAACTCAGCGGATAAGAACGGAACCTGGCATGGCCGCGTTCCCCGAGCCGACCACCGTCGTCCCACTGCACCCCGCGACCGGGATCGCCGAGGCCGCAGAGCGGGCGCTGGCCGCCGTGCACCGGCACCTGGCCCGCTGCAAGCTGGCGGCCAGCACCGTCAAGGCCTACCGGCGGCAGACCAGCGCGTACGTGACCTGGCTGGCCTCCCACGCCGCCGATCATCCCGACGCGTTCGCCGACACCGTGGGCGCCGAGGCCGCAGTCACCGCCTGGCGGCGCCACCTGATCACCGGCAAAGCCGCGCCCGCCACCGTCAACCAGGCCCTGGCCGCCGTCACCCTGCTCTACGAGCACGCTGGACTGCGTATCGCCGTCAAACGCGCCCGCGTCCCCCGGCCCGGCGAGCCCGACGCCCTCACCCCCGCCCAGCAGGGTGCCGTCGAACGAGCCGCCGCCCGCCGCGGCGCCCGCGACGCCGCCATCCTCGCGGTCCTGCTCTACGCCGGGGCCCGCGAGGAGGAGTGCGCCCGGCTGGACGCCGGGGACATCGCCATCACCGCCCGCACCGGCACCATCCGCCTGCACGGCAAGGGCGACGAGATCCGCACCGTCCCCCTCCCCAAGATCGCGCGCGACCGCATCACCGCCTGGCTGGACGAGCGCGGCCGCCACCCCGGCCCCCTGTGGCCCGGGCAGCGCGGCCCGCTCACTATCTCCGGGATCGTCCAGGTCGCGCTCGCCGTCGGCGCCGCCGCCGGCATCCCAGGCCTGCGCCCCCACCATTGCCGCCACACCTTCGCAACCCGCCTGCGCCAAGGCGGCGCCGACGTCGCTCAAGTCCAGGCCCTCCTCGGCCACGCCTCCCTGGACACCTCGGCAAGGTACTTCCGCGCCGGAACTGCCGAAACCACCGCCGTCATCGAGCGCGTCTTCGACCGCTGACCACCCCACCGGTATCGAACGCTGGATGGCGTAACTCCCGGCCCGCCGACACGCTATCGCCACTGGCCGTTCGGTGCTGCAGTATCAAGGGTCGTTACGGACGGTGAACACCCAGCGGACGGCCGGCCCAGGGTATTCGGTGCATATCGATGCTGCCGAATCGGCGCATGTCGCGGCGGCACATCTCGAATAGCCGGTCAGGCACAGATCAGCCCAGTTATGAGCGTGGCAAGTCTGCTGGCTGTATTCCTCAGTGAGGATCTATCTGTAGGGCCGGACGGGGATGAGTCCTGCCAGCGGTACCTGTAGAGACTGCCGCTGTCCCGCGGTTCGGCCCTCTTCTGACCTGAGGCCGGCACCCCCGGCGAGGGTGGCCCGGCCGTTGCAGACTCTCACGGGCACTTGCTGCGGAGGAAGGAGTGGAGGTGGTCGGCCAGGGCTTGGGAATCTGCGGCTGCGCCGTGGATGTAGGTGGAGGCACGGGTGCGGAGCACCGGCATGCCGAGGATGTAGAGTCCGGGGGCGCCGGTGACCACGCCCCCGTCGTGGCGGATGTTGCCGGCGCGGTCACGCACGGGGATGTCGAGCCAGGAGTGGTCGGGCCGGAAGCCCGTCGCCCACAGCACCGTGGTGATCTCCCCGCTGGTCAGGTCTAGCTCCAGGGACGAGCGGGGGTCGACGCGCGTCGGTGCGAAGCGGTGCGGTGGCGGGAGGTCGTCGTCGATGCCCGCGGCGGTGGCCCACTCGTCGGCCCGGTTCAAGAACCGGTTCATCTTCAGGTCGGCGAGGGCGCACATGTTGGCGAGCGACCCGGAGAATTGAGCTGCGCCGCCGGCGATACGGCCGAGCCGGCCGACGAGGCGGACCCCTCGCGCCGCGAGCGTGTTGAGGTCTATGGTGGCGGCTTCGGGGGTCCCGATGAGCTGCGGGGAGGGCAGGTGGCGGGCGCGGGTGAGGTCGTCGATCTCGTCGTAGCGTTCGGCCAGCAGGCCAGTCGCCTCCATCCACCAGAAGATGTCGCGGCCGCGGTAGGTGCGGGGCAGCCGGACGTGTTCGCCGGCTGCCAGGGTCACCGGGCGCCCCGACCGGTGGATCTCGTCGGCGAGCTGGACGCCGGTGGCTGACGCGCCGACGACGAGCACCCCGCCGTCGGGGAGCTGGCCGGGATCACGGTAGCTGAGCGGGGTGAGCGTGGTGATCGACGAGGGTACGGCGTCGGCGACGCCCGGGATCGCTGGCAGGTTGCACGCCCCGGTCGCCAGCACCACCGCCCGGATGCGGAGAAGGTCGTCGTTGGCCCTGATCTCGAAGCCCCGCGGCGCGGCGCGCACGGTGTGCACCGTCGTGGCGGTGCGCACAGGTGCGCCGACGAGACGGGCGTAGCGGGTGAGGGTGGCCACGACGTCGGCGGCGGGCATGAAGCCGCCGGGGTCGTCGCTGGCGTAGTCGTGGCCTGGGAGGCGCGTCTGCCAGTTCGGGGTGAGCAGCCGCAGGCTCGGCCAGCGCTGGGTCCGCCACGAGTTCGCCACCTCACCGCGCTCGAGGACGACGTGGTCGATCGAGCGCTCGGTGAGGCGGCGGCTCATGGCCAGGCCGGCGTGCCCGGCGCCGACAATGACTGCCGTGGCCTGCATCGTGGGGCCAGCACTGAAGGTGGTCAGGCCAGCTCGACGAGGACCTTGGTCGGGTTGGTCACGATGTCGAAGACGGCCGAGCGCTTCTGCGACTGGGCGATCAGCGCTTCGAGGTCGTCGCGGGAGGCGTCGGCATCGATGGCGAACCGGGCCGTGATCATCTCGAAGCCGTTGCGGACATCGGGATCGGCGCCGAGGATGCCGAGGACGTTCATGTCGCCGTCGATCGTGGCGGTGACCGACCGGAGCTGGATGCCCCGGTGCTGGGCGACCGCGGCGACGCCGGCGGTCAGGCAGCCGACGAGGCCGACCAGCACGAACTCCACTGGCGTGGCGCCGTTGTCCTCGGAGGCGAAGCACTCGGGGTGGTCGACGTCGAACTCGTAGGTGGTGCGGTGCTGCTGCTCGGCGCCGAGGCCGGTGAAGCCCGCGACGGTGGAGTGGCTGTGGGTGCCGTTGCGCCAGGTGCAGCTGGCCTGCCAGGTGAACTGGGCCGCCTCGGGTGCGGCGGACAGCGCCTCGCGCGCCCCGAGCAGGGCCTGGACGTTCACGCCGTTGTCGACGGGACGGTCGGTGATGGTCATCGGTGTCTCCTTGACCTGGATGGGATCGGATGGCCGGTCATCCCCGCCTCCCCGGGCGGGCCCGAGGACGACGGGGAGCGAGACGAGGCCGCGCAGCACGAGGCCGTCGCCATGTGCCCAGGCGAGCGCGTCACGGTCGGTGGCGAGCCGCAGGCCGGGGTGACGGCCGAGCAGCGCCTCGAAGGCGACCCGGGCTTCGAGCCGGGCCAGGGGGGCGCCGAGGCAGTAATGGATGCCGTGGCCGAACCCGAGGTTCGGCCCGTCGCCGCGGCCGATGTCGAGGATGTCGGGCTCGGGGAAGCGCCCCGGATCGCGGTTGGCCGAGCCGAGGCACACCAGCACCTGTTCGTGCGCTGGGATCTCCGTGCCGTCGAGAGTCACCGGCTCGGTCGTCACCCGGAACGTGGCATGCGGGACCGGCGCGGTGAACCGGATGAGCTCGTCGATCGCGGCGGGAAGCCGCCCGGGATCGGCCAGCAGCGCCTGGAGCGGGCCGGGGTGGTCAAGCAGGGCCACCACCCCGTTGCCGATGAGGCTGGCCGTAGTATCGTGGCCGGCGACCACAAGCTGGAACAGGCTCGACAGCAGCTCTTGGGTGGTGAGCGCGTCGTCCTCGGCGGTGACCAGGACGCTGACCAGGTCGCCGGCCGGGCTCCGGCGCTTGGCGTCGGCCAGCCCGCGCAGGTAGGCCACGATGCCGTCCGATGCCTCAACGGCCTCCGGCGGCGGGTCACCGGCCCACCCGGTCAGCAGCACCTGGAACCAGGCGTGCAGGCGTGATTGGTCGGCTTCGGGGATGCCCAGCAGCTCGCCGATCACCCGGAACGGCAGGGGATGGGCGTACCCCTCGATGAGATCAACGGTGGCGCCAGGGCCGGCGTCGTCCAGCTCGTCGAGGAGGCTGCCGGCGATCTTCCAGACGGCTGGCTCAAGCGCGGCCACCCGGCCGGGCGTAAAGGCCCGGGATACGAGCCGCCGCAGCCGGGAGTGGTCGGGCGGGTCGACGTTGAGCATGTGCCGCGAGAACTCCGGTCCGGGCAGGCCCTCGGCCACGACGTCGCCGTTGTCCTCGAGCGCGGCGAGCATGTCCTTGGAGATGCGGGGGTCGCCCAGCGCCTGGCGTGCCGCGTCGTAGCCGAGCACGACCCAGGCCGGGTGACCGTCGGCGAGGCGCACCTTCTGCACCGGGCACCGGGTTCGCGCCTCGTCGAAAAGACCGAACGGGTCATCGCGGATCGCCGGCGCCCAGCCGCCCCAGGTGGCCAGGGTGTCAGTCATGGTCGCCCTCGGGCCGGTAGCCGGTGCAGAGCAGGTCGAGCCGGGCGATGCGGCCGCTGCCGTCGGTGTCGGCGTAGGCCTGCTGTTCGACGGTGAACCAGCCGGTGCCGAGCCGTGCCGCCTGGAGGCGCAGCCGCCAGTGCAGGTGCAAGCGGCCGCCGACCTCGCCGACGGTCGCCTCGACGAGCTCGAAGTCCTCGGTGTCGCCGAACCAGCTCGCGAACTGGCTGGCGATCACCTCGGCGCCGGTCCACTCGAACGGGCCAGGGGGCAGCAGGGCGCGGAGCCGGACACCCGAGGCGAGCGCGCCGCCGAGCTGGGTGAAGTCCTGGGCAGCCAGGCCCTCAAGGAACGAGCCGGCGAGGGCGAACTGCGGCACCGCGGCGGGTGCACTGTGGCCATGGGTTGTCGTCATGAATCCGTTGTACGGATCCGTCAGCCGGAGCGGATCGGGTAACTGCCCGATCTTTGGGTCAGGTTCCGGGTTCGCCCGCCGCCCCGATCAGGCCGTGGCGCATGGCGAACAGGGCGGCCTCAGTCCGGGTCTTCACCCCGAGCTTGGCGTAGATGTGCTCCAGATGCGTGGAGACCGTCTTGCGGCTGACGTGCAGCTCAGCGGCGATCTCCGGGTTGGAACGTCCCTGGCCGAGCCGCACGAGCACCTCCGCCTCGCGGGCCGTGAGCCCCGACGGCAGGCCGGCCCGGTGCCGTACCCGGTGGCCTGCGGCTCCGAGCACTGCCTGGACCGCGTCGCCGTCGAGCTGCCCGGCGCGCACCTCCTCGCGCATCGTCCGCTCGGCGTCACCGGCCTGCAGCGCCGGGCGATGGGGGCGGGGCTGACGCAGGGCGTTGTAGACGTCGGCGGCGCCGAGGATCCGCGCTGGCAGCGAGATGGCGTCGCCCCGCAGCCCGTGCGGGTAGCCGGAGCCGTCGAGCCGCTCGTGGTGCAGCGATGCACAGTGCCCGACCTGGGCCAGCAGCGGTGTGCGGGCCAGCATCCGCTCGGTAAGGTACGGGTGGGTCCGGGCCCGCTCGCGCTGCGAGATGCTCCATTCGCCAGGCTCATCCCACACTGCGCTGGGGATGCCGATCATGCCGACGTCGTGCACCAGCGCCGCCCGGCGCAGCATGACGACATCGCCGGCCGGGAGCCCCAGCGTCGCGCCGGCCCGGGCGGCCAGTTCGGCCACGCCCCGCGAGTGGCCAAGGCGCAGCGGCGACTTGAGGTCGCTGAAGTCGGCGAAGGCGCCAAGCGCCCGATCGAGCTGCTCGCCGCTCAAGGTCGCGCCCAGCTGCGGGTCGAGCGCGATTATCTCATCCCACGCCGAGATGCCGCCGAGCCCGTCGAGGACATCGGCGTGCCGGGCAAAGAAGCAGTCGACCAGGGCCGGATCGAACTGCGTGCCCCGCCGCTCACGCGCCACGTGCAGCGCGGCCTCGGCACCGCCGGTGTGGTGGAACGCCTCGATGCTGTCGGCCAGGTGAACCAGGCGGATGGCCGGAGCAAGACCCTCAGCGCCCACCGAACCGGGTATCCCTCTCCCGTCCCACCGCTCGAAGGCCTGCAGCAACGGCTCGCACACCGTCGGGCCGAGCCCCAGCCACCCGGCGAGATCACTGGCCTCCTGGCAGTGCGCCTCCATCACCCGCTGCACCGAGCGGCCCGCGGTGGCCAGGAACTTCCCGACCATCCCGATCCGGTGGAAACCCGACTGACCGCGACCGAGATGACGGGCGACGAAGACCGCCAAGCTGACACCCCCGAGGTCCCCGTCGCGCGTGTCAGCGTACAACTCGGTCTCGCCGCCGAACAGCGCCGCCACCTCACTAGTGTCGACGGCACAACCCACCCATGTCAGCAGCGAGGTGTAGTACGCAGACGCGCAAGTCGGCTGCTCCATGCCGACGGCCGCCCCCAGCCGCATGGCGACCACGGTCTGGCGTAGCGCCCGCTCCATCGGCCGCCCCATCCCAAGGTCGGCCACAAGCGACAGCGTCGCCACCAACTCGGCGAGGGTCACCGGCCGCAGGGAATCCGAAGCCACCAGCCCATTCTCCCCTCTGACGCTGCACCGGGCGCAGGCTGGACGGTGCTCAGATCGCAGGCACTCGACCTCGGTCACGCGCGAGGGCACGAATACGCCTCCGGGCACAGCCGACCAACGGCCAAATAGATAACGACAACCCCACCTGGCCGGTCCTGCCTGCGGGCTTACTTCTTCCCGCGAAGCCTAGGTCCGTTCTGATGGCCCGCGGGCTGCATGCCGCGCAGAACCCAGGAGCTTCCCGCGGGAGCCGGCGAGCGGGTTCCGGCTATGGAGTGATGAGCTGCCATTCCGCTCGGGACGCTTTCCCGGGCCTGCGCCGCTGGACCGCGTCGTCGGTGGGTAAGGGGCTCACCTCGATCTGGCACCCCGACCCCGGGCGGGTGAACCTTTTGCGAATCCGTGCGACCCGACATCTGTGCGGCACGTTACCTCGGCGCCGACGTGGAGCAGATTCCGGTGGAGCCGATCGGGCTCGACTGGACAGTGCGCCATAACGACCATTTCGGAACGCAGTGAAAGTAGTCATTTGACAGTGGAGATGCCGATCAGAACGGCGGATATCGTGTGCAGCCGACTCGCCAGGCTGTCACGGTCGGTAACGAAGAGCCATCGCCCGGTCATGCAAGCAAGGTGCCCGAGGGTCAGTCCCGGCTACTCTCACTTTGGGCCCTCGCGACGCCAGCAGCGCTACGACGGCGTCATCGGCGACTTGCCGCCCGACGCTCCTGCTCGCGCTCGTTTGTGGCCCGGTGACACACGTTCGTTAACGGTCCGTCGCCGAAGCGCCGCCGTCATCGAGCGAGTCTTCGATCACTGACTCTCCCGCTCACCAGCTCGTTGCCCTTTCCGGGCTTACTTGGTCTGACCCCCTGGGCCGGGGCGCATCCGGACGCTGGTTGGCGTTATCTCCACGTCCGGCGGCTCGCTATCGCCAATGAGCGCACGGATGTTCCTCACACCCCCTTCCCT
>JBOHCG010000250.1:0-10456 GCA_050698735.1 Streptosporangiaceae bacterium | reverse complement strand
AGCAGGAGCCTCACCCGTCTCGCAGGGAACCCAGCACGGGACCAGCAGATATCACCCGCAGTAGCCGCAAACGGCCCGTGTCTCGCACAGTCCCGGCCTTATCCCCGTGGCATTGCCACTGGACCCGAATTCGATGGCTGGCTGTCGAACCATGGCCCTATGGCTGCCGAGGCCATGGTGCGCCGCGGGCACCCCGATTACGTGCATTTGTGGCTGGACCGGTATATGCGCCGACTTGAGGAGTTCCCGCGCGGGACCAAAGCGATCGGAACCGACTGGCGGGAGGCGCTCGGCGATCCCCGCCGAATCGCCGATTGGACTACCTACTTCCGGCGTGAGGTTACCAGCCAACCGTGGCGGCAAGCGCTCGTTACCTGGTGGCCCCGGTTGCTGCCCGGCGTGGCAGCCGGCGCAACGCATGGTGTGATCCGCGTCGGCCATGCCGTCCGGGCGCTGTTGGAAGACGGCGAGGATCAGATACACATCACCGAACTGGCCTATGGCCTTGCCTACTGGGCAGCCCGCTGGCAGCCGATACCCGGCGCGGCCGCCAAACCTCTCGTCCCATCCGCCGGGGCCGGTCTCGAGCACATGACGGCGTCCGCCGCGCTGGCGGCGGTGCCCCGGATCGCCGAGCAGTCAGGTGGGATCCTTGACCGCCTGAGGCGGTTGGGCAAACTCCCAGACTGGCCGACCGCGCTACAAGGCCTCTCCACCCCCGGCTCGGCCGAGGGAATCAGGTCCTCGCTGGCTGGGCTGGTCGATGCCGCTACTCTTAGGCCGTCAGAACGCCGCACCCGCCGGAACCACTTTCCAGCCGCGCCCGCCAAATCCGCGGCAGCCCAGGTCACGGGAAGGCCGACGAGAGCCGGCCCGACCGCGCCCTGGATCAGCCAGGTCAGCAACGGCAGCATGACATGAAGTATGCGGGCCCAATTCGGAAAGTGCAGCCTGAGCCAGACCGAGAAGGCGGTTATCTGGGCGGGGTCTCACCGAATATCTTCGCCGACTGATCGCGCGCCATAAGGCGGATACCGTGTATCGCGTGACCGCCGAGATGTCACCGTCAGCAACTAGACGCCGGTGTCGAGTCTGGCAAGTCATATCTTCGGCGGGCCGGGCCCGGCCAGCCGAAGCCGATGGGGCGAACGTTAGCGCGAGCGTCGTCCGGGGATAACGGTTAGGCCGGATCTGGCTGTCTGTAGCCATCCGGGCTGGCGGCCGGCGGGTCATATGAATGACCGATGGCGCAGGTAAGCGCTGCAAGCAGGTCGCTGGCCTCGAGGCCGTACTTGCTCGCGTCCGGTCGGCCCCGAGCACGGTCGGCGGGTGTTCCGTGCGGTCGGCTGCCGTGTGCAGCGGGCCGGGACCCGGCTGGCGGGAATCAATATCGGAGATGCTGTTCCTGCGTAACGAGCGGCGAGGAACCGTGCCCAGGTCACAGCCGCGCGAGCCGCTGCCCGGTTCTTCGTTTCGGCTGGGCTTGTGTTATGCGGTGGCGGTGCGGGCGCGGTCCAGGACGCCGGCGGTGGTGCCGACGTACATGTCGAGGGTGGTGCGGACGTTGGCGTGTCCGGCCATGCAGGACACGTCGGCGGCGTTGAGCTTCCAGGTGAACAGGGCGGTGACGCAGAACACGTGCCGCAGGCTGTGCCAGGTCCACTCGCCGTCGCCGCCGGGATCGCGCCATCCGGCGGCCCGGTAGGCGGCGGCCAGGACGCGGCGGTCGAAGTTGGAGGACCGCCAGTGCTGGCCGCGCGGGGAGGGGAAGATCAGCCCGTGCGGGTTGGTGCCGGCGTGCGTCTCGGCGCGGGCGGCCTGGATCCGGGCCTGGAGCTTGTCGGCCAGCGGGTAGCCCTGCGGGGTGCGGGCGGGGTAGATGGTCTTGCGGCGCTTGCAGCCCTTGGGCAGCCCGGTCAGCAGCGTGCCGGCGACCTCGATGACCTTGCGGTCCACGTCGATGACGCGGCTGCCGGGGTCGATCTGGCCGGCGGTCAGGGCGAACAGCTCGCCCTGTCGCAGCCCGGAGTAGGCCGCGGTGTTGGCCATCAGCTCGTGCAGGTCCCCGCGCCGCCCGGCCAGGGCCTGGCCGAGCGCGGCGACGTCAGCGGCGGCGGGGATCTGGGCGGGGTCGACGTACTGAGCGGATTCTCCCTGCACGCTGCCCTGCGGGGCGGGCGCGGGCCGGCCGGCGGCCTGCCAGTGCACCTCCCGCAGCCGCGGGTTGGTCAGGTACCCGCCCCGGATTCCCGCCGTGACCATGGCCGACAGGCACCGGTGCAGCCGGGCGCCCTCGCCGGCGGTGGGCGCGGCGTTGACCGCCTTCTGCATGTCGGCGGCCTTGATGTCCTGGCAGCAGAGGGCGGCGATGACCGGGGCTGCGAACCGCTGGCACAGCCGCCGCTGAGTGTCGGCGTGCTTGGCCGACCACGGCCTGTCGGCCGGGTGCCGGCCCGGCGACAGGTAATAGGCGATCAGGTCCGCGCCGGGCCGCTCCAGGTTCGGCGCGTCAGCGGTCAGCCGCTCGGCCACCCTGGCCACCCTGGCCACCAGCTTCTCCTCCGTCGCCGCCTCGCACTGCCGCCGGACGCCGTCCTCCCGCCACACCGCCCGCCACCGGTCCCCCTCCCCCCGCGCCGGGTACACCGTAATCCCGCACCCCAGCTCCACCACCACACGACCACAACCAGCGGCGCTTGCTTCAGTCACGACGATTCCGCATGCTGACAGACGACGCGAAGGCGGCCGCTAGGCGCGCGGTCGCTTTTCGACGGCGTTGCCATAGGGTTGCTGCCTGACGTCACTCTTGCACTCCTTTCCGGGTACGAGCGAAACGCGTTCTTCCGGTAATGCGCAACGGCGGCGTGCCTTCGGACTGCGGACGTTGGCTTGCAGACCGGGGAGCATTATTGAATCGCTTCGGTGTTGCGCTGTCACGGCGCACGCTGGCTGCAAACGCGGTCACTTCACTCGCCCACCACCGATAGCAGCGCGGCGACAGCTTGATGGGTTCGGGAAATCCGGGACGATGCGTGAGTTCGTAGGCGGCCGTCCTGCCTATGGCGAATAGCTCTCGGATCTCGCGGACGCTGATCAGCTTGTCGGTTGCCCAACGGTTCTGGATCTCGGTTTGCGCCTCTCCAGGCCCATATGGCGTCGGCGATTCCAACTTAGACCGCGGACGATTCATGGAACACTCCAGTCACTGCCCGCTGGAACAGCCCATTGACCGCGCTCACTCATTATTCGGCAGCTTCCAGGTGGGGCGATCCTTCGGGCGCTTCCTTATGATCTGACCAGGCGGCTCGGATGCCTGTGCCACCGCGTCGGGTCCAGTCAGGCCGAGTCCGGCGGCCCAGTTGTGGATGGCGGGCCAGAGCCGGTGCTCCTCGTCCCGGCTGGCGTCGCTGGCGGTGTCGGCGAGCATCATCGCGGTGATGGCGGTGTGGCAGTCCAGGAGCTGGCCGGACAGCCACGAAACCTCCCAGCCGTGCGGGCGACCGGGTGCTGACCGAGCCGCGCGGTCGCTGCTGATGAGTTGATCGATGATGGTCAGGGTCACGGTTGCTCACTTCTGGTCATGGTTCGGCTTCCAGGTCGGGTTCGGGGTCACGGGGGCGGTCTTCGCTAGCCTGCGTAGCCGCGCCCTCCGCGACCGTCTGGTACGGATTGGCTGAGCGCTCTACTCCGGCTCGATCTCCTCTATCGACCGTCGGACCTGGAGCTGGAGGCGTTCGGGTGAGCTCGGCCGGTTTGAACGCGGTGTCGCGCTCGGCCGCGGTCCGGCAGGCGCGCTCTACGGCTCGCAGCCGGACTGCGATACGGGTCTCGCGGGCGGCGATGGCCTGCCGGTTGCGGCGGCCGTAGGAACCCTCGGGCAGGCTGCGGCCGGACCGCTCGACCTCGCGGATGTGGGCCTCTCGCTCGTCTGTGTGGGCGGCGATGGCAAAGAGGGCGATGTTGGCGGTGGTGTCATCGAGGACGAGGGTGACGGTCTGGGTTTCGGGGTCGCGGCGAGCCAGAGCGAGGATGCGGGGGCCGTCGGTGTCAGGCCAGGCCTGGTCGGGGTGGATGCGGCCTTGCCGGATCTGGTCGCGGTAGTCGGCGAGGATGGCGTCGGCTCGGTCGATCTGGTCGCAGGCGGCGGCGAAGTTCTCGCCGACCGGGCCGAGCTCGGTGCCCCGGTTGTTGCAGTACTTCAGCAGCCTGGCGGCCTGCAGCTGATCAGCGTAGACGGGCGACAGGGCGTGCTTGCGCAGATGGGGCTTAAGGTCCGCGCGGATCGCGCCGGTCTGGACGAAGCGGACAAGGCCTCGGGCGAAGTCTGGTTCCTGGGGGCGGGCGGCAAGCCAGATGGCCAGCCGCCGGGCGGTGAGGTGGTCGACAATGGTGCCGCGGCTGTCGGCGGCGGCGATGCCGTCGTCAATGAGGCGCTCGTACAGGGGGAGGTCCGGGAGCGGCCCGCGCCCGGGCAGCCGGTAGCCGGGTGCCGCCGGAGGCGCTGCGCCATTATCGGTCTCATACATCGGTCATCCGGTGTCTCCGGTGGACGGGGAAGTCAGCACCTGCCGCTTGGTGGTGAAGCGGGTGCTGCCGGTCGTGGTGCTGAGTCTGGCTGTTCAATCGGCTGCCTCGCGGTCCGGCTGCCGACTGCCTGTTTGGTGCTGGCGGTTGCTGTCGCCGGGCGGCTGGGAGGCCCGCGCGATGGCATCGGGTGCGGTCAGGCCGAGTTCCGCCGCCCAGCTCTGGATCTGCGGCCAGAGCCGGTGCCCCTCGTGCAGGTCAGCCTCGGCGGTGGTGTCGGCCAGGGTCATCGCGGTGATAGCGGCGTTGCGGTCCAGGGTCTGGCCGGGCAGCCAGGAAACTTCCCACCGCTGCTGGCGGCCTGGTGCTTGCCGGGCGGTGTGGGCGGAATGGTCGCTGGTCATGGTGGTGTCGGTGATGGTCAGGCTCATGGCGTCACTTCCGGGTCGGGGTCATGGCTCGGCTTCCAGGTCGGGTTCGGGGTCGGGGCGGAGGTCGTGGCCGGTGCGCAGGGCATCGGCGAGGTTGGCTGCGGCGGCGGGGAAGTGCTCCTTGACCCAGTCGCTGGCGGCGACGACGATCACGTACTCGGGCGGCCTGCTGCCGTGGGCACGGGTGGGTTCGCTGTCTTTGTGCTGTCTCATGCCGTCACCCGCGGTGCCTGGCTTGTGGTGCTCGGGGCTGAGCTGGTCCGGGCCTGGTGGTGGCGTGCGGCCGGGCGGATGTCGGGGGCGGTGCCGGTGCCGGTGGCGGGTTTCCATCCGGCTTTGGGCCGGTAGCCGGGGGTGTCGAGCAGGTCGTCGTCGAGGGCGGCGGCGGCGCACCAGTTGCCGGCGATGGCGCGTTTGCGGGCGGCGGTGGCCGCTGCGCGTTCGGCGGGGGTGCGGGCGGGGGCGCGTTTGTCCCACCAGGCGTCGTAGACGGCGGTGATGGCGTCGCGCAGGCGCGGGCTGATGGTGGTGGTGTCGCCGCGGACGAGCTTGCGGATGGTCCTGGGGTAGACGCCGGCGGCGCGGGCGATGCGGGCCGAGCCGTGGCCCATGACGTGCAGGGCGCGCAGCCGCAGCCGGGTGCCGTTCGCGTCCGGCCGTGAGCTGGGCAGGGTGCGGGCGGTCACGGCGAGGACGGCGGTGGCGGTGGTGGGGTGTGCTCTCCTGCGGCCGGTGGCCAGGGCGCTGACGGTGGCCGGGGAGAGCGCGGCCGCGGCGGCGATCGAGCGGTAGGTTCCGCCGTCCTGCCGAAGCTGTGTCACGTGGTCGCGGGCGGCCTGGCGCAGGCCGGGTGGAGCGGGGTTCGGGGCGGGCGGCGGGATGGCGGGGGCGGTCATGACGGGCCGCCTGCCTCGGCCTGGTAGTCCTGTGCCAGCGGGTGGGGCTGGCCGCCTCGGCGGGCGGAGTCCAGGGTGCGGTTGATCTCCTTGTCGTCCAGGCCGGCTTGGCGGGCGGCGGAGGCGAGGGGGCTGAGGTCGGCGGCGGGGTCAGCATCCAGGGCACGGTTGGCTGCCCAGAACAGGCCTGCGTTGCGGTTGCCTTCGGCCTGGCTGGCGACCCACCGGGCCAGATGGCCCAGATCGCGGCCGGGGGCGGGGCGCGGCTGGGGCCGGGCTATCTGGTGTTGGGGTTCCAATAGTCCGGTGACCGTGGCCCAGTCCAGGCCGCCGTCGGCGTCCACCTCCCGGATGAGCTCGTAGGGCTTGCCGTCGACCCGGGAGGGCGGGGCAAGGACGTAACCTCCGCGGGAGCGGAAGTCCAGGTGGTGGGCGGGCAGGTGGCCGTTGCGCTGGTCCGAGCCGCTGAAGTAGGCGTGCAGACCGCCGCTGGGCGTGCGCACGTACGCGGACGCGTCGTGCAGCAGGCCGGCTTTCGACAAGGCGGCGAACGCGGTGTACCCGTTGCCGGCCGGGCCGTGGTCGTCGACGTCGAGGACGTCGGGTCCGGGGGCGCCAGTCGCGACGGCCACGTTCCAGTGCGGGTTGCGGGTGAACCAGGCGGTGATCTGAGCCGGGTCGGTGGTGGCGTCGCGGTGGCCGTGCGCGGTGGCGGGGGTCTTCTGGCCGGCCTGGCAGGGGAACACCGGCCAGCCGCGGGCGGCATACGCCAGGGCCTGGCGGAGCGTCGCCCGGGTCATGGCCTGCTCCGGGGCTGGCCGCCGGGTTGTGCCGGGTTGCGGGGGTGGGCGCAGCGGCTGGTCTCGATGCGGAACTGGTCGGCCAGGGCGGGCAGGATGCGGGCCTGGTATTCGGCCTGGGCGGAGACCAGGCCGGGGCTGCGGGCGGGCTGCAGGTAGAGCACCGACCAGAGTTCGGCCAGTATGTCGAGCCCGTACAGGCACAGGTCGTGGGACTCCCAGCACGGGCCGAGGGCGGCGGCCAGGTGGCCGTAGCCGGGCCGGTAGACCTGCTCGACCCAGGCCCGCAGCCGGGCGATGGGGTCCTGCCGGTCGGCGGCCGCGAGCTTCCACCAGGCCGGCGCCGGTTGCGGGTGGTAACCGCCAGAGTCTGGGTCGGTCTGGCTGGGTGCGGTGAGCAGGGCGAGCGCGGCAGCGTGCTCCTCGACGGTACGGCCGATGGCGGCGGCCTGGCCGGTGAGCTCGGCCAGCTGGCCGCTGACGGCGGCGTGATGCCCGGCCTGGCGGGCGAGCTGCTCGGCGTGGGCGGCGAGCTGGTCTGCGATGGCGGTGATCGGGTCGGCGCCGGTCATGGTCGGCTCCAGGGGAAGGAGGTGCCGTCGCCGGGTGCCCAGTCGGCGGGCACGTGGTCGGGGATGTCCGCCTCCTCGTCCTCCCACCGCAGTTCCGACGGCCAGACCGGGCCGTAGACCGCGGGGGCGTGGCCGATGCGCCGAGCGCGGCGGTAGGCGTGCCTGTTCCAGGCGCGGGGCAGCCGGGCGATGACCGGGGCGCAGCCGCCGCGGATGATCAGGGCGAACCCGGCGGGCAGCTGGCGGATCATGTCCGGCGTGGCGACGTCGTGGCGGGTGGCGTGGTCGTGGCCGCGGAGTTTCCACGACGCCTGCCCGCACAGCGTGCTGGCGGTCTGCAGCGTGGTGGGGTCGGTGATGCCGGGCAGGAACACCTTCACCGAGGACATGTCGAGCACGACCTGGCGGCCGTGATCGCCCCACCGCTCGGCCAGCTGGGCTTCGCCGTGCACGACGGCGCAGACCTCGATGCCCTTGCCACCGGAGTCAGCCAGCCACGAGGGAAGCGGTACCGGGCAGATCTGGGTGACCTCGTCCAGGCCCATCAAGAGCGGTGGATCCAGCCGCTGGGACGACGACGCCTGGCCGATCTGGGCGGCGGTGTAGTGGATCTCGGTGGCCATCGCGGCGAACAGCGGGGCGACCGGGGCTTCCTCGGAGACGGACTCGGCGATCATGTATACGGTCCCGGCCTGGCGGAGGAAGGCGGGGATGTCGAACCCTTCGCCGGGGCCGGGCAGGACCGAGGAGGCCAGGGCGGGGTCTGCCATGAAGGCCAGTGCCCTGCTCATGACCATCCGGACGGTGGCCGCTGTCTTATGGGCCTCGGAGCGGAGCTCGGCCAGGGTCAGCGCCCACTGCCGCGCCCCGGCGGCGATCAGGATCCGCTCGGGAACGTCCGGGTCGGCGCCGGACACCCAGGCGGCCACGGCGCGCAGGTCATACCGGGCCAGGGCGGCGGCACAGAAGTAGCCGCGCAGGTAGTCACTCGCCTTGGCGGACCAGAACGTGCCGTCCTCCACGCCCTTCTGCGACACCGCGAACGCGAACGCGTCCGCGCGGCGGATCGCGGTGGCCGGGTCCTCGCATCCGTCGACCGGGGACCAGCAGAACGTGGATGGCACGCCGCCGATGTCTTGCGGGTTGAACACGTGCACCGGGCCAAGTTGGGCGCGCACGGCGCTGGTCAGCGCGTACACGTCGGGTTTGGTGCTGGTGGCGATGACCGGGCCGGGGTAGCGCAGGATGACGTCGGCCAGGAAGGCCGTCTTATAGGTGCGGGGTGGCGCCATGATCAGCAGGTGCTCTTCGAGCGGGACGCGCAGGCCGTGCCGGTAGTGGGCGCGGCCGAGGAACACCGAGTGCCCGGCGGGGTTGAGCATCCGGTACCAAAGCGGGAGGGTGCGGCGGATCCGCCTGGAGCGGCGCAGGACGGCCAGGCGGCCCCAGCACAGCCACAGGGTGAAGACGTGGGCGAATCCCTTGCCTGGGTGCAGCCGCAGGTGCAGCCGGATCCGGAGGTGGCGGGCGCGGTTGCCGGGCAGGTACCGGGCGGGCAGGAACGCCCAGGCGAGGAACGCCGCTAGGGCGATCATGATGGCCAGGGCGACGGCGAGCTTGAGCATCATCGGGGGTCTCCGTTCTTCGCGGCCAGGACCGCTTTGCGCAGGGCGGCGCGGGCGGCGCCGGGGTGCAGGTGAACGTGGGGGGCAAGGTCCGCCGAGATCCCCGCGACACGCTCGAGCGGGACTGTGGCGAGATCGCCGTGTCGTTCGGTAACTAGGGAAAGGAAGCGGGCGGTCTTGGTCGGGCGCGGGACCCCGGCCCGGTACGGCGAGGGGTTCTGCCGGTGCGAGCGATCAGCGGCGCGCGGCCGGGAGGCGCGGCGGCCGGGGGCGACCGGGCATTCCTCGAGCACCCAGGCGCGGAACCCGGACAGGGTGGACGCGGGAGCCAGGGCCAGGCGCAGCAGCCACAGCATCAGCTCGCCGAAGATGGCCAGCGGGGTGGCCGCGTCGTCGGCCAGCGCAGTATCCAGGTGCTGATGGAGGGCGAGGGCCCGCGCGCGGACGACGCTGATCAAGGTGTCGCTGGCTAGGGCATAGGCGACCGGGGGCATGGCCCAGATAGCCAGGTTCCGCCAGCCCGGCGTGGCCGCGATCGCGTTCATGAACACGCTGGCGCCGACCGCGGCAAGGTTGAGCGCCCGGGCGCGGAGCGCGCGGCGGCCGTGCAGGGCCAGCGCGACGCCGAGGCAGGCGAAGACGAGGGCGGCGGCGTCGGGGATGGCGGCCTCCAGGGCGGCGACCACTGCCAGGTGACGGGCAGCGTCGGCCATCCGGTACTGGGCGGTGAAGCTCACCGCAGCCGCGGCGGCCGCCAGGATGCACAGTCCCGCGGCGGCGTTGCGCAGCCACATGCCGGAACGGTCCTTGAACCAGGCGGGTGGGGGTGGCTGGCTGCCGTGACCGGGTGGCGGGGCGACCGGACCGGACATGATCAGAAGCAGGCCTGAGGTCAGGGGGCGGCTGGTCAGGTGCCGGCCGGTTCCGGTGCCGGGGAAAGGGAGGGGCGGGATCGACACGGTCATGGCAGATCGCTCCCGGGAGGGATCTGGTCGCTGCCGCGGCCGGGTCCGGGGGTGCGGACGCCGAGGCCGAGCAGCCGGCGGGTGACGGCTTGGGTCCGGGTGCGGGGGGCGCTGGTCAGGCTCATGCGCCGTTCCTCGTGGTGGATGCCGATCAGCACGAGGACCAGCACTGCGAGGACGCCCAGCCCGATCAGGAGCGCCACGATGGCCAGGATCATGACGACCGGGTCCCTGGTGCCGGTACGTAGTGGCGGTAAGAGGAAAAGGTCTCGGTGTCCGAACCGATGTGTGAGGCGACCGCGTCGATTTCCCGTCGCTTCGCGGAGCCGGAAGCGAAAGGAGGGAATGCAAATACGTCGGTGGATGGCGGTGCGGAAACCTCCGGGTGGCTTGCCAGGAAATCAGCGAGCGCCCGGAGCCCGGTAAAAGGTTCCTGTCGCTGGGCCGGGTTGGCGTAAGTCATACGGCATCACTCCGCACGGTGGCTCTTGTACTTTCCATGTACTTAATTCCACCTGGGCTTCGGCCTGTTTGCCATGCAGCGCCAATGCAGCTCTGGTGCATTTTCAGTGCAATTCATTCGGGGGCTTATGCGGGGTTAATGCAAGCGCGGTGCAAATAGAGTGCAGCCACGGTGCAAGTC